>NZ_JCANTR010000009.1:0-188415 GCF_059568575.1 Flavisolibacter ginsengiterrae DSM 18136
AGAATGTTCTCACTTGTGAAAAGAGGTGCCTTTTACGTGGATAACTACAAATTTGCAGCTTAAAAAGAATATAAATTTGGAGGTTTGGGAGAACTAGAATACAAAAGGTCTAGGCAAACCCCAACGCTCCGCGGGTTTTGCCGGGCCAGCGCACAACGATCTTTACTACAGGTTGCCTTAGAAATTATGAATACAGTCTTTCGTTTACTGTGGCAACTTCCTACAGAGTGGCATTTACTTTAGATCGAACATGTGATATGCGTAGATACTAAAGGCGCTGAATTGCGGACATTATCATTAACGATATAAGTTACAGGAATCGAATTTCCGCAATGAGGCGCTGGACCAGTCCTTAGTTCAGAGAGTTTTTGCATTGTCATGACCTTGGTGGATTTAAGAAAAAAACTTAGATCTCACCGAAGGTCCTCCTGCAATGACAGTTTAAAATTGCTGCTTCGTAGCGGGAGATTGCTTCCTCGCATAAACGTTTTTATTCACCGAACGTTTTTTCAAGCTCATCGCAATGACGGGTAAAATTTGAAGGTGCTTTGCAACGACAAAGTCTTATTCCAAATGAATTACACAAACTACACACTGCACCCCTCAATTCCCTGTGCATCTCAGTGCCTCTGTGTCCCCGTGGTTCTCTACTAACAGCTAATAGCTAATAGCTCATTTTTTTCTTTTATTGTAGCTCTCTGCCAGAATCAAGGCATTGTACGCATTGACAACACCGCCGGAAACACAGACATCCTGAAAAGGAAGGTGCATTGTGATGCTACCATCTATCACTATGACATTATGGTCTACCTTCTGAACGGATTGCATAATGATATCTTTAACCTGTATAGCGGTGAGCTTTGGATAGCGGCTGCGGATGAGGGCAGCAAGACCTGTTACTACGGGGGCGGCCATGGAAGTTCCATCGAAGGAAGCATACCTAGAACCGGGAATACAACTATAGATATGCACACCAGGTGCGAATACATCTACTGTGGTTTTGCCCCAGTTGGAAAACGAAGCTACAAGTGTGGAGTCATCTTTGGGTCCGGAAGCTCCGACTTCAAGCCAGGCAGAGGCGAGGGTACTGTCGTTGAATAATTTGGTAGGGTAATTCTTTTCCTTATCCAGGTTTTTACCTTCATTGCCTGCGGCATGAATCAATAAGACATCTTTGGATATGGCATATTTAATAGCCTGGTCAACCCTGTCTTTATAGGGCGAATAGGCCTTACCAAAACTCATATTAATAACCTTAGCACCATGGTCAGCTGCATATAAAATAGCATTGGCCACATCTTTATCCCTTTCGTCTCCATTGGGCACAGTGCGGATGCTCATAATGCGCACGGCATCAGCGATACCCTGGATACCGAGATCATTGTAACGTGATGCAGCAATAATTCCTGCCACGTGGGTGCCGTGTTCTGCATCAGGACCGGTGACATCATTGTTTCCATAAATACGTTGCGATGCATTGAAATAATTATCACCTACAACAGGACGGGGATCAAAATCGAGGTTGAGGTAATAGTTAACCTGCGTGGTGAAATAATCAATAGTGCCATTTAAATTGTCCTGGATGAATTGCTGCACCGTGTTTCCATTATCAAGAAAAGGCTGCAAAGTTTTGATGGCATGTTTTTCAAGATCAGTTTTGGCTGCATAGGCTTTCCATTCTGTAGCTGAAGGATCCGGTTTGCCTATAGCAGAGCAAATATTCAACAATGCATTTTTAAACTGCTGGTACTGGTTTAAAGTATTGGTGGCATTTGTTTTTTCATGTTCATAGTGCTTGAACATATCCTGAAACTGGTCATAGCCTGGTTTCAGGGATGCAGGAACACCTGTGGTAGCGAGGCTATCCCAGTATCCTTTTTTTTGCCTGATGATGCGTGTGAGCTCCAGGTTATCGAAATCCACATTTCCTTTGGAGGAACCAATGAAATTCCAGCCATGCTGGTCGTCAATATAGCCATCATGGTCATCGTCGCGGCCATTGAGCTTCGATTCTTTTTTATTATACCAGAGGACATCTTTCAGGTCCAGATGAGCGGTGTCTACTCCACTGTCGATGACAGCGACAACTACTGGTTTTAGCTTTTTATTTTTTGCCGATAATAATTCGTTATAAGCTTTATTGGTACTGATGCCAAAGATGGAGTCCTGGGTGAGGTCGGCATGTTGCCAGTTGTGGGATTGGGACCAGGCAAAGAGGGGGAGAATGAAGATGAAGGCGGTGATGGTGCTTTTGATTGACATTATTGACTGTTTCTGGTTTATAGTTTTGTTTCTGGTTCGTTAAGTCGGAGAGTATTATTTTTTGCAAGCTTTATTAAGGATTAGCTATTAGCTGATAGCTGATAGATGTTAGCCAGTGAGTGTTTTGAGGTTTATGTTTTTGATTTTGGTTTGGCAGGAATCAGAGAACTTCTATTTTCAATCTTCACTATGGACAAGGGTTTGCGGTATTGCAAAAATTGAGGGTAAGCTTGCACCTACCCTCACCTTAACCATTTGACTTTTGCAATTCATGCCGATTCAAGAGACAAGACGATTGGTGTAGTAGTAAGTACTATTATTTGTAGCGTTATTTAGTTATTTGGAATGGAGTTGACTATTTAATGAGTTTTTTTGCCTTCGGCAATTATGATTTTCCACTTTTTGACGCCCAAAAAGTGGAGCAAAAAGGGCGCATTGCCCCAAACGCTCCGCGTGGGCAATGAGGCCAGCGCACAACGGTCATAACTACTGGTTGAAATTTATACTATGCATACAGTCTTTCATTTACAGTTGTAGTCTCCTTCTGGGATTACCTGGCTTTAGGTCGAAGACGTGATATGCGGGGAGGCTGATTGCGCTGAATTGCGGACAGTACGGTAACTATTAGCGGCGGAGGAATCGAATACCCGCAATGAGGCGCTGCAGGCAGTCTTTACTTCGAAGTGTTTAGGTGTTGTCATGGTTTGGGAGAAGGTCGGAGAAACTTTATGCAGTACAACTAAGTCTTTATCGCGAAGATTATGAAGTCTGCGAGTTAGCTTACCATACTGGTAACCCGGACTCGCAGGTGAAGGAAAAAAACGCGTATATAGTTATTGACTTACTGTGGTAGCGGAGATTATTTCATGCATGTTGTCCTCTTTTTTGACAAATGGCTTTAATACAATGCGCAGGTTTTGCAGCATGATGGGAATGTCCTCCATTCGACAAGTGCCGACTGAAAGGCGGAACCAGGGAAGTGTGTTGGAAGTGCCGAAAACAGAAAATGGAAGCACAGCTATACCTGCGTGTTGCAGGAGAAATCCAGCTACATCGGGGGCCGTTTCCAAAATCTTTCCTTTGGCCATCTTACCAACTATATCAATATGCAAGGAAAGATATAAACCTCCCCTTGGAATTAAGGCATCGATGGGTATGCCCTGGTTACGGAGTGTCATTATACCTGAATGCAGTTTGTAATGCCTCTCGTTCAATTCAGATTTTAAAGTTCTTAAATATTTACTTACAGCAGAGGAAACTGGTAAAAAGCGAGCCACAGCTTTTTGTTCGGGCATGGGTGCCCATGCACCAAGGTGAGTAAGCAGATTTTTCATTTTTGATAATACATGCTTTGGCCCTAAGCACCAACCTACCCGGAGGCCAGTTGCTGCAAATATTTTTGAAATGGCATTTATGGTAATAACGTATGGCCTTAAAGATGGTGAGAGCAACACAGGGTTGGTTTGTTCAAAACCTTTAGAAACTAGATTGCCATACATGGAATCAAAAAGTATGTATAGTTTTTTCTGATCGGGACCACGGCTTGCATTTTCATTTGCTACCATGGTACAAATAGCTGATAACTCAGATTTGGAATAAACGGTACCAGTAGGATTTTGTGGTGCACAGATACATAACATGACAGCTTCTTTAAGGTGTGGCTCCAATGTTTGAGCTGTCAACAAAAACCCATCCTCGGGGTAGGTTGTTATAGGAATGGCCCGGGCACCTACTAATTGAACATAGTAGTCAGTATTCCAGGAAGGCAAGCCATAAATAACACCATCGCCTTCATCGCATATAGCCCTGAAGGCTGCATAGATGAGCGGCCTTCCCCCGGATGCTACAAGGATCTCATCGGTTTCATAATTGAGGTCGCTCCATTCTTTTTCGAAAATGCGGATGGCGCCACGAAGGTCTGCATTGCCTTCGGCTATTGGGTAATTGGTATAATCTTCGGCATAGGCTTTCATGGCTTCCTTTTTCAGCTCCATGGGGATGGGAAAAATGGAAGGATTGAAATCGCCTACGGTGAAATTGAAAACGTCTTTTCCTTTGGCTATGAGGGATTTTACAGCATTGCTGTAATGAAGGATCTGGGAGCCTTCGAGGTTGTGTGATAGAGAGGATAATGGAGTAGGTTCGTGGGTCATGGTTTGATATTTAGCGGTTTGCTATTAGCTGATAGCTATTAGCGTAGGGTTGATGGTGATAAATGGTTTGATACTGATTGATGGTTTTTATTTTACTTTTTGCCTTCGGCAACTTTTTAATTCCACTTTTTGCTTGTCCAAAAAGTGGAGCAAAAAGGACATCGCTGCCATAAACGCTCCGCGTATGCAGCGGGAGCCAGCGCACAACGATCATAACTACAGGATGAAACATTCACTATGATTATAACTTTTACTTCAAGCGGTAACTGAACTATAGCTTTGAACAAACTTTGAATCGAACACGTGATATGCGCAGAGACTGAAGGCGCTGAATTGCGGACGTTCTCGTTAACAATAAAAAGCCATGAATCGAATTTCCGCAATGAGGCGCTGGACCAGTCTTTAGATTGATGTGTTTTTTCGTTGTCATTACCTTGGAGTAGGTGTTAAAACCTTTATATAAGGCAGTCATGTTTTAGGTTTGGTGCATAAGTATGAGATGAAATAATTTTAAAATTTTTATAGCAATAATTTTAGTGCGGTTTAAAATACTTAGATGGATCAATTTTGTTAGCGGTTGTTATTAGCTAATGGCGATTTTTATAGGTTTCCCCGGGCTGCTTGTTCTCTTTCGATAGCCTCAAAAAGAGCTTTAAAATTCCCCTTTCCAAAACTTTTAGCCCCTTTTCGCTGTATGATCTCAAAGAAAAGCGTAGGCCTGTCCTGAACCGGTTTAGAAAATAATTGCAACAGGTAACCTTCGTTGTCCCTGTCAACTAAAATGCCCAATTCTTTTAAGGGCTCCAGGTCTTCATCGATATGTCCTACCCTGTCCAGCAGGTCATCATAATAGCTATTGGGTACTTTCAGAAATTCCACACCCCTGCTCATCAGGTCCTTTACAGTTTTTACAATATCATGTGTGGCCAATGCTACGTGCTGCACTCCTTCGCCATTATAAAATTCAAGGTACTCTTCTACCTGCGATTTTCTCTTTCCTTCCGCAGGTTCGTTAATTGGAAATTTAACATACCCGTTCCCGTTACTCATAACCTTGCTCATCAGGGCTGAATATTCCGTTGAAATATCCTCATCATCGAAACTGAGAATATTTTTAAAGCCCATCACATCTTCATAGAATTTAACCCATGGGTTCATTTGGTTCCAGCCAACATTACCAACACAATGGTCAACATATAACAAACCCGTATCGGCGGGGGCAAAATGAGGATTGCTCCATGGCTTAAAACCAGGTAAGAATGCACCTTTGTAGTTTTTTCTTTCAATGAATAAATGTACAGTGTCTCCATATGTATGTATCCCACTCATCACCACTTCGCCTGCTTCATCTCTCAATTGTTGGGGAGCCAAATAAGACTGGCCACCTCTTTTGGTAGTTTGTTCCCAGGCACTTGTTGCATCATCTACCATTAAAGCCAGGAACTTAACCCCATCACCATGTTTATATATATGGTCAGCTATTTCATTTCCTGGTCTTATAGGAGTAGTAAGCACGAAGGTTAGTTTATGCTGTCGTACTGCATAACTTACTTTATCTTTTATACCTGTTTCATGTCCTGCATAAGCCAGGGCCTGGAAACCAAAAGCGCTCATATAATAATGGGCAGCTTGTTTGGCATTGCCTACATAAAATTCAACATAATCTGTGCCTTGCAGTGGTAAGAAATCGGTTTGGGTATTAGTATTATCCTTTTGATTTGTTACCGGGAGGGTTATGAAATTATCCATGAGATACATTGTTAGGTTTTTTAATTGTCACTTTCTTTGCTTGCCCAAAGAAAGTAACCAAAGAAAAGGCACGCTGGCCCAACTGCTCCGCATGCGCAGCGGGGGCCAACGCACAACAGTCATAACTAATGCTTAGTAGACACTCTATGATTACAGTTTTTCCCTGTCTAAGCTTTCTTCACCACAATCTCTAAATCTTTTGGGTTCGAACACGTGATATGCGAAGAGACTGAAGGCGCTGAATTGCGGACATTTCGTTAACGATGGTGGGCAGAGGAATCGAATTTCCGCAATGAGGCGCTGGAACAGTCTTTAGATCCAAGTGTTTTTTCGTCGTCATTGCCTTACTGAATATGTTACAAACATTATATAAAACAATCATGTTGCGAGATTAGGTGCATAAGTATTAGTTGAATTAAATATTAAAATTTGATCGTTGGAACAGCCTTCAGTTCTAAGTGTCATTCATTAATTCTTATATCCAATTAGCTTGTATTTATCTGCTATTTGCTAATAGCTAACAGCTATTGGCTAAATGCTCCTCCCCAATTAAACAAAGAAAGGGATGTTGCCATCCCATATCTTGTTCTAAAAACTAATGCGTAAAATGAAACCAAATAATAGACGTTTGTGCAGGCCGGAAGTACTATGTTTTTTTATGAATAATATTATCTTATTTCAACGACCACTTTATACCTCCTGTTAGCCATCTGCCTGGTAATTGGGCTCCAAGAAGATCGCTGCAGGTTTCATCAAAAACATTATCTACCTGCATAAATAACCCAATAGATTTTTTATTAAATCCATATTCCAGTTTGGAATTCATCATAAAGCATTTTGCCGGAATTTGCTTCATTCCCGGGGCGGATTGTGGCATCCTGTCTTTGTAAACTCCGGATAGGCTTAATGAAAACTGATTGAATGAATAAATCACAGTGCTATTTACCAGGTACGTGGCGTGTGAATTAATATAGAAAGAGGTGACAGCCGAATCGCTATGGCTACGTAACCATATAAAGCCTAGGCTAGCAGACAGGTTTTGGCGGGACCGGATGCTTTTGGAATAGTTGACATCCAATTCGGAACCTGTGGTTGTCAGATCGTATAAATTGGAAGCAAGGGCATAGGAACCTGTTGGGGAAAGATTGATTTTGCGGGGCATATCAGCATAGGGTGTTGGCACATAATCAATCAAACGTGTATGGTATCGCTGGAAGAAACTTGCAGACAGACGAAAAAAACTATTTGCCATGTAGTCCATTCCAGCCTCATAGGATAAGGAACGTTCTGGCACCAGTAAAGGATTTCCAATACGTCCGCCGGATACAAATGTTTTATTGTAGTTATTATACTGTTCAGTGAAGTCCGCATCCCGAACAGTTTTACCCCCGCTTGCCCGAAATTGAAATTGGCGCCAGGAATAAGAAAGGTTTAATTGTGGCAGCCATTCGCTTCCACGGGGTGATGTATAGTCTAAACGTAGGGATGGATTGATAGTTAAAGCACGGAGTTGATGTATATAAGAAAGAAACCCGGCTACCTGGTTCTCATTATGATCACCCCGATCGTTTGAGCGTATCATTTTGCTGATATATTGAACACCTGACACGAGGGAGGCGTTTTGATTAATAGACTGACGGTAAATGGTTAGTAACTGAAACAGTTGAGACTTATTTTGATTGGCAGTAGATGATGGGTTGTATATGTAATGATCAGCAACCCATTTATAACCAGCATTCAATTCAACATCTGAAGTATTTTTCTGGTATTGAAGGCGAAGCTGGTTCCAGGAGGTTTTAACAGTTTCGGCTGCGGTATCGGATAAAAATGTGGTATAAAAATTTTGTGCGCCAAATTTTCGAGCATCGTAAGAAGAGCGCAGCGCCAGGCGCCAGTTGGGATTGAAACGCAGCTGCATTGAAAATGAGAGGGTGTTATTATTAAAATTCCCTTTGGTTCCTCTCTGCGGCTGGCCTGTTGCATTATTGGAAAGAAAGCCGCCGGAAACACAGGTTTGACCATTGGAATAATATCCGCCAATATTAGTATTCACAAAACCATATTCACCTGTAGCTGCGCTTGCTGACAGTTCCTGGGATCTGGAGGTTTGCGATGCAAATGATTTAGTAATGATATTGATAACTCCCCCTACAGCTTCGGAACCGTAAATGGATGATGCAGCACCTTTTAGGATTTCAATGCGATCGATTTCTGACGGTGCAATAGGGATATAGCTATTAAAATGGCCGGTATTGGGATCATTAAGGCGAGAGCCATCAAGTATAACTAAAACCTGTTGAAATGTTCCCCCACGAAGAACTATATCAGACTGGGCACCTGCGGGTCCACGCATTTGAATTTCAACACCGGGAACATAGCGCATTAATTCGTCAATTGAATGAACTGGCAGCTGATTGAACATATCTCCATTAATGACCTGGATATTTCTACCTGTATGGTTAATAGATTGAGGTGCGAGAGAACTGCTAATGGTAATGGTGTCCATGGCCGGAGGCTGGGCATGCAAAAGATTATATAATAGGGAAAAAACAAAGGCAGTGGAAAATTGGCGGATCATACTTTTTCGAAATTTTGAATAAATATTTAATGATGGCAATTGTTTGTACCAGGGTCCTTTAAGGTGCATATAGAGACGTTGCTCAGACTTGTTGGGAAAAACTACATCAGAAATAATGTATAGCGTTGAATGGATAATTTATCAAAATAAATGGAAGGGATGTAGAAACATCCCCTTCCTGACTTAGTGGCTTAAGACTAGTCGACTGCATCTTTTGAAAGTTCAGGCTTTTGATAAATTGGACAATGCATATTGTGCATATTTTTCAAAAGCCAATAATTTTGATACCAGGTGATCGTGTGTTGTTTTTGCTTTAGATTCGGAATGTTCGCTGCTATGAGGATGCACTTTCTTTCTTTTAAAGTAACAGGCGTCATAGTGCGTGGAGCCCGAAGTGTAATAGTGATAAAATTCAGCATAGAGTATTTTAAATTCCTGCAGGCGATCTGCTTCTCTTTGCCAGAACAATAATTTCTGTTCAGCATCGGGTGGGCAAAACAGTATGGAATGATACACTAAACCATAATATTCCAATTCAGCTATTAATTTTGGTTTTAGAACTTTAAAAAATTGAATTTCTTCTTCTTCTGACTCAAATTCATTGATAGACACAATCTGTTTTAATTGGTTCCAACTGGTTTTAAGGGAACTAAATGCACATTCCACAGCCCGTTCAAATGGTTGAAATAGCAAACATTCTTCCAGCTGCTTTGCAGACAGCTGAAGCAATTTTTGGCTTTCAGTCTGGATTACGGACATTGTGTATTACTAGTTTACCCTATTATTTGCCAGAGCAACATCGGTTCTCTTTTACACATTCCCTGACCAGTAAAGACGACTGACAGTATTTATAGTACTATTTAGAAGAGAAATTATTGGTTTCTTTTAAACAATAAATGCTTTAAGATGTCATTTAAGAAGAACATACAAATTATATTTATTTTAAAACCCCAGGATAATTATTCTACATGAATTCGTATTATGTTGCGAAGAAAATAAAAATCATGACAGGTGAAATTGAAAAGAACAGAATCTATTCTTACAGGATTAAGGAGAATGCATATGAAGAATTGGTAAGGATATTGAGATTTCCTGTTGTTACAGGGCCTGAAATAAATGGCCAGGTATGCCGGGTAACTACCTATCATGATACAGAGTTAAGTATTAAAAAAGAATATTTGGATCAATATAAACAGGACAATGTGGTGCAGGTGCGTTTATTAAAATATGATAGCAGGGAATTTGTGGTAATGGGCAGCATGCTTATGCCTTTACAAGAGAGTATCATTCCAGAAAATAATCAATAATTGATAAGGGAAGGATTACAAACCCTTCATTTTACCCAGTTAGAATTCAACAAGATTATACGTTATGAGAGGTGCAATTTACTGATGCCTATGAAATTTTTAACACCTATTGGGCATCAGGCATTTTGGAAGTGGCAGTGATGTATTTTTTAATAGATTTTAAAGCCTCACCCATTTGTACCCTAACGGTGTTTGGAGAGACGCCGAGCACTTTGGCAACCTTGTCCCGCTTCCACCCATGAACCCGCATTAAAACATAGACCATTCTTCGCTGGGGCGATAATGCATTCATAGCTTTTTCGACAATTTTAAAACATTCATTACTTAAAATTGTATCGTCGGTGATGGTGCTATATTGGATATGGTGTTGCATAGCATCATTTAACAATGTTCTTTCGTTTGAAAGCTTTTTTATATAATCCAGTGTACGATTACGCATCATGGTATAGATCCATGCTTCAAAACATTCTATTTCTTCCCATTTATACCTGTAGAGCCAGATCTTAATAAATACTTCCTGGGTGACTTCTTCTGCATGCAACTGTGATTGGGTGATTAAAAAAGCGTAATTGAATATCTTATCTCTATGAGTGGAATAGAGTTGATTAAAGAATGCTTCGTCTTTAACAGCACAAGCGGATGAACGAAGCTCATCATGAGCAATAAGCATGAGTGGCAATGGTTTTCGTTATAGCATGTATATCTTACCCCGGGTTTTATTGAAAAACCCGGGACAGGTAATTACGCAATCGTTTCTCCTTATGGCGGGGATTGAATTTCCCTTTAAAAGATAGCCTACACTACTTTTAATTCAGCGCAATAGAGAAGGGAATAGAAGCTGGTGGCAGGCATTGCTGATCGTTACAACACATATATTGCACTGCACCTGAAAATTTTGTCTTTGCTTTAGTTTTCAATTTTATGACCTGGACAAAATCTACTGATTCTTTATAGTATAAGACATCAATACCAAACACATCCTCAAATTGTTTATGTACAGATCCAATTTCTTTAACCGAACCCTGCGTGGAGAGCAGCGGGTTTTTATTAAAAGTAAAATTTGTAGGTAAAGGCCCTCCGCCAGGAGTGGATTGTGAATATATTTTCCAGGGACCTTGCACTAAGGCAGTGAAATGAACTTCGTAGGAATCAGTTGCCAATTTTTTGAAACTGAATTTCCATTGTACCGGAGTTTGTGCCCAGGCGTTGCAAATAACAAACACCAATGGCAATAGTATCCACCTTTTCATGTGTAGTTGTTTAGAATAGAAAGAATATGCCTTCTTATGTTAGACGTACTACTATGAAAAAAGTACTACATCATCTATAAGATTTTCTTGTTAAATAAAATGATAACCACTTTATGATGTAAGAACAATGATGGTGTATGTAAGACACGTTGACAATGTATTTATATTACTGAATGAAAATATTTTAAAGGGCATTTTATCCTTAAAATGCCTTGTTATGATAATGCGCTAAGACGATTGAAACTCTGTTTAGTACCTGTGAACACCTTACTATTCCTGCCAAAAAAAATAAATAGTTTAATCATTGAAAAAATGAGTGCAAATGGGATAAACAGTCTCATGTTTTATTACGTACTTAGTCATGAAATAGATTATTTGATGATAAAACCACCGGATACTCCTATCAGCATTGTGCTGGCAGATGATCATGAACTATTAAGAGATGGGTTTAAAGCAATGCTCAAAAAATTTAAGCAGGTGCAATTATTGGGTGAGGCAGGCAATGGAAAAGAGCTTTTGGAGCTGGTAAGAAAATTTGAACCGCAGGTGGTTATTACAGATATTAAAATGCCATTACTGGATGGAATAGAGAGTGCCAGGCTGATAAAGGAAGAATTCCCGGCAATTAAGATATTAGCCCTGACAAATTATGATGAAGAAAGCCTGATCATTGATATGATACAGGCAGGGGCTGATGGATACCTTATTAAAAGTGCATCCAAAAAGGAAATCCTGGATGCCATATTTACCATATTAAGTGGTAAAATCTATTATTGCACAACCACCTCTCAAAAATTACTGAATCATTTTAATGATAACCCGGTATGCAATGCTAGAAAGGAGAAGGATATAAAATTTACAAAGAGGGAACTGGATGTGATGAAATTAATTTGCAGGGGTCTGACGAATAAAGAAATAGGTAGCGAGCTTGGCATAAGTGCCAGAACTGTGGAAAGTCATAAAGAAAGCATACAGGAGAAGATAGGTGGTAAAAGTGCAGTGACCATTGCATTGTTTGCATCACGGAATGGTTATATCTGAGAAATGTCCGTAACATTCCGGAGTATATTATCCGTGAGATGCCCGGTTTTTAAATGGCAAATCATAACTCATTTTGGTGAATTATTCTTTCACCTAAATTAAAGTTATGAGTTCCTTTATTTCCTTAGAAGAAGCAATTAAAATGACAACGGATTACAGAGATCACCGGGAAAGTATTTTACAAGCTGCCTACCAGGGCAAAAACATTTTATGTATTTCAGAAACCTTTGAAAAAAGCCAGGTGGAGACAGTCATGAACCAGTCGGGGTGTGTAGGTTTACGTGTATATTATGGAATGGATGCAGAGCTAAGGGTGCATGCAATAATAGTAGGCGTAGACGAAAAAAACCAGGACATCACGGGCGGCATTTTTGCAAAAAATGCAGTGAATACGGCAACGACAACGGATACCGGAAGTTTTTTGGAAAATGGTCAGCGATGCCCTGAAGAATGCCCGCCATCATCGCCTTTAAATCCCTAGTATGAATTATTACATAGCTACTATATTTAGTTTCACTATTGTAATAGCTGCCATAATTGGCTGGATCCGTTATTCAAAGATGGATCCGGCCTTTTATCCTTTTTTATTCCTGGTGAGCATTGCCTCCATAAATGAGGTAATTAGTTTTATTGTCATTCAAAACAGGCATTCCAATGCTGTGAATGCCAATATTTACTCTCTGGCAGAATCCCTGCTGATTTGTTGGCAATTTAAAAAATGGAAGCTTTTCTCAAGGAAGGAATCTTTATTCTACATCATAGTTAGCTTACTCATAGCATGCTGGCTTTTTGAAAACTTCTATCTATCCTCCATATTTTTATTTGACTCCTATTTTAATATTACATACGGCCTGGTGATTTGTTTTATGAGTATGAGACTCATTAATCAAATGGTGCTTGTGGATAAAACCAATTTGCAATCGAACCCAATCTTTTTGATTTGCTTTTGCTTTTCAGTTTTTTACATGTACAGCTCACTCATTGAGATTTTTTGGATTTGGGGTCTTGGAGGCAGCAAGTCATTCCGACTAAATATTTATCGCATATTTTCTTATATAAATTTATTCTCCAACTTAACCTATGCGATTGCCATGCTATGGATACCCAGGAAGCGAAAATTTATGGTGCTGTTGTAATTACTACCATTATAATCGGGTGCATTATTGCTTATTTCTTCATTGCAATATTGCGCCAGCAGCGATATAACCTTTTGCTACAAAAGCAGAACCTCACTGCAGAAATATCTGCCATGGAGCGGGAAAGAAGTCGCATAGCTGCAGATCTGCACGATGAAATTGGCGCTTACCTTTCATTAGCTAAATCAAAGCTTTCAAGCCTGGAAATAGCTGCCACGACTAATGTTACTGAACACACAGAAATTGAGACACTGCTGGATAATTCATTAAAAAGAATCAGGGAAATATCCTTTGACCTAATGCCTGCAAGCTTGCTAAGAAAAGGATTGCTAAGCGGCATTAAAGAATATATATCATTTGTAAACAGGAGCACCCCTATTGAAATTGCCCTGGTGGGAGAAGTCAGTCCGACATTGCCTGATTGGAAATTGATCCATATTTACAGGATGATCCAGGAGATGATTCAAAATGCTATTAAGCATTCTGCAGCCACTGAGATGCTTATAGTGTTTGAACAACAGGATGAACTATCAGTATTGAAATTATCTGATAATGGCAAAGGATTTGATTTTGAAACTGCTTCACAGAACTCTACTGGTTTAGGGCTAAGGAGCCTTCGAAACAGGGCTGAATTGATTAATGGGAAACTATTTGTGCAATCAGCAGAGGGACAAGGTATCAGTTATGTATTGGAGATTCCAATGAATTAAGAGAATCTGCGTTGATATTATTTAATGTCAAAGGAACTTCCGTTAAAAGCGGAGTCATTTAATTTTTCCAGAAAATAAATAACCTTGTATTGGTTTTGATTTATGGTCTTTCTTGAGTATAACTCCAGGCACTGCTGATCCCACTTACGAATGAAAAATTCTTCCCGGAGCTTTCCTGAAATTTTATCTCGGCTTTGAATACGGCCTTTGTAATTATTAATGTATAAAGTTTTTTGGATGCCGGCATTGTTATAAATCTGGATAGTTGATAGTTTGGAAAAATTCCAAAACTGGATGCCGGTATCAATAACCCTGGCTAACCTGTTATTCTCAAAAACCTCTACCCTATTCATTCTGAAATACCCATTAACTGCAGGTTGATTACCGCAGCCATGGTTACAAATCATCACCAGTAAAATGATAATAGTAAGACTATTATGCCTTGTGGATAGTGTATAAGATAAGCAATCTTTTTTCACTTGTTTTGGCAATGATCTGGTTAGATATTACAGGTGCAAATTGGTGTGTTCAATGATGCAAATTATCCGGTGTATTACGGATATGCATAAAAATTGATCAGGGGATGCAGGGGAAGTCTTAATTCACAAATGTTTTCCAGGAAATTGGAATAGTTTCCATAGGCTACAGCGAGGTTCGATTCCAGATGATGTTTGCTTTATACTGTGGTTTTTCTTTCGTACCTGGCGCTTAAACATGCTGTTATTGAAAGCAATTTTATTTGCTTGAAAAAACGAAGGGTAAGTAGAAACAAACCCCCGGTTATGTGACATGCACATGAGAAAAAAATTAAACACTTTCTGCTTATTAATTAGACGTATGAATAAGTGATAAGTACTATCTCAAACCCGATTAACTATACATTTTTTCCGATAATGGTATATAAACGCTTAGGGTACAACCTTCGCCTTTGCCCGTATTTAATACTGCCTTGCCTCCAAATAGCTCGGTTCGGTTATAGATATTTCTCAGGCCTAATCCCCTCGGGATATTATTCAGATTAAATCCAACCCCATCATCACAAATTTCAAGCTCAACTGAATGAGAAGCGGCAAATAGCCTGATTTCAACGGAAGTAGCTTTAGCATGCTTAATTATATTATTTATTTGCTCCTGAATAATCCGGAACAATGATAGTGCGATATCCTTATTAAGTTTTTGTAGCTGCCTTTTGTTTGAATGTTTAAAATCACAATTCAGCTTACCGCTTGTATTGATTTTCGCTATTAATTCTTTAATGGCATTAACAAGGCCTATTTCATGAAGTTGACCCGGGTTGAGCTGATGTGAAAGGCTGCGAATTTCATTTATAGCGTTCTGAAGGTGTTCATAAGTGTTTTTCAGACAGATGGATTTTTTATCTTCTTTTATTACCCCTTCTAACAGCAGCTTACATGTGGTAAGGATCTGCCCGACATTATCATGTAATTCATTTGCTATATAAAACCTTTCTTTTTCCTGGGCCTCTAAAATGGCACTTATAAAAAGCCTCCTTTTTTCCTGTTCGAGGCTTGTTAACCGTTCCTGTAAAATTCTCTTTTCCGAGATGTCTTCACCAAAATATATCACTGCTATTGAATTATTCCTTTTATCTTTTTTATCCATGCATTTCCACCTGATCAATCTTTCATTCCCTGCTTTGGTTTTTATATAGCATTCCTGCGGTTCTTTTCCTTCTTCATCTCCATTCAGCAAAAGCCTGAACCTTAAACGCTCAATTTTTATAAAATCTTTTGCGACAAACTTGCCAAACCAGTTTTTACCTACAATTTCGGGATAAGTATACCCCAGCAATTGTTTTCCAACCGGGTTGATATACTCAATTATCTCGTCCTGGTTAAGGACAATGACCATAGAAGTGCCAAGCTTTAAATAATCAGAAAGTGTTATTCTTCTACGCATAGAGGTATAGGAGTTTACCAGTTCTATAATGGGCAGAAGTTTAAGACTGGCAATCAGTTTTGATTAGTTATATATTAATTGTATAAACAAAGGCTTGTAAAAACAAGCCTCGGATTACAAAAACATAAATATCTTAGACGACTGATATTTAGCCTGGTACTATGTCTGGGAAAATAAAATAATAGGGGCTTGTAAAAACAAGCCCCGCAATTCTATTACTACACTGCTTTTGATTCAAAGAATAATATAGAGACGAACGATTTTGAAAATAGTACTATAATACCTGGTACTTAGAGTAATGCAACTTCCTTTTTTTAATTGGGAGAATTATTTTTTCTTTTATCAAGGATTAAGTTTACTGCAGATTCTTTAATCTGAGATAGTCTTTCATAATTCAGAGAATACAGTACCTTATTGCTTTCCTTCTGTGATTGAATAACTTTTAAAGATCTTAATATAGATAATTGATGAGAGACATGTGATTGTTCCTGGCGAAGAGTTGTATACATTTCCTTGACAGTAATTTTTTGATACAGATGAATCAGGTGAATAATTCTGAGTCTTAAATCATTGTTTAAACCCGCGAATATTTTAGAAGCATCCTGGAACAACTTTTCGTCAATTAATTCATCGTTCATAAAAGGCTCGGGAAATTTATATTAGTTACTATAACTCTCCTCAATATTTAGCTTACAAGACGATCAATAATTAAACTAGTGCTACTTAGCTTTTTAAGAATTCTCAATCTTGCGTAAACCTTTGTCATCTGTCCCATTTAACTTCTGTCGCAACATTTTCATATCCTGGCTTATTTTATTATCCAGTATTTTGGCATAGTGCTGCGTCATTCTTAATGAGGAATGGCCTAACATCTTGGCTACGCTTTCAATAGGAACCCCGTTATTTAATGTCACCGTAGTACCAAATGTGTGTCTGGCAACATGATAGGTTAAACGTTTATGAATGCCACAGAGGTCAGCAATCTCTTTTAAATACTCATTCATTTTCTGGTTGCTCCAGACTGGCAACACGCAATTTTTGTGCACACATGTTGGATGAGATCTATACCTATCCAATATATTTATACAAACTGGCAACAATGGAATTCTGGACAGCACTTCTGTTTTTTGTCTTTGGATAAAAATCCATTTTTCTCCATCTATACCTATCCGTATGTCTTCCCTTTTGAGATTATAAACATCTATGTAAGCCAGCCCTGTAAAACAACTAAACAGAAATACATCTCTTGCGATAGATAGTCTTTGAGTTTGAAAGTCTTTATTTGCAATTGCATCAAGTTCCTGTTGATTAAGAAAGGGCTTAACCACTTCCTTTGTTGCCAATTTGAACCCAGTAAATGGATCTTTATGTAGCCAGTCTTTTTTTACACAGATCAGGACAATTTTTTTAAAATTAGACAGGTACTTCATAGTTGAATTATGTCCGCACTTTCTTACCGTTCGCAGGTAAAAATCAAAGTCTGATATGAAAGCAAAATTCAGATCGCTAATAGGCCAATCAGATACATGATGTTTCCATTGTAAAAACGAGATTAAATGGTCCATGGTAGTCTGGTATCTGGTAAAGGTTTGCTTTGAGTAGCCATTACCAATAAGTGATTTTAAATTGTCATTGTGATCACGGAAAACATCAGTGATCATCCTGGGTTTGGATGTGATTCCCAGCAGGTAATTTTTAATACTATTGGAAGTTACTTCCTGCCTTTCGTCCATCAATTTTTGAACAGCTTCATAAGCTTTTCGTTGAAGTGAGTCCAGGTATGCATTTAAGATTTTGCTGTCCTCCTTAGTTCCTGTTGCCCTCCCTAAGGCACTGTTCCATTTGGTCGAATCCCACTTACGCTGGACGGAATACTCAGTGCGAAGACCATTAACAGTAATTCTTAAATAGATAGGTTGGACGATACCTTTAGAGCCTTTTGGTTTCTTCAACCAAAATAGAAGTGTGAATGTTTTGGAAAGCATGGGTTGCCTTTTTGGGTAAATAAATATAGAATTACAGGCAGGGTGAGACAAGATGTTTGGATATTAAACGAGTTGAAAATCAACCGTTTGATGCCCTAATCGGGACCACTTTTTGATTTTATTCTTTAGGTCCCGAATTAGTCACATAAAGAATGAGATTTATTATACAATTTGGGGGACCGGTAAAATAAAAAAAGCTTGTAAACCAGTGATTTACAAGCTTTTTAATTAGATTGAGATTCAATAAAGTGGAGGTGACCGGAATCGAACCGGTGTCCAAACATGATTTTCAAAAGCCTTCTACATGCTTATTTCTGAATTAATTGTCGGAAAAGAACCGGAACAGAACAAACCAATTCTTTTCTTAGCTGGATGGTCTTAAGCAAACAGTCACAGCCTTCTGTTGCAGCAGCCTGTATTTGTTTAATGTCGGCGGCGGCGCCTGGTTACAAGCCAACCCGCGCGGCGGCCCTAATGACTACTTAATCACTGATTAGGCAGCCATGGCATACTGAGTATTGCCATTTATTGTTTTGAATATTCAGATTAAAGAGCTAATTATCCAACGCTCTGCATGCTTATACTTTCAAAGACCTATGCTGTCAAAACCAAACACCCCCGTGATTGAGTTTATAGTTTATGGTTTGTAGTTTGTAGTTGTCGTAAATGTTGACAGCTTACTCCTTCATTCCATCTGAACTCTTAACAGTTTTTAATTGATACTATTAGTTTGAACAGCTTACAAATTTACTGAAAAGAATGAGGATGGGTAATAATAGAATTGCTAATAATTATTACCTACTTAAATAATCGCCATATATCCAAACCAAATGCATAGAGCATCAAGCCCAACAGTAATACCATACCTACCATTTGTGCGTATTCCATAAACTTATCACTAGGCTTACGACCAGTGATCATTTCATAGATCGTAAATAAGGCGTGGCCACCATCAAGAGCTGGAATCGGCAAGATGTTCATAAAAGCCAGGATGATGGAAAAAAGCGCAGTCATGGTCCAGAACCGGTACCAATCCCAGGTGCCACCAAAAGTTTTACCTATGGAAATAACGCTCCCCAGGTTATCAGAAACCTTGTGCTCCTTTGAAGTAAATAATAATCTTATTCCTGTTATATAATCACTTAACCGATCTACTCCATAATTAATACCGGCTGGTATAGCGGCAAAAAAAGTGTACCCTTTTTTCTCTATTCCCAAAATTTTGGAGGGATCTTTTGGAAAGAATCCAACACTTCCATCTTCCGTAAGTTTAACAGCTACTAGGGCAGTATCATTATTACGCAATGCTTTTAATGTTACTACTTCATTTTTGTGCTGCTTTTTAATGGAATCAAATTCCTGGTAATAGGAGAAATTCGCATTATTCAAACCAACGAGAACATCACCTTTTTTTAATTCACCGGATTTGTATTCGATCTTAGGAGAAATGCTATCTACAATGACGGGAAATCTTGGAGAAACAAATCCTCTCAATTGATTTTTAGTCAGTTTCCGCACAAAACCTTCTGGCATTACAACAGTGGTGTCTTTACCTTGCCTGTCCACTTTTAAAATTACCCTTTCCGCCAGCATCAATTCCTTGGGAAGGTCATTCATATATACCAACGGCTTATTATTAACCCCGGTAATAATATCTCCCCCTTTTAAGCCTGCTGATGTGGCCAGGGAATCAACACTTAAACCATATTTTAAATTCTGAACAGGTAATTTTTCCTCACCCCAAACAAAAAGTATCATGGCAAATAAAACCAGGGCCAGTATGAAGTTGACTATTACGCCCCCCAGCATTATGATCAGGCGTTGCCAGGCTGGTTTGCTCCTGAATTCCCATGGTTGTGCAGGCAATTGCATTTGCTCTTTATCCATGCTCTCATCTATCATCCCTGCAATCTTTACATATCCCCCCAATGGAATCCACCCTAAACCATATTCTGTTTCACCAACTTTCTTTTTCCATAAAGAAAACCAGGGATTAAAGAATAAATAGAATTTATCTACACGGCAACCAAACCATTTTGCCGGAAGAAAATGGCCCATTTCATGTAAAACCACCAATATTGAAAATGCCAAAATAAATTGTCCTACGTTGGCAAAAAATGCAGACCAGTCTGTTGCTAATAAAAACATATATCTGTTTCATTCCTGCCAGATCCTTTGAAGGCAGGCTTTATTAATTATTTAATTACAGGAAAAACACCGGAAAGATTATTAAATAACCTTTGTTTTTCTTCCATTTCTTGCTATTAAGCGGTGCAATATAATGATAGGAAAGTATAAATGTGAGTTACGCATCCTGCCTGCTATTGGGTTTAACGCCCCTTTATGGACTAAAATCAGAGTTTTATTAGATCGGCTGCATAACTTCTTGCCTCACCATCACTTTCAAAATATTCTTCCAGTGTGGGAGATTCAATGAATGTAACCTTATTCATAGTTCTTTCGATAACATCTGTCATGTCAAGAAATCCAATCCTGTTTCTCAGAAATGCATAAACGGCTATCTCATTGGCAGCATTCATTATACATGCAAGATTGCCTCCTTTATTTAAAGCTTCAATGGCCAATGTCAGGTTCCTGAATGTTTTCAGGTCTGGCTCTTCGAAGGTTAGTTCCTTTAGCTTTTTGAAATCCGTTCTTGTATAATTGTTCTTTATACGGCTTGGGAAGCCCAACGCATATTGAATAGGCAATTTCATATCCGGGAGACCCATTTGAGCCTTTATGCTTCCATCTTCAAATTGAACCATGGAATGAATAATGCTTTGCGGATGGATCAATACTTCAATTTGTTCAGGGCTTAAATTGAACAGCCATTTGGCTTCAATCATTTCCAAACCCTTATTCATAAGTGTGGCTGAATCAATACTGATCTTGGCACCCATTGTCCAATTGGGATGTTGCAAGGCGTGCTCCCTTTTAACATTAACCAGATAATTGGGTTTGCGCCCCAGGAATGGGCCACCTGAAGCTGTAAGAATTACCTTCTCTACCGGGTTGCGCATTTCCCCTATCAGGCATTGAAATATTGCTGAATGTTCGGAATCGACAGGAATAACAGGCACCCGCTTTTCTACTGCTGTCCGCATTATGATGTCCCCTGCCACGACAAGTGTTTCTTTGTTGGCCAAAGCGATAGCTTTCCCTGTGTTGATGGCATTAAGAGTAGGCTTCAGACCTGCATAACCAACAATGGCAGCAAGCATGATGTCATAACAATCCATGGAGGCAACTTCTTCCAAAGCTTTTTCACCAACAAATACTTTAATGTCAGTATGTGCTAATGCATCTTTAACCTTTACATATTTCTGATCTTCAGCAACTACCACAATATTGGGATTGAACTTCAACGCTTGTTCAATAACCAATTCATCATTGCCATTACAGGTAAGGATTTCAACAGAGAATTTATCCGGATGTTGAGCAATTACTTCAAGGGCCTGGGTACCAATTGATCCGGTAGAACCAAATATGGCAATACGTTTTATATGTGGGTTTTGATTCATTGGGCTTGTGCGATCAGTTTAATAAATAGATTTTCAGCAAATGCAGTGAAAGAATGCTTATCAATGATGTGAACTTTCCGGATGAGCAGTCCATTGTTCTAAAACTTCGGCCAGCCTCCTGTCATTACTTAATCTTGGAACTTTATTCTGGCCTCCAAGTTTTCCAACAGATTTCATATAATCAATAAATCCGTTCTTTTTAATAATCCTTATTTTCAATGGTTGTAAAATATTCCCGGAAATTAAATCATTATAATAGATATTTTTTTCCCGGAGATTGTTGTCAATTTTTTGGGCAAACCCGGTAAGATCATAGGGCTCATTTTCAAATTCGATGAACCATTCATGGTAACTCTTTTCATCACCCTGGCCTATTACAGGGGCGACAGTAAATTCAGTAATATGTACTTTTTCTTCCTGCGCCGCTTTAAGCAAACTTTGTTCCACTTCTTCCCCTATGACATGCTCACCAAAAGCAGAAATGAAATGCTTGGTACGTCCGGTAACAACAATTTTGTAAGGATCTACACTAATAAATTTGACTGTGTCTCCAATGTTATAAGCCCATAAGCCCGCATTATTATTAATGATCATAGCATAGTTCTCTCCTTCCTTTACATCCCTAAGGGACAGGCGGGTAGGATTTTCATTAAATATTTCACCTGCAGGTACAAATTCAAAAAATATCCCGCTATCAGTATTCAATAAAAGACCTTCATTCTTTTGCGAATTCTGAAACGCAAAAAAACCTTCAGATGCAGGGAATGTTTCAATGGCATCTATTCTTTTCCCTATGCTTTCAAATAATTTAGCTTTATAAGGCTCAAAGTTGACACCACCATGTACAAGGACGGAAAACTGTGGAAACAGGTCCTTTATTTTTTTCCCACTCTTTTCATGTAACCGGTCAAAATACATTTGAACCCAGGGTGGTATACCACTAATCAGTGTCATATTTTGAGAGATGGTCTCTTCAACGATCTTGTCCAGTTTAGTCTCCCAGTCTTCTATGCAATTGGTCTCATATGATGGCAATTGGTTTGATCTCAAATATTTGGGAATGTGGTGATTAACAATTCCACTCAACCTGCCGGTAGGTATATCTCCTAATCTTTCCAATTCGGGTGATCCGGATAAAAAGATCAGCTTACCATCAGAAAAACCGGTATTCCCGGTTTCTGCCATATAACATAATAGTGCGTTCCGTGCAGTATTGATATGATTTGGAATGGATTCCTTACTGATGGGTATGTATTTTACCCCGCTGGTAGTTCCTGAAGTTTTGGCAAAATAGATGGGCTTCCCTTTCCAGAGTACATTATGCCTGCCATTCTTAATTTTATCAATATATGGTTTAAATTCCTCGTAGTCCCTTATGGGCACTGCTTTTTTAAATTCTTCATAGGAATTCACCTCTTCCAGCCGATGTTCTTTACCAAACTCCGTTGTTTTTCCAACCTTTAAGAGTTCTTTAAGAATATTATCCTGGTCTGCCAGGGCAGAATTCATCCCCCGGTTTATTTTACTATATATATAGGAAGCAAATGGCTTCGCTAGAAAGGATTTGATCTTCATGGCAAGCTTAAAGCGGCACGAATATACAGAAATGGGTTAAGGGCATCCTAAATTGGCAACCCGGAGCTATATTTTTTGACCGCAAGATTGCAATATTGTTGGCTACAAGAATTTTTACCCTTACCTTTGCCCACCTAATTTTTGAACCGATATGTTCGCAGTAATTAAAATAGCCGGTAAGCAATTCAAGGTTGAAAAAGACCAGACATTGTATGTACCAAGAGTTGGTGGTAACACCGGCGATAAAGTAGAATTTTCTGATGTAATCCTTTCTGACAACAACGGAAACCTGAAATTCAGTAATTCCGGGTTGAAGATCAAGGCAGAAATTCTTGACCAGGTAAAAGGTGATAAAGTGATTGCTTATAAGCAAAAACGCAGAAAAGGTTTTCGTAAAAAACTTGGTCACCGTACCCACTATACGAAAATTAAAATCAACGAGATCGCTTAATGTCAGGGCATAGCCTTTCATGTAAGCAAGTAATTCAAATCTTTAAGTACTAAAATCAAAGTACCATGGCACATAAAAAAGGTGAAGGCAGTGTAAAAAATGGTCGTGACTCGAACAGCAAACGTTTGGGTGTAAAAATCTATGGTGGCCAACCTGCTATTGCTGGAAACATTATTGTTCGTCAACGCGGAACCGTATACCACCCAGGTAAAAATGTTGGTGTTGGTAAAGACTATACGCTCTTTGCATTAACAGACGGAGTAGTTGAATTCCGTAAAGGAAGACAGAACAGAACCTTTGTTTCTGTTGCTGATACCGAGGCATCGGCATAATGTTTGAATTAATTGGTTAGGAAAAAACTTTGATAGTTAAAAATTCCTTTATAATTTTACTATTGTAATTTTTTTTATTACTAACCATTAAAATTCAAAAACATGGCAACAGCAAAAAAAGGCGCAGCTAAGAAAGCAGCTCCTAAAAAAGCAGCAGCAAAAAAAGCAGCTCCTAAAAAAGCAACTGCAGCTAAGAAAGCAGCTCCTAAAAAAGCAGCAGCAAAAAAAGCAGCTCCTAAAAAAGCAGCAGCTAAGAAAGCAGCTCCTAAAAAAGCAGCAGCTAAGAAGAAATAAGAATAACTTTCAGAGTTATAGAAAGTCCCGGTTCACCGGGACTTTTCTTTTGTCTACCCTTCTCATTATATACAGCCATAGATCCAATCTTTGCAACCAGTTATTACATTTCCAGTCCATAGCTTTGTCTTTAACAATTTTAAAACGCCTTACCCCAGATATCAGTACTTTGATCTGAAAAGGTGGGCTGATCTTTTATGGATAATTATACAATTGCCGACCAGTTATCGCTTCTTTCTAAGCTAATGGATATTCATGGAGAGAACGCGTTTAAATCAAAAAGTTATTCTTCCGCAGCTTTTACCCTGGAGAAACTTCCACAACAGGTAGCAGAATTGAATAAAGAAAAGATCTTCAGTATTAAAGGGATCGGGGAAAGTGTGGGGAATAAAATAGTTGAGATACTGGAATCGGGGGAACTAAGCCAGTTAAAAGATTATATATCGAAAACACCGCCTGGAGTCTTAGAAATGATGAATATCAAAGGCCTGGGTCCAAAAAAAATTCATACGCTATGGAAGGAAATGCACCTTGATTCAATTGATGAATTAAAGAAAGCCTGCGAAGAAGACAGAATATCTTCTAAAAAAGGCTTTGGTCCTAAGACACAGCAAAACATTTTACAATCCATAGAATTTCAACAACAAAATTCAGGTAAGTATTTATATGCTAAGGTTGAGGCCTTTGCATATGCCCTCCAGGCTAAAATAAATGACAAATTCCCTGGTGAACGCATTGAGATCTCAGGGTCATTCAGGAGACAGTCAGAGATCATAGAATCACTGGATTGGGTAACCACCATTTCAGGCTCAGAACTCAAAAATTATCTTATCAACGAACAAATTGAACTGGTAAGTGAAAGGGACAATATGTTGATATTAAATGCTGACAATACTCTTTTACTTAGGTTTTACATAACTACTGAAAAAGAATTTTACCATAAATTATTCGAGACCACTGCCAGCACAGAATTCCTTGATGCCTGGAAAACTACATTGGAGCCTGAAACTAATGAAGAGGAAATCTTTTCCAATGCAGGCATAAATTATATCCCTCCATTTTTAAGAGAGAAATCAACTGTTATCGAAAGAGCCAAGCATCAAAAATTTGATAACCTCATACAAACCAGCCAGGTTAAAGGACTAGTACATTCTCATAGCAACTGGAGTGATGGGGCCTATACTATTGAAGAAATGGCAAAAGAACTCATTGACCTGGGATTTGAATACCTGGTGATCTCTGACCATTCAAGGGCGGCATATTATGCAAACGGGTTATCCGAACAAAGGATTATAGAACAACATAGGTACATAGATGAACTCAATCTGAAGCTGGCTCCGTTTAAAATCTTTAAGAGCATAGAATGTGACATACTTACGGATGGAACTCTTGACTATTCAAATGAGGTATTATCCACTTTTGACCTGGTAATTACTTCTGTTCACAGCAACCTGGATATGGATGAAGAAAAAGCAATGAAACGGTTATTGGGAGCTATCACGAATCCCTATACAACCATAATGGGTCATCTTACAGGCAGATTATTATTGAGAAGAAAAGGTTATCCTATTGATCATAAAATGATCATTAATGCCTGTGCGGAGCATCATGTGGCAATAGAGATCAATGCTAATCCCAACAGGCTCGATATGGATTGGAGATGGATTGAATATGCATTGGAGAAAGGACTTATGCTTTCCATTAACCCCGATGCCCATACAACTGAGGAATTTCATAACATAAAGTATGGTGTTTTTATGGGACAAAAAGGAGGACTTACCGCTGAGAAAAATCTAAGCAGCTTTTCACTGGTGGCATTTGAAGCCTACCTGGCTAAAATGAGAAAACTGAAAGGAATTAACTGATAATAGGCAGCTGTACAAAAAACGAAGTGCCACTACCCTCTTCCGTTTCAAACCAGATATTGCCTTTAGCCTGCTCAACGATACTTTTACACATGGCGAGTCCAAGGCCTGTACCTGAAGTTTTGGTAGTAAAGTTTGGCGTAAATATCTTAGGCTGTGTTTCCCTGGCTATTCCTTCGCCATTATCAGTAATGGTTAAAATGATACTATGCCCCCTGCGCTCTTCCTTAATTTGTATGTAACAAATTTCTCTTTCATCACACGCATCCACTGCATTGGCCATCAGGTTGGTGAATAGCCTGTTCATATGGGTCTTGTCTGCTTTCAGAATGATACTACCCTCTACCTTTTCCCAATTGATATTAATACGCGGATTAGCCTGGTATAGATCCACAAGGGAGCCAATTATGTGATGCAGGTCCACCAACTCAATTTTTTTATTCCCGATATTGGCAAATTGTGAAAAATCAGCAGCTATTTTAGAAAGGTGATCGATCTGCTCAATCAATGTATTGGCAACATTTGCTGTTAGCTCCTTTACATTTGTATTATTGCCATTGATAGCTTTCTGAAGATACTGTATGCTCAGTTTCATTGGCGTCAATGGGTTTTTTATTTCGTGGGCTACCTGCCTGGCCATTTCCCGCCATGCCCCTTCTCTCTCACTTTTGGCAAGGGCATCTGCGCTCTTTCCCAATTCATGAACCATAATATTATACTGCTTAACCAATTCACCAATTTCATCATTTCTTTTCCATACGATTTCTTCATTCATTTTTCCCAGTGTGATATCCCTCATTTTATCACCAATAACTGAGAATGACTGGGTGATTTTATTGGTAATGAATAATGCTATCACGCCTGCAATCAAAAAAATGAAAGCATTGAGGTTGATGATGGTTACAAGGAAATTAGAAATTTCCTGTTTCAGATCCAGTTGAGATGAAAAGTAAGGGATGTTCAGGTATTTGGTAACATAGCCTTTTTCATCTCTTACTGCGGTGTAAATACTCAAATAGCTCAGTGAGCTTACCTTTTCATCCTGTACCCTTAATACCTCTCTTAAACGGTTTAGATGGAAATAAGCAAGGGGATGCATTTTATTGCTTAAAATTCCTTTTTTATAGACTTCCTCATCAGAAGTTACCTCAAGGTTACCATCAAGATCATAAATATTTACATCGACATTATGAATATCTGCCACCTCATTTACCAGTTTTTGCAAACTCGCCCTTGCCGATGAATCACTTATAATAAGTGAATCACTTAAATTGTTACCCCTGATAGGCTTTTGCATTTCTTTTACCATGATGCCGGCCGTACGACTAAGCTTATCCTCATTATTCCTGTTGTACCTGGTAATAAAAAAAGAAATGGTGGCAGCTCCTATGATCAAAAATGATAACACACTGATAAAAATAACGGTGCCATGTATTTGTGTGCGAATATTTACCTGGAAAATATTACTGAAACTCCGGGAATTATTGGCCACCCTCAAAAGCAAAGAAATAAATTGCAGGAACCCAACCATAAACAAGAAGGCACAAAACAGGTATGAAAAAAGAGTAATGCTCTCAAGTAAAGAATCTTTCTTTTTAGCTATGACTATGACTTTGGTATTATTAGCCTTATACCATAATTCATCAAATCCATTGTTGTCTCTTTGAGTAAATTCTTTATCTGGAATCTGAGAATTAGTCAGATAGGTTTGAAAAGGATACTTGCTCGAAGAAGTAATAAGTAAGTTATTGACATAAATAGCATACGAATATATGGGTGAATTCTCAGGATCATTCCTATTCACTGACCTGAACAGGATGGGGTACAACGCATCTGAATTTCCATATTGCCTTGGCGTGGAAGCCATAAAAAAATAGCCAATGACCTTAGAACTGTCTCTTATTTGCCGTTTTGCCAAATAGGTAAAATGATCAAAAGATGTTTCATGATAATACAGGTCCTTTATTTCCGTGGGTTTACTTTGTAATGTAAATATGGTATTCAGGTCAGCATATGTAGTTGGATCATCATTATTGACGGATCTGAAAGAAGAATCAAAGACATATATTTTTGTATCGTACCTGTTGCTATATCCCGTAAAATTGGAACTGATGATGCTATCCCTGATATAACGGCTTTCATTATCATTAAAAAACCTGGAAAAATTATTTCTCAAATACCGGTTATCAAGATACGTAATAGCAATGCTCATTAACTTTTCGCTGGACTTGTCTGAAAGCTGGTCATATTTTTCAGCTATACCTTTCCTGATCCTTAGTTCATTCACCTTATTACCCTGCAAAATGATCACTGCCAGCGAAACAGAAAATACAAAGATCCAGAAGAGTACACCAGCTACAGTGGCGCTGAACCTGTTGATAAGAAATTTCTCCTGGCTTACCAGCCATGTATAAATGATAAGCCATAATAAAACAGGCAAATGAAACAGAACTATTTCATTGCCGGATCTAAAGGTTAAAAACAATAAACCTACTAATGCAATAAAGAAATATATATAAACCTGCTGATCTTTAAAGGCAGGATAAATGATCCTGAAAAGCAACCTGCTTAAATAATAATAAGACAGGCATAGCAAGGCCAATACAATTAATCCTACTACTGTATAAATATCAAGACTAAAAAAATCAGTTACATTAAAAGATATCTTTGAATTAGCCACAAGTCCCTGGACAACATTCGCCAATTGGAAGGTTGAAAAAATCAAAATAAAAACAGCCAGTGTACCAGCTACATAAATGCCTTTCCCCTTTATAAACGAAGGAAAATTATCTCCGGGACCTATATTGAACCAGGCAAATAATACGATCCAGCAAAGGATAATAGCATTGATCAATAGATCACCAAGTGAACGGTTTATCCAGTTGCTGGCATAAATCAGTGGATTGAACAATTCAAATTGCCGCAAGGACAATAACCCTGGATATAAATATAGTAACGACCGAAACACGATCAATACCATCAATAAGAAGAATATTCCCTTGTAAGCCCTGCTACGCTTCACAATGGTTTCAGCTACCAGGTGCAAATAAAGCAAAAGGAATAGTAAGGAACAGATACGTAATAAAAGGGTGATCGTATCCGTAATGGAAACATTGGTATGAGCTACCCTTTTTATGTAAAATAAAACCTTCTTACTACTGGAAACTATCGGGTAGGATGTCGGCGATTCAGATAAAGAAATCTTTTTGATAGCCTCTTCATCATGAACAAACCTTTTCATCAGGTAATCTGTTTCGAGGTAATACTGGTTCAACACTGGTATCAATACATAGGCTACGACATTATTTGTCATTCCTTCAAGGTGAAGGGTTACCTTTTTCACTACATAGTAACCATTGGTAAGGTGCTGAAAATAAGTGCCGTCCTTTAAACTAAAATCAGTTTCGGGGGGCAATACTTTCTGGCTGTTCCAAAACAAAAGGTTTTGATTATCAGAAATGGTCTCGGCAAAAAGAAAAAAGCCAAACCTTTTTTCTTCGATCGTTTTAAATTGGTCTAATGATTCTGTTTGCAGTACCAGCTTGCGCATCAATACGGTATCTGCTATTACATCCCTTGCTTCCCGTTCTTGTTGCTGGATATAACGTTCCAGTCTTTTTTGCTGGTAATTAATGGAAGGTTGAATTTGAAAATAATAGGCAGTGATAAAAGACAAAAGGAACAATCCTATTGCCAGTGACAATAATGTTCGTTTGGGAAGTAAAATATTTAGTTGAGAAAACTTCAATCTTTTTGCCGTTTGATTTCATTCCAGTAAGAATCCATTTCTTCAAGGGTCATATTTTGAAGATCCTTGCCTGCCGATAAAGCTTTTTCTTCCATTTTGGTGAATCGATGGATAAACTTTCGATTAGTGATCTCTAAAGCATTCTCAGCGTCGACTTCCAAAAATCGTGCAAAGTTTACCATGGAAAACATAAGGTCTCCAAACTCCTCCTCTATTTTTGCCTTGTCACCTTCTTTAATAGCTTCTTGCAATTCCCGGGTCTCTTCCTCCACTTTTTCCCAAACCTGGTCCTTGTTTTCCCATTCGAATCCTACCTGCCTGGCCTTTTCCTGCAAACGCATGGACTTGATCAGGGCCGGAAGTGATCTTGGCACTCCTGAGAGTACAGACTTTTTACCTTCCTTTAGTTTAAGGTTTTCCCAGTTGCGTTTTACATCCTCATCATTTTGAACTTTTACATCTCCATATATATGTGGATGCCTGTCTATCAATTTTCGGGATATGCCCTGTATAACATCTTCTATGGTAAACTGTTCCTGCTCCGCTCCTATTTTGGAATAGAATAATATATGTAATAACAAATCTCCAAGTTCTTCCTTTATGGAGCTCCAGTCATTGGCCGTTATTGCTTCTGTAAGCTCATAAGTTTCTTCCAGGGTCATCTGCCTTAAAGTATGTATAGTCTGTTTCCGATCCCAGGGACATTTTTCCCTGAGCTCGTCCATTATTCTCACTAGCTCGTTAAATGCTGAATTGGAGGTATCCATGAATTACAATTGAATAAAAGAAAATATGATAAAAACAAACATTAGTATGACCATTAAGAATACGCCAAACAAATTCAGAATGAAAAATTTGACAAACGTTTTTTTCCATGATTGTCCGTAGAACCTTTTCATAGCGATCAATAAATAAAGACCGCCACTTAAAAATATCAGTATACCCAGTGTACTTAAAAAGCCCCAGCCTGAGAGTTCTTCCACTTTATTCATTATGAAAAACAGCAACAAAATAAGGAAGCTGAAAATATAGTGGTATAAAGTAAATATGGCATGATCACTATAATAAAATTCTTTTCTCCTGATGTAAAGCAGTTTAAGCAATAATGCAAAAAAAGGCAAAGACACAAAGAGGATATATGGAAGTTTATGAAGAAATGAGCGGATCAATTCTTTAACGATAGAATTTTGATCATCCCCATACTTTTCTTTAAATACGTTCCACTTTTCTTGTATTAATCTTCCAAGCCATCCTGAACTTGAATGGAATGTATCCCTGTTTTTCTTTCCCCGCAACAGGTAATTGCCACCCTTATAAATAACAGGGAACGTAGTATCTGTAATGTTTCCAGTACTGTCTTTTAAAAGGTATACAGTATAGGAGGTGTCCAATAAAAGATTGATCTGCTTACGCAATAAACTGTCACCGGGGTTTTGATTCAGTTTCTTGTTTGTCTCTGATACAAAATTATATCGTTCCATTCTATTCAACTGTTGCCTGCTGGTTATATCAACAGCCTCACCTGGGTTTGCAATAGAAAAGAAAATAAGAAAAAAAACAGCTGATGTGAAAAGATACATACGTATCGGGTCAAGGTAACTTAGTCTTTTACCTTTAATATATTCTTTCGGAACAAATCCAGGCCTGAACAATAGTAACCTTAGTGTTTCAAAAAATTTTCCATCAAAATGAAACACATCATATACAAAATGGGTGAAAAGGCCCCAAAAGTTTTGTTTTGGTTCTAAATTCTCCTGGCCGCAGTTGGCGCAAAAACGGCCATTTACAATGGCACCGCAGTTTAAGCAATTATTCTCTTTACGTAGTAATTGGTGGGACACGCAAAATTTTTCTTAAAAATAGCTACAAAAAGTACACTTGAACGATAGTTTGTATGAATCCTCAAAGCATTGGCTATTTTTGAATTCAAACCATATCCCGGAAAGGAACTTGAAATACCTGCCGACATGGAAAAACAACTATCAGCAATGAAAACCTTTTTTGCCACCCTATCCTTGTTTTTTTATTTTACTGCATCTTCCCAACACTATTATATTGACATAATTGGTACCAGGGAAACTTCAGGAATCATGCAGGCCTACCTGAAAAACAAAGTAAAGCATGTAGTACTTACCAGTTACGATGAAACCAATGCGCCTATAAAAGATTTTTATGTTGAACAGGAATTTGATGAAATTAACAGGGTGTTGAAAACAATCACCAGGTCAGATGTTGCCCACGAATCAACCCTGTTATCCTATATTGATGTCAATAATCTTGTAGTGAAAACAATTGATAGCAGTGATATTATCGTAAGCAATACCACATATAATTACGATCCTTCAGGTCGTTTGCTTTCTATAACCAATTCTTCCATTGATTCATCTGGCAAATCGAAAGAAACAGAACAGCATATTTGGAATTATAATAACAACAGGATTACAGGGATGCTGCGTATTAAAAACAAGAAAGATTCCAGTTTCATAACTTTTAAGCTTGACGAAAACGGAAACGTAATTGAAGAACAGGAAACCAGGAAGGGAATCAAAGAGGAACCTGTATATTATTATTATGATGCGAATAACCGGTTAACTGATATTGTCCGTTATAATAAGAAAGCGAAGAAATTATTACCTGAATATATATTTGAATATTCACCAGCCAACCAGGTAATTCAAAAAATAACCGTCCCGGCCAATAGTGATAATTACCTTATCTGGAGATTCCAGTTTAACAACCAGGGTCTGAAAACCAAAGAAGTTATTTACAATAAACAAAAACAACTTACAGGAAAAATTGAGTATCAATACTCATTCTCTTCATAATGGAATATCAATATTTAGGGGATAGAAATACAGATCCTGAATTGAAAAAAATGCTTTGCACTGCTGTCAGAAGAAATGATGGTAAATGTATAAGAGCAAAGAATGGATCAATGCTTGTGCAATCGGTTGGTGGGAAAAAACTGGTGGTAATAGGAAGACTATTAAGGAAGACCCACAACAAGGCTAATTAGTTCTTAATAAATTATCGTACTCATACTTAAGTCCCTGGCATCCTAACGGGCACCTACTAACATTACATTAATATTGTTACAAGGAGAAGTGTTGCAATAATATTTGAATAAAGAGCATGAAAAAAGCGACTTTCGTCGCTTAGTGCCCCGGAACGGACTTGAACCGTTACGACCGTTGCGGGTCACAGGATTTTAAGTCCTGCGTGTCTACCAATTCCACCACCAGGGCTCCAAAAAAAATCTCCCGTTGTTACGGGAGAAATTCTGAGCGGAAGACCGGGCTCGAACCGGCCACCCCGACCTTGGCAAGGTCGTGCTCTACCAAATGAGCTACTTCCGCTTTTGTAACAATCTGAAGTCAGCAATTCGTTTTCTACAATCGAAACTTATACTTCTTCTTGTCAACAATGTAAAGAACTTTACGGGGTTGCAAAAATAGGTATTGAAACTATTGCAACAAAAAAATTCTGCTATTTTGGTGCTGAATATTTTGGAGTGTACAATGTACTTTCCTGGACAACTACATTTTGAGGCTTACTATTCTCATAACGGATGTTATATAATTTGTAGCAGCTTCCAAAGAAAAAAGCAAGAACACAAAAAACAGAAAGGTAGAAGATAAAGGCAGAAGATGATACCCAACTATGAGTAAAGTCCCTGTCTTGTACTTTCTCCAGTTCCTCCCGGTATTCTTCCTGACGGTAGTCCATATTCAAATTTTGTGGTGCAAAAATAATGGTTGAAAGCAAATTGTTAAAAGATTTAGCCCTCTTTTTAATCTTCTTTTTGAACTATCTGGCTGAAGAGCTTTCTTTTTTGAATAAAAAAACTCCAGATAAGATTTCCGTTATATACTCCTTTCAACTGCCTCATATTTTTTCGAATCGCTGGCTTATGAGTTTTTGTAACAAATAACCACCAATAATAAAAAGCTAAATGCGCTTTGATTACAGCTTTAAAATAACCAATATCCCCTGAAACAAGGCCTTTAAATGCAGAAACCTGGTCAAGCGTTAAACGATAAGGTATCTTCCACCACTTTTCTTTTAATGGCAGGTTTTTGGCTAACATGATCTGGTTGTTGCGGTAATTCAAAAATGTTTTCCTGGAATCTCCTTTAGGCAGGGTGCCACCTCCCACATGATAAACTATTGACTTCGGACAACTATATATTTTATAACCTGATAATTGCAATCTCCAGCAAAGGTCTATCTCCTCCATATGGGCAAAGAAGTATTCATCGAACCCATTCAATTCATGAAACAATCGACTTTTTATAAATAATGCAGCGCCTGTAGCCCAGAATATTGGCTTGGTAGAGTCATATTGGCCATGGTCTGGCTCACAAAAGTCAAATATCCTGCCCCTGGCAAAGGGATAACCATATTTATCAATCCAGCCCCCTGCAGCCCCGGCATACTCAAAAATATCTTTATTATTATAGGAAAGCACTTTAGGCTGGCAGGCGCCAATATTCACATCAGATTCAAATAATTCTATAATTGGTTCTATCCACCCTGGCGATACTTCTACATCAGAATTCAACAGTATATAATATTCAGCTGATACTTCTTTAAGTGCCTCATTGTATCCCCTGGCAAAGCCATAATTTTTATTAAGCCTGATCACCTGCACATCCGGATAATGATTGCTTAAAAATGCCAGGGAATCATCGGTTGATGCATTATCCGCTACTACGACCTTTGCCGGATAGGTAGTAGAAAGAACAGAAGGCAAAAACTTTTCAAGAAATGATTTGCCATTCCAGTTAAGTATAATGATAGCTACTGATGGTAGTGACAATAGAATAATAATTCGTTCAAAAATAAGTGAAGCAAACAAATAAAAAACTGTTGCATCAACTGTAACGTTCTGCAGCAAGCGCTCATTTCAAACCAATCATACTTTACGCTTCATTTTTCATTACTTATTTTTAAGGAATGTTTCGTCAATTGATCAACTGGCGCACCTTATTGGCTCTTATAGCTATTTTGATAGTAAGTGGAACCATTTCCTATTCTTCCTACCTGGCTAAGAAAATTGAAAAAGAAGAACGCCAAAAAGTGGAAGAATGGGTGGAGGCAAGCACTTCCTTATTAAATCCTAATAACACTGGAGATACCCGGCTGCATTTGAAGATCATCCAGGATAACAATGACATACCGATCATATGGACAAATGAAAAAGACAGCATATTCGAGTATATAAACCTGGATTCGGCAAAAATTCGCGAAGACAGGAACTACCTGAATAACATGCTCCAAAAGTTCAAATCCCAGGGAACCCCCATCAGGTGGATCGACCCGTTGGATTCTACCAGGATTAATAAATACTACTATGGACATAGCCGCCTTTTGGATGAAGTCAGGTATTATCCTTTGGTACAATTGCTGATAATAGGCTTATTCATTCTCATTACTGTTGGCGCTATACGAAGCAGCTATCGATCCACGCAGAACCAGGTATGGGCAGGCATGGCTAAGGAAACAGCCCATCAACTTGGCACCCCTGTCTCTTCCCTGGAAGGATGGGTAGAAATATTAAAAGAAACACATGGCCAGGAAAGCTTTGTCCCTGAGATCGAAAAAGATGTAAGTCGTTTACGGCTGGTATCTGACCGATTTGGTAAAATTGGAAGCACTCCTCAACTGGAACGTCTGGATGTCATTGACCAGGTTGAAAATATGGTAGAATACATTCGTAAAAGAGCCGGGGGAAGGGTATCTTTTTCAATAAACACAAATGGAGCGGAAAGCATTCCTGTACATATATCGGCACCGTTGTTTGATTGGGTCATAGAAAACCTCTTAAAAAATGGTTTGGATGCCATGGAAGGTAAAGGTTCCATTACTGTGGATATTAAAGAATTACCTGACAGTGTTTTGATTGACGTTACAGATAGCGGAAAGGGCATCAGCAAACAAAACATTCAAAAGATCTTCAAACCAGGGTTTACTACTAAAAAAAGAGGATGGGGATTAGGCTTAAGTCTGTCCAAAAGAATAGTTGAACAATATCATAAAGGAAGTTTGACAGTTAAAAACTCAGAGCCAGGAAAAGGAACAACTTTTCGGATTGTTTTGGTAAAATAAATAGATTTGCCACCCAATGAGAAGAGAAAGGATAAAGTTTGAACATTTACCCTTAAACTTGCACCTCCAAATGCCCGGGTGGCGAAATTGGTAGACGCACCACCTTGAGGTGGTGGCGCTGGAAACGGCGTGCTGGTTCGAATCCAGTCTCGGGCACAAAGACCCCGTTTCACATGATGAGGCGGGGCTTTTTATTTGAAAAAGTCCCGAGCCTGTTGCAGGCATGAACAAATAAAAAGTTTCTGGGCTAACGATGCAGACTGGGATTTTTGGGTAAGACCAAACATTGCGGAAACATGCAATAACCCCGTTTCATTCATGCAAACAAGGCAATTCAATGTAATAGAAAGTTGATAAACACTCCTTCTTACCTTTCTTAGGAGTTTGATGAAATTTCCATTAATAAAATAGAACGTAGTGTCTTAATGATAAAAGACAGCCTCACTAAATATATAAATGAGGTCATGGAAAATAGCACAGCTTTAGTTTAATTGTGGTCTTTCAATAATCAATGCGAAACCTTGTATTCAGGTAATAAAAACTTGAGTGTTTTTAGCGCCTTCCCAATATGTTTTTCAACTGTGCTTACCGAAATCTTCAGATCCTGGGAAATATCTTTATTCGTCTTGTTCCCATGCCTGCTCAAAATGAATACCCTTCTGCATTTCTCTGGCAGAGAAGCCAAAATATTATCTATTTTTTTGTTGAGGTCCTTGGCTTCTATTTCATTTGCAAAATCGTTTTTGCAAACATCCTTAAAAAAAAGGTTCTTCTGAAAGGTATTACGGGTATTTTCTGAACGAAACTCATTCAAAATCTTATACTTTAATGCCTGGTACAAATAGGCTTGCACAGATACAGTGATCTCCAAATAGTGTCTTTTTTGATAAAAACTGATAAAAATATCCTGTACCAGATCCTCAGCTTTCTCGCGGGATTGTAACCTTCTGTATGCTGTATCTATTAAGGAAGACCAATGGCGCTTGTACAATGCTTCAAAAGCTTTTGTATCATCCTGGCGGGTCAATCGAAACAACTCAATATCTGGCAGTTGCTCATAAAATACATTTGGTGGGAGCATGCAAATCGTATTTAGAGGTTGAATTTAATGAAAATATCTAAGCAAGAGTTTAACTTGCTGCAATCTTTATTTTTGATCAGTAAAAACACTTATTCTTTATTCAGATCTAATTTATGGAGTATGGCAGAAAAACCCTTTGTCTGCAGGTCACTAATAAGTTGCTGGCTTAACTCCGAGGTCAAACCAGGGCTGGATTCAAACGAATCATACCAGGCATCTACGAGCTTTTTTTCAGACTCAGTTGCCTGCCCGTTCAAATACTTTTCTATCAACACCTGTATTTCACTATAATCCATAGTAAATATTCGTAGGTCAAAAGGTAATTAAAATCATGTTTTCAAAATCCAGAACCTTTAAATATGTTTAAGGTTCATTGATAATTGCTAAAAAACTGTCTTTACCAGGTACTATCATAACCGTTCAATCCTGATCAACTATCAGGTGGAAGATCTTATTATCAACTCCGGCTCTTTGTAGATCTGTGATTCACTGGAAATAATATGGTTGTTCTCCAATTGGCCAACCAGCATATCAATAGCAGTTTTGGCAATTTCTTCAATAGGCTGCCGAATGATAGTAATTGCCGGAGTGAACAACCTGAATATATCGTGGTCATCGAAACAGATCACGCCAATTTCTTCAGGTATCTTTAGTCCTGCCTTCTTGATACTTTCCAAACCATACATCCCCAGGTAGTTCGTTGCAAAGAATATGGCATCTATTCCAGGATTGGATTCAATAAAACCTGATACTCTTTTGATCGCTTCTTCTGGTTTGCATTTAAAAGGAATTCTTTCAATCAGCTCCTTTCTTACTTTAATGCCATGTTTTTCCAAAGTATCGGTATAACCTTTTTCACGTTGTAACATCTGGATCTGTTGTGTATCAAGGGTAACAAATGCAATATTCTTATGCCCTTTTCCCAACAGGTGTTCCATCCCTAATTTTACACCAGCATAGTTGTCTACAAGTGTAAATGGAACGTCCAGTCCTGGTAAAAAACGATCCATTAATACAACCGGTTTATTATTCTTTATCAGGTTATTAATATCATTTTCCATGCCCGGTGTTGGGGTGATCAGGTAGCCATCTACCTGTTGGTGTGTAAGCATCCTTATCAACTCTTTTCCTTTTTCCGGATCATTTTCTGTGCTGCAATAAACAATCCTGTAGCCAAGTGAATAGGCAGCATCCTCTATAGATTTAGCCAGTGAAGCAAAGAACACATTTGAAATATCCTCCACGATCAATCCAAGGATCTTTGTTTTGCCTGTTCTTAAGCTTACGGCTGTATGATGTGGTTGATAGCCTGCAGCCTCGATCAATGCTTTGATCTTTTCTGCCAGTTCATCACTGATCCTCATTTGTTTGGCTTTTCCATTCAATACAAATGAAACCGTGGATGGAACCACGCCGGCTTGTTTTGCAATATCCTTTAAAGATATTCTTTTCATAAGGATCTCATAAATGATCAGATCACTGTTTAAAATCTTTGGTGATAACAAGGCGAAATTTAAAACTATTGCCTGTATTTTTTTAGTAAACCTTGTAAACTACCTTTTATAAATTTATAATTGTAAAAGTTTAATAATACGACCCAATATCCAACACCATATTAACACGGTACTGAATGTTCAGAAGATTGTCTTTTAAAAAACATTATTCTTCTTCAAAACTGCTGCTGCTTCTACTAACATTGAACCACTTAACTGGGTTGTAAGGTCTGTTGAAGCACCTGGCTGTGTTTTCCAATACGAACCATAGAGCAAGTAGGATTTATCCGTACCGACATTCCACAACGTTTCAGCATTATACTTAATAAAATTAGCATACCGTTGCTTGTCAGTACTAAGCATCCCGGGGGCCAGCGTTAGTTGAGTAAAATACCTGATAAAAACACCCTTAAATAATCCGCCATCTCCCCCACCTTCGTCTTTTAAAAGGTTGTCATTTAAATTAGTCAGTGCATTATCTGACAAAGTAAAATTAGCAGCGGTCAATGCATCTGTAAGATATACATTGTCGTTAGTGATCTTATATAATTCCAGTGCGGCACCAATAAAAGTCCCCTGGTTATAGGTAAACTTCCATGAGGTATTCCTTTTTCCATCATTGTCACTGTTCATGCCATCATAAACCCAGCCTGTAGATTTATTATACAAACTATCCTTTAGCCATGAATAGATCTTTTTTGACCAGTCAAGATCAGCAGCATTATTAAACCGCTGGTACAACCGGGCAGACAATATGGCTGCAGGTGCGTTGGCAGGGGTATTCTTGTAGTAGGGCATGCTCTTTCTCCAGGCTATACCTCCACCCATTGTAGTGTTCCAACCAGTTTTGATATCAGTCCAAACCTGGTCAACAGCGGTTTTGAATTTAACATCACCAGTGGCATCATATGCTCTTAACATAGCCAAAGCATTCCACTCCATGTCATCATAGAATTCATTAAGAAATGTATTGCCATTCTTTGCATTTACACCAGCATACCATTTGTCCATGTAATCTTTATACATCGAATTGCCGGTCCTTGTATAGGCATCTACCAATACATCCAACCCGTGAGCCTGTGGCCAGTAATTGAAATTGGTATTGCTATTTTTTTCATTGAAATAATTTCCGGAAGCATTCCAGAATTTATTCATCAGGTTTAGTGTGCTGCTATCCGCAGCTTTCGCCCAGTCAATTACCGGTTTACCACCATTAACGGGTGGGGTCACCGTTCCCTGGTCATAGTCCTTTTTACAACCTGTTCCAAGGATACACACACAGGCTACAAAAAGTATTGTATTTATCAGTTGTCGAAGCATCATTTTACAATTTTGTTTCCATTTACCAGCCATCTCCATTACCTATGGAAATTAAATACGTAAATAAATAAAAGAACCGCCATACTTATACACGCTGAATAGGTGTCAAGCTATGGCGGTATCTTTTACGTAGGAAAATTTATTTAATTACCAGTACATGGTTATATGGTGCATCTGGTTTAAAGTTTAATATCAGGTCAACATTTTTCATATCTGCTTCTGTAGGGAACTTAAAGCAATAATCCCACTGGTTCACATCATGCTTGAACAGGTTATACCACGTTGCAGGTGTACTGGCAGTTGGACGGTTATTATCCCTGTTCACACTTCCCCAGTCTTCCATAAATTCTGTACCGCTTGCATCTTTAAGGGTCATTCTGAATTTATACCGCTCATCTCTTCCCCAGCCTTCCTGCTTAAATTCTATTGGAACATTCAATGCCTGGAAAACACCACCACCAGCATAAGAAAGTTCAGCATCGATACTGTTATGAGGTGCAAACCAATAACCAACTTTCGTGATCTCAGTAAGCTTAACTGCAGCATTATTAAAGTCCAGCTCAATCCTGTACACCTGGGTGCCTGTTGCAGGACTTGCAACTGCTGTACCTTCTTTCAGGAATGTACCTTGCACCTGGTATGAAGTAGATGTTCCTGTCGTCTTGTTCACGAAATTATAGGTACCTGGTTTCAGGGAAGTATATATCTCAAAAGTTCCAGGTCCTGTTGATTTCAATTTGATAGCATTTGCCACATTAGTGCCTGCTTCTGTTGCATCACCTGTCAGGTAAACCTCTGTCGGGATGTCTGCAAATCCTGCAGGTCTTTGAACCTCAATAGTTCTGACAAGGCTTGATTTTTTAACATTGGTACCTTTAGATGCCAGCACAGTCCATTTCAGCTTTCCGGTTTCGAGCGATTTGATACCTGCAAAATTCGCAATCCGGTTCAGGTCCTTATGACTTAGTGTCAATTTATTCTGAACCCCATTGCCATCTGAAGCTATCTTATACACTGGGTTGGAAAAGTCACCGGTAACCTTATCAAAGGCAACTTCATACATTACCAATGAACCATCTTCTGCTTTTGCCTGGTCCCACTCAAATCCTACACTGGCAGAAGTTGCTGGTTCCAATTTTACAAACAGGTTATCATTAGGTGCATAGAATTGTGTAACATCTGAAATATTCATGTTAATGTCTCTGCCTTCTTTCTTACATCCCATCGTGAAAACAGTAAGGAGTAGAACAAACATGCCCGGGGCATTTATAAGCAATCTTTTCATATCAATAAATTATAAGTTTAGAGTTTTGATGTATTAATAATTGGCGTTTTGTGTAAGGTTCGGATCTTTTCCAATTTCTGCTGCTGGAATTGGCCACAGGTAATGTTTGCTGGCTTCAAAAGTTCTTAATTGAGCCCTTATGTATCCATTATCAATTGAAGGGTCTTCAAACTTTGCTCCATGCGCCCAACCGTTCAGCACATACTCTGCTATCTTCCATCTCCTGATGTCATATATTCTTGAGTCTTCCAATACCAGCTCACTCCTTCTTTCATTACGAATAATCGCTGTCATATCACCGGTAGTAGGGTAAGTTAATGCCTCCGGATCAGTAAAGCCTGCTCTTTGGCGAATAGGCCTGATGGTTTTATCCCATACTGCCTGTGTCATTTGACCTAATGCATTTTTTGCTTCAGCATACATTAATAAGACATCAGCATAACGGATCAAAATCAGGTTCAATCCTGAATTAAAACCACCTGTAGCGGTTGGATCATAATATTTCTTCCAGTAATACCCTGTTGCAGTTCCCTGGCCTGATGGCTTGTATTCATTTTTCTTTGCCTGGTCAGGATCTGTTCCTGGTTTAATGTAGATCGTTTGTGTACTTCCATTTGGATTTTTCCAAGTAGCACCATGGTAAATGATGGTTGAAGTAAGTCGTGGATCCCTTCCTGCATAAGGATTAGATTCATCATAACCGGAACCTGGTTCACTGATCTTCTTACCATTCAACATTACGTAACTATCTACAAGCTCCTGGGTAGGTGCCAGGTTGTTTCCACGTGCTCCGGCAGAAATCGGAGCGAAGTCGATATACTCACCCCAGGTACGCAGGTTCGGAACATACTGGAGGTCCAGTATTACCTCGCTATTGTATTCATTTGCCGGACTGAATATATCATCATACTTAGATACAAGGCTATAGCTTCCGTTGGCAGCCTGGTTATTGATCAGCTCTTCACATATAGCTGCTACTTCGGCCATCTTGTTACCTTCATACAATAGTACTCTTGCTTTTAAAGCCTTCGCTGCACCTTTAGTGATTCTTCCCCTGTCTGCTGTACCATATTGATCACGTGTAGGCAAGGCAGCGGCGGCAGCATCCAGTTCAGAAAGTATATATGCCAATACTTCAGCGCGTGGTGTACGTGCAATGGTTTTGGCTTCCTCAATGGAAACATCTTTTTTAAGTAATGGAATATCACCCCACCATGTCATTAATTTAAAATTGTGAAAGGCCCTGATAAAACGCACCTCAGCCTTCATCCTGTCTTTAAGTGCGGGAGCCATTGTAGTATTTTGATCTACATTCTCAAGGAATATATTCGCTGCTTTAATACCAGTATAATAATAATCCCATTCATTTATAAAGCGTGCCAATGTAGGTGTGAAGTTCCCGCTGGCTATCGCATCCGGAAAGCCGGCACTGATACCCAACCTCGTATAAGCATTATCGCTTAACGCTTCATTATAGAAATAAAGCTGGCTGTTGTACATCCTGTTGTACACGTTATTCAATGCATTGTTCACATTCTCATCCGATTTCCAGAAGTTTAATTCTGTGAACCGATCTGTGGGGGCCAGGTCCATTTTCTTACACCCGGCTGAAAGTGCCACCAGGATTAAGAACAGGTAGGACCTTTTGAAAAATTTAAAAAACATACCTAGAATATTTTATAATTAAAATGTTATGTCTAAACCAACACCATAGAATACGGGCAATGGGTAGGCGCGGCCGCTATTGGCGCCTGACCCCATGCTTGTGTTATTACCAAATTCAGTATTCTCCGGATCAATAAACTTAAGACCGCTTAACGTGTATATGTTTTGTGCAGTAACATAAAGTCTAGCATTTTGAATATGCGCTTTACCAGCCAGGTCTTTAGGTAAAGAATAGCCCAGTTGAACATTTTTCACCCTGGCATATGCTGCGTTAAACAGGTATATATCAGAACCAGTCCTGTAATTGTTTTGATTGGAAGGACTGCCCGCTTCTGCCAGGCGTGGCCATTTGGCATCAGGATTGGTTGGTGTCCAATAATCTGTCTGGTGTGTATATAAAGTTCCGGAGTACCCTACGTGGAAAGGCTCCACCAATTCACCCCTGATCATCAGGTCTCTTCTTCCAACACCCTGTATGAATACCTGTGCATCAAAACCTTTGAATGCAACAGCATAGGTAAATCCGAATGTGTACCTCGGGAATGGATTACCAAGAATGTATTTGTCCTGGTCATCAATCACACCATCACCATTCTTATCCTTGAATTTGATATCACCGGGAACAACAGTGGCATTTGCAGGCTTTGCAAAATTTTTGATATCATCTATTGTCTGGAAATAACCATCTCTTTTATATCCCTGGTAAACGGTTATTGGCAATCCAACCCTGCGCACAAATTCAAATTCTTCCTTACGTAGCACCTGTTCTTTAGCACCAAATGTATAGTCGACCAGTTCATTTAAATTGTCAGCTAAGTTGGCACTGAAAGTATGGGTAAACAATTTGCCTTGTAATTTATAAGAAGCGGCAATTTCCCAACCTTTGTTTCTAACCTTCGCGGCATTATAATCTGGGAAACCGGCTCCAAAAACTTCAGGCACATCATCACGACCTACAAGGATATCTGAAGTGGTTTTATCAAAATAATCAAATGAAAGGTTTAGTTTTCTTTTTAGCAAGGCAGCATCTAAACCTACATTGAAAGTAGCGGCTTTCTCCCAGGTGATCTCGGGGTTGCCTAAAGAAAAACCAGCACCCCCTACAATCGTGTTGTCAAAGCCATAAGCATTTGAATAATTGAAATAGGAAGTCTGGTATTGGTAGGCACCTACATTTTGATTACCCAGTATGCCATAAGAAGCACGAAGTTTAAGATCGCCTATATTGTTTTTAAAGTTTTCCAGGAAGTTTTCTTCTGTCATCCTCCAGGCAGCACTTGCGGAAGGGAAAAAGCCCCATCTGCCTGCTTTTGGAAAATTAGAAGAACCGTCATACCTGAAAGAGAATTCAGCAAAGTACTTATCCTGGAAAGAATAACCCAATCGACCCAGTAGTGAATTGAGACTGGACTCTGAAGTTCTTTGATTGGAATTACTTGAATTAGGATCCACTACAGTTCCCGTAGTTGGAATACCCCAAACCGGATCCGTTAACGTTTTCCTGATATTATTTCCTTCACCCTTATACGATTCATTGGTCCCACCAACCAGCAGGTTCAGGGTATGGTCGTGTAATTTCTTTTTATACTCAGCTATCAGTTGTGTATTGGTTAGTAATGATTTGCTGTTATCGTCAAATACTTCCCTGTCCTGTCCATAGCTTCCACCTGGGAAAAAAGATAATTGTAATCTTCTGCCAAAGGCATGGTCTGTTCTCATGGTTCCACCAAACACACCTCTTAACTTCAGGTCAGGAGTAAATGAGTATTCACCGGTAAAACTTCCAAATACTTCATCATTATCGTATTTTCTATAACCACCATTTTCCAAAACAGCTTTTGGATTGAATTCTGCTGACACTGCATTGGTTAAATAGCGTCCCAGGCTGTCCTGGAAACTATATAATAAGGGGACCCTGGAAGCATCAATAATCAAAGTAGAAGCATTGGAGGAATGGTCTTTACCATCTGATTTTACATAGCTTAAAATGGTACTGAGCCTGAACTTGCCAATATCAGTTGTCTGGTTCAACCTGAAATTGTAGCGTTTCCATCCATAATCAGGACCAATAAAATTATTCTCCTGGTCCATGTAGCCAAAGCTTACCATATAGGTATTGCTTTCACCACCACCCTTAATGCTTACATTATGTGTTTGTTGAGCCGCATTTTGTAAAATATTTGATAACCTCCAGTCACCGTCGCCAGCGGCTGCGATCTTCTGGATATCCGATGGCGAATAAACTGGTTGACGCCCGGAATTTACCAGTGATTCATTTTTATAATATGCATTTTCCCAGGCATGCACGGGTTGTGCTGCAATTTTTGGAGAAGTAATACCATAAATGCCATTGTAGGAAAGAGAAGGTTTTTCATTTTTCCTTCCTTTTTTAGTGGTGATCAATAACACTCCATTGGCAGCACGTGATCCGTAAATTGCTGCAGTTCCTGCATCCTTTAATACAGAAACACTTTCAATATCATTTGGATTTAAAAGATTGATATCTCCTCCCACAATTCCATCAATAACAACCAGCGGATCATTATTACCCAGGGTACCCATACCCCTGATATTGATATTCAATCCCTGCCCTGGTTCAAAATTACGCTGTTGAATAATCAGGTTAGGAGAAACACCCTGTAATGCCTGGCTTACGTTGGAAGCAGGTTTCCCTTGTAGTGATTCGGTACCAATCTTGTCAACAGCACCAGTTAATGAAACTTTTCTTTGAGTGGCATAACCCACTACTACAACCTCATTGAGACTGTTAGTAGCTGGCTGTAATTGTACATCAACTCTCTCACCACTAATACCTACCTCTCTGGATGTATATCCAACGAAGGTAAAAACCAGGATGCCTTTCTGTGAGGGCACGGAAAGGGAAAAATTTCCGGTTTCATCTGTCACGGTTGCATTAGCTGCATTCTTTAACTGCACCGTTACACCGGCAATTGGTTTGCTGTTTTCATCTCTCACCTGGCCACGAATGATAGCCTGGGCAAAAGCTGAATGAGCAAATAACTGGAATAATAAGAATAGCCCCAATACCCTAAAAGGAATTATGGACAACCTGTAAAAATTGAGAAGTTTGCCGCCAAGCGGCTTGTCAATATTCATATGCGTGCTTGTTTTAGTTCTTTAGTGGTTGAAGTGGTTCTCATACACTACTTCTGCCAACCTTTTAAAAAGCTTGACTATGTTAATGTCACTTTAACAAACTGTGACTGCTATAGTTTTTAAAATATTTTTCATGAAATCAGGGAACACCACGATGAAAGGATAAAATATAAGTTCGATGACATTGCCTCCCCTATTATTAATGAGATAAGTTTGAGACAAAATCTGGCTGGAGAGACTTATGTTCCTGCAGGCAAAAGCTTGCAGCCCCCATCAGGGCTGCAGATTCTCCAAGCAGTGACTGCCTCACTTGCAACTGTATAGTTTCCGGGTTTAATATTTTTTGCAATTCTCCTTTAAACAGGTCGAATGCATTGGCAATACTTCCACCCAGGATTAATATATTCCTGTTTTCAGCAGCCATAAATGGTTTAATAAACGTTGCAAGGTTATTTCCGAATTCTTTGAATATGGCTTGAACATAACCATCCCTATCATTCAGTTGAACGAGTTCCTTCACGTTTTCCAACGTCCTTCCGCTGTATTCGAAAAAACGCTTTACAAACCACCTGCTGGATAAGTAATCTTCAGCTATACCATCTTTAAAAGGGGAACACCATAGATTTGCATCTTCAGCAGTCATATGAAAAGCCCTGGCAGCCCCCAATCCTGTTCCTAGTGTCAATCCCATCACCCTGTCTTTATCATTGGCAGCTCCATGAAATATCTCTCCCTGCAAGAAACAAGCTGCATCATTGGCTATACTGATATCTTCTGAATTTATTGTAAGCAGCGTGGCTAACCTGTCTTTCACATTTATACCAAAGAGTTGATCAAACTTATCCTGGTTTGTCATCAGGGCAATACCCTGTTTATAATCAAAAGGTCCCGGCATGGCCATGCCTAATTTCGCAGGTGCCATTTGATAAGTATGGAAGCATGCCCTGATTACCTGGCTCCATGCACTAATGATATTTTCTGCAGTATCTTTTGAGTTCACTGCCATTCGTTTCAATGAATCTTTCAAAATAACTTTTCGATTGATATCCACCAGGGCTGCTGTAATATGTGTACCTCCAATGTCTATCCCTGCAATTATTGACTCCATTTTCACTTAATTTATATACCTGGCATTTTAAAACCTTGCTCAAGACGAAATTTCAACCAGGACATCTTCACATAAATAGTCACCTTAGTATAATGTAACCTCCATATTTACCTGGCAGTATGCTTATGATTTAAATCAGGAATTATTATACATAAAAAGCCTCCTGTGAAAACAGGAGGCGACACTGCTTATGAGAAACGATTGCTATACTATTTGAACAATGAGTTCAACCTACCATCATATGTCACCCAGGTCAGTTCTTACCACTACACCCAATAAGAAATTTTTTACATCTTCACCAGCCTGGCTACAAATCCCCCACCTTTTGACATATTGACTGGTATGGTACTATTTTTAGTCACATTCATTACCTCCATTGCATAATCCTTTGCATTCCGTTCAGCGTTAGGACCATCTTTCCAAACCTGCATTTTCCAATGCCCTTCAGGTAGAAAATTCAAGCTAACCGTAGTGTTATGTCCCGACCAGTCAGCCATAGCTCCCAGGTACCAGTCACCATTCTTTGCCTCGCGGGCTATTGCCACATAATCTCCAATTTTTGCTTCCAGCGGGATAGTGGATCTCCATTCAACAGGCACAGCTTTAAGAAATTCCATGCATTCCTGTTCCTTGTAATAATGAGTTGGTATATCACAAAGCATCTGCAGCGGGCTTTCATAAACTATGTACATGGCCATTTGATTACACCTTGTTCCCAGGGTCATTGGCTCAGATGGCACAGCGGCAAATTCATCCTTTTGTACATTATACATGCCTCCCGGCGTAAAGTCCATAGGGCCGGCAGCCATTCTTATAAAAGGAATAGTAAGTGTATGATCCGGATCTACCAGGTTGGTAAATTTGCTCATCTCGTTTCCCAATACGCCTTCAGAAGTTAGAACGTTGGGATATGTGCGTAAAAAACCCGTTGGCTTACAGGCTCCATGGAAATCTACAAGGAGCTTACTACGGGATGCCGCTTTTGCCACCTTTTCATAGTATTCCATCATTTGTTGATCATCACGTTGCATAAAATCAACTTTGATCCCTTTGATACCCCACTTGGAAAAAAGGTCTAAAGCTGTATCAAGCTGCCTGTCCAGCACTAACCAGCTTGTCCATAAGATCAATCCAACATTTTTAGATTTTGCATATGCTGACAATGCTTCCACATCGATGCCGGGTGACTGAGCCATCAGGTCTTTTGTATCACACCACCCTTCATCCAAAAGGACATATTGAATTCCATTCGTGGAAGCAAAATCGATATAATATTTATAAGTGTCGTTATTGATCCCGGCCTTAAAATTTACGCCATAAATATTATTGTAGTGCCACCAGTCCCATTGCACTTTTCCAGGTCTTACCCAACTGTAATCACCCACAGATGGTTTGGCCAGTTGATATACCAGTTGATTGGTCAACAGGTCCTGGTCTTTCCTTGCAATCATCAATATTCTCCAGGGGAAAGATCCTTGCCCTGTACGTTTGGCAATGTAATCTTCTCTTGAAATCACTTTCTCATCACGATCGCCGGAAACCATTTTTTCTTTTGGATAGTGAGGAAAAACCGCGTTAACACCTCCAATGGCATTACCTCTTAGCCACATGCCCGCATAATTAAAAAGACCGGCTTCATTGATCAAAACCTTAGGGCCGTTGATGTCAAACAATGCAGGGAGGCTTGCCAGTTTCTGATTGATACTGTCTAAAGAATAATTGCGGTACTTGCGTTCATTGTGCGAATAAAATCCATCTTCTTCCGGGTATAGGGTCCTGGATCCTTCCGGAAAATTAAAACCTGCCTGTTCATCAGTAACCTTATAATTACCTGCTTTCTTTACCGCCCATTGCCAGGCTACGCCATTATCATAGGCACGCCATTCCAATGTCAAACCATTTGTAAATCCGATTTGCAATGCATTGAAATGATCACGTATCGTGTCAGTTTTTTGAAATACCACCGGTACCAGGATATCATCCTTACTATAGCGGGATACCTTAGCTACTCTCCAGCTACTATTTTTAATATTGTCGGTTGAAAAAGAGACATTTGATTTGTTTATCAGGCTTTTGTTATCCAGGTCGATACTATAACTCACAGAATCCTTAACCACCAATCGCAATACAATCGTTTGATCCGGGGAAGTAAGTTCAAACGATTGTTGTGCCTGAACCTGATTGAATAATAAGAGAGCAATTAAAATTGCCAGTATTTTCTGCAAAACAATATATTATTTAAGATGATATGCCAGTGCATCAGGCAAGCAAATGCTTTTTCTGATGATAAGTTTTTACTAATAATTCACCGAATAAAGTATTGGCCCAGGCAAACCATGTCCTGGTAAATTTCTTCGGATCATCCTTATGGAAAGATTCATGCATGAATCCTGTACCGCCATGTGTTTTCCGTAAGGTTTCAATACAATCCCTGATCTCCTTTTCATTGTTGCTGGTGAGCGCCCGCATGGTGATACCCAATGGCCAGATCATATCCTGGCCCACATGTGGGCCTCCTATTCCTTCAGCAGCCGTTCCTTTGAAAAAGAATGGGTTACTTTCTGAAAGAATCAGCTTCCTTGTATTTTGATAAACAGGATCAGTGCTTTTCACAGCATCAAGGTAGGGCAATGATAATAAGCTAGGTACATTGGCATCATCCATCAGGTTATAACTTCCAAAACCATTCACCTCGTATGCATATACTTTTCCAAAGGTCTTATGTTGGACTATGGCATGCTCATGAATGGCTTTTTCCACCTCGGTGGCAAGGGCTCTCAATTGATGTGCGGAAGCATTATCTTTTGAGATGGTAGCTACCATTTCCGCAGCTTGCCTAAGGCTTACTACTGCAAAAAAGTTTGAGGGAATCAGGAAAGAAAAAACTGTTGCATCATCACTTGGCCGGAAAGCGGAACAAATCAAACCAACTGGCTTAACAGGATACCCGTAACCATTCATGGGCAAAGTATCAGTTGCAAATTGGGTAGTTCGTTGGAAATGGTAAGATCCATGATTGTCCTTACGTTGCTGATCTTTAAAAACCTTATAGGTAGTCAAAACCGCTTCCTTCCAATTACCGTCAAAGGGCGAACTGTCGCCTGTTTCCTTCCAATAATGATAAGCCAGCCGTATAGGATAGCATAAGGAATCTATTTCCCATTTGCGCTCATGCACTCCGGGTTTCATATCCGTATGGTCACTCGTCCATTCTCCTTTCTTGTTCTCGTCACTATAAAATGCATTTGCATAGGGATCTTTCAAAACATATTTTGTTTGCCTGTTGATGACACCCGCTATTAATTGCTGCAAAGGCTTGTCTTCCTTGATCAGTTGCAGGTAAGGAAAAACCTGGGCGCTGCTATCGCGGAGCCACATGGCATCAATATCTCCTGTGATCACGTAGGTATCCGGCCTGCCGTTCTTCATTTCGTGAAAAACAGTAGTATCCAAAGTATTGGGGAAAGCATTTTCAAACAACCAACCCAACTCTTTGTTTTTTACCCCAGCTTTAAAGTTTACAATAGCTTTTTCTACAGCTTTGCTGGTAAACTTCCTGTTGGCTAAAGGAGTTCTGACAACCGGATATTCCATCCCTGCACCAAAAGCAGATAATTTGGAAAACATCAACCCTGTACCTGCCAGTCCGGTAGTTTTTATAAAGGAACGTCTTTGCATAATCGAATAGAATTTAGAAGGACAGCCAATTTAATGAAAAGAAGGCAGTTATAGCCAGCTATTAACTCATAGCGCATCCAGAATTATAGTCACTTCAGGAAGGTTATACCCTACCCTGTTCATAACATTTTTTAGCAAAACTCAATACCTGTAAGAATTAATTGGTATCTATGACTATTTCACTGCCATTATTAAATTGATCATGGTCCACAAAATATCCTTCCAGTTTTTTACCATTAACAGTGATCGTTTTTAAATTCCTTCCAGTACCCGTCTTTTTAATATGGAGTGTTTTACCATTATCCAGCTTCCATTTTACATCGTCAAATAATGGAACAGTTACAATGTAATGTGCATCTGCAGGTGAAAAAGGATACAAACCCAACGCACTGAATACATACCAGGAGGACATTTCACCGGCATCGTCCATACCACATAGTGCCAGGCCTTCTGGTCCGATTCCGTATAGACTATCCAGGATATAATCAATGATCTTTTGAGACTTTTCTGGTTTACCAATAAAATGATAGGCAAATGGTGCCTCATGGTCTGGCTGGTTGCCATGGCAATACTGTCCTATCATGGTTTCCACATTGCGGGCTATATAATTAGGATTCCATGGAAGTGTATACAAAGAATCCAGCTTTGACTCAAAACCTTTGGCCCCACCATACAGGTTGATTAGCCCCTTCATATCATGGGGAGCAAAAAAGGATACCTGCCATGCGTTCGCTTCCCTATACATGTATTCATAATAAGGATACTGCGGATTAAAGTTTTTCACCCAGTCTCCATTTTCCAGCCTGCCTCTCATAAACCTGGTGGAAGGATCAAACATATTCTTATAGTTACCTGACCTTACCATTAGTTTCCTGTAGTTGGAACTGTCTCCCAATTTTTTCGCCAGTTGTGCAAGGGCATAGTCGTCATAAGCATATTCCAGGGTTTTTGAAACACCTGCACGGGCCTTGGTTTCTACATTAGGATTAGCCACATCAGGATCTGATATGAAGCCCTTGGCCATGTATTCCTCCAGGTAAGGACGGCTGGGACCAGGTATAAATGCATTACGCAACAATAACTGGTAGGCTCCTTTCACATCAAAATCATCAATGCCCCGTAGGTAAGACCCGGCTATAAAGGAAGCTCCATGATCGCCGTGAAAGAATGTGGGAATGAAACCTGTTTTATCTCCCATATCTTTTAAAGACTGGATAACATCAGCAGTAACCTTTGGAGAAATGATAGCTAATAGAACATCTTTATTTCTGTAGGTATCCCACAATGAAGGAACTGTATAATAATTAAAGCGGGCCTTGACCACCTGTTTTTTTTCATCCAGGTATTCTCCATTTATATCACTTCTTAGAGCAGGCCATAAAAATGACCTGTATAAGGATGAATAAAACAATGTTTTTTGCCTCTCATTCCCACCCGCCACTTGCAGTTTTGATAATTTATCCTCCCATATTTTATTCGCTTCAGCCCTTACCTGTTCAAAACTTTTAGACCCGATCTCGGCGGCCAGGTTTTGCTTTGCATTGGCAATGCTGACAAATGACAATGCTATTTTCACTTCCACAGGACCCTTCCCACCATCTTTAAGATAGACAAGCGCTTTTCCTTTTTTTGTTCCTTCTTCCAGTTTATCCAACCGGTCAATAGCTGAATTCAGCGTAGCATAAAAAAAGATCTTCTCTCCTCTTGTTTCCTGGAATCCCTGTAGGGCTAATGGTCCGTCCTGGTCAATTTTCCAGTCAATTATTCCATTATTGGCATGTGCCAGGTCAAAAAGGATTCGCCTGTCAGAACTATTTTTATAATCATACTGGTGAAATCCACAACGCAGTGAGGAAGTAAGCCGCACATTCACATCGAAATCTTTAAGGTACACCTGGTAATAACCTGGTGATGCTTTTTCCTGGCTATGAGAAAAAACAGAAGTATACCTGGCAATAGTGTCGGCTACATTTGATACAGGTAATAAAGGAATGTTACAAAGGTTCCAGTGCCCTTTATTGGTATGCGTAAACCCATAGATGACTGAATCCTCGTATTCATACCCTGCACCCGATCCATATTCGGTGATAGGGCTTAATTGCACCATTGCATTGGGAAGTGAAGCTCCGGGAAAAACCAATCCGGCCCATGACCTCCAGCCATCTGGAAGTGTATATCCCAATATCCGGGGATCGGTTAAAGGTGCCGTTCCTATTAAGGGATTTACATACTGTGTATAAGATGAAGGAGCACTACTTCCCAGGGGCGTTACTGTTTTACAGGAAGAAAATGCAATGGCGAGTAATAAAGGGGATAATGTCTTTATTATATTCATAATCTGGTATGATTAAATAAAAAGTTCAATACTTCTATAGTCACATGGCGAGGACTTTACCGCATATCATTAGTGTACTTTATTTAAGAAAAGGCTAAAAAGCCGGAGGTCTTTTCTTACTATTACCCCCGGCAGTGAAATGCGCTTAAATTTGACCATATTTTCTAATTCATTTACCTGGTTGCTGCTATAGGAATAGGATTGCCCTGCATTGGGGTTGTACATTTAATATAAGATATGGCAGCTATCCCGTCTTCTCATCATGTAAACAGTTTATTCCGCAGGGCTGTTGGATGCTTATTTTTTCTACAGGGGCTCTGCTTTGCCACATGGGCGTCCCGCATACCCAGCATACAGCAACAACTGAATCTTTCAGATGCCTTGCTGGGAATGGTATTGTTCGCACTACCTGCCGGATCCATGATAGCCCTGCCTTTGTCCGGATGGCTGGTCACCAGGTTTGGCAGTAAAAGGATCGCCTCTATAGCTTTATTATTATATTCTGTAAGTCTTGTACTCCTGGGTTTTGCCGGCAGTACCAGTTTTTTAATTGGAGATCTTTTACTTTTTGGAATGGCAGGCAACATATCCAATATAGCCATCAACACACAGGCTGTAGGTGTTGAAGTAAGGTATGGCCGAAGTATCATGGCTTCTTTTCATGGTTTCTGGAGCTTCGCGGGATTTACTGCTGCTGGCATTGGAGCGGTAATGATTGGCAATGGCATATTGCCTTTGCAGCATTTCACCATCATTATGGTTGTTATTGTATCAGGGATAGGATTATGTTTTAGTTACCTACTGCCTAAGGAATCCAGTGCAGGTCAAACACCGAAGCTTTTTGCAAAACCGGATAAAACCCTTTGGAAACTGGGTATCATAGCCTTCTGCTGCATGATCTGTGAAGGCGCCATGTTTGATTGGAGCGGGATCTATTTTAGAAAAGTGGTTATGGCAGATAAAAACTGGATAGGTGCCGGTTACACCGCTTTTATGTGTACGATGGCCACAGGAAGATTCCTTGCTGATAAAATGGTAAGCAGGTTAGGTTTTAATAAAACCATTCAGCTAAGCGGCCTGCTGATAGCTACCGGCCTTTCAGTGGCGATCATATTCCCATTTGTTCCGACCGCCATAGCTGGTTTTTTTATTGTTGGCTTTGGCGTTTCTTCGGTTGTTCCACTCGTGTACAGCCAGGCCGGAAGGTCAACCACCATTTCTCCAGGCATGGCGTTAGCGGCAGTATCCAGCATTGGATTTTTTGGCTTTTTAATTGGTCCCCCAATGATAGGTTTGGTGGCAGGCTTATTTAGCCTGCGCATTTCCTTCCTCATTATTGCTGTTATTGGAATAATTGTAGTGCTGATAGCAGATACTTCTTTGTTTAACCGCCTGAAAGTGAAGAGCAGTAAGTCAAAACAAAAGATATTCAATTAAACATCTTAGAAAGTATAGGGGATATCCTTCAAAACTAATCCTGCTTTACTGTTTCAGTGTTTTGTTCCAGGATGTCAATTAAAACTTTTGCAGAATCTTTTTCAGCATTCACAAGATCCTGCAGGCTTATTTTGTCAAGTACCTGGTCGATACTGAATTGAACCATCTGCCAGAGTGAACGAGCAGAACAATCTATGGAGTGCGTGCAAATTTTAAGCGTGCCGGCATGTGAAGAACAAAAAGTAGGATCGAATAGAGAGCCGCCTAAAGCCTTAAGAACTTTATTGATATTAATTTCACTGGCAGGAACGGCAAGAATATAGCCCCCTTTATAACCCGGCGTACTGTTGATAAATCCTTCCATGCGCAATATCCGGGTCAATTTGGCTACATATGGAGGGGTCAGCCCTTCAGCTTCACTTAGCTGGGGTATGCTCATGCCTGTATCATCCTTACAACAGGCAATGCGAATCAGCAAGCGCAAACCATATTCTTCCTGAGCTGTTATTTTCATTGATAGTAATTCTTCTTTTTAAATAATTCCTGAAACCTCTCTGATTATAAAAATCCTAATTCCAATTGTGCCGCTTCAGACATCATACTCTTGTCCCAGGGCGGATCCCATGTTACGGCCACGTGAACATCATTAACGCCATCAATTTGCCTGACCTTCTGATCAACTTCCACTGGAAGCGATTGCGCTGCAGGACAGCCTGGTGCCGTAAGGGTCATCACCACCTGAACATTATTAATGGGCAAAACAGATACTTCATAGATCAGCCCCAATTCATATATATTGACAGGTATCTCCGGATCATAGATCGTCTGGATACACTCAATCACTTTTTCTTTTAATTCTTCAGTGTTCATCATCATTACTGTTGCGGCGTTTTGATCTTAAAGGCCAATGCATAATTCTTCATTTGTTTCACCATTGAAAGCAAACCATTCGATCTGGTCTGCGCCAAATGAGACATCATGCCTATCTCTTTAATAAAATCAAGTTTGGCTTCCACTATTTCATCAGGGGTATGGCCAGACAATACTCTAATCAACATACTGATCAATCCTTTCACAATTACAGCATCGCTGTCAGCCCTGAACCAGATCTTTCCATCCTTATGATCTGCAACCAGGTAAACAGTAGACTGGCAGCCTCTAACTTTATTCTCATCCAGTTTATATTTATCTTCCAGTGGTTCCAGTTTCTTTCCCAGGTCAATAATGTACTCGTACTTCTCATCCCAGGAATCAAATAAAGAAAACTCTTCGACTATTTCTGATTGTGCTTCCTCTATGCTTTTAACTTCCCTCATACTTACGACAACATTTTAATAACCTTATGCAATCCTTTGACCAGGATATCAATTTCTTCCCTGGTATTATATACTGCAAAAGAAGCCCTGATGGTACCTGGAATACCGAATATCTTCATGCATGGCTGTGTGCAATGGTGACCCGTGCGCACCGCGATTCCAGAATTGTCTAAAAGTATTCCTGCATCCTGCGGGTGAATATTATCAAGTACAAAAGATACCACACTGATCTTTTCTTTGGCCTGCCCAATGATCTTCAATTGAGGAATTAAATCCATTTGCTCCGTGGCATATGCCAGCAACTCATTCTCATGATCCCGGATTTTTTGCTTTCCAGTGCTATTGATAAAATCAAAAGCTGCATTCAAAGCAACTATATCCGCTATGTTAGGCGTCCCAGCTTCAAATTTGTAGGGAAGTTCATTATAGGTTGTCTTTTCAAAGCTTACTTCCTTTATCATTTCCCCTCCACCCAAAAAAGGTGGCATGGATTCCAAAAGATGTTGCTTTCCATAAAGTACACCTGTCCCTGTTGGTCCATATAATTTATGACCGGAGAAAACAAAAAAATCGCAGTTCATGTCCTGAACGTCTATATCCAGGTGCACCGTTGACTGCGCACCATCTATTACGGCTATCGCTCCTACTCTGTGTGCTTTTTCTATTATTTGCTTAACAGGATTTACCGTTCCCAGGGAATTTGAAACATGAACAACCGAAACCAGCTTCGTTTTTGGACTAAGCAACTGTTCAAATACGTCCATCCTGAGTTCCCCGGCTTCGTTAAATGGTATCACCTTTAACACCGCACCTTTTTCTTCACATAGCATTTGCCAGGGAACAATATTAGAATGGTGTTCCATGGCAGAAATGATAAGCTCATCTCCCGCTTTTATATTTTGCCTGCCCCAGCTATAGGCTATGAGATTGATGCCTTCTGTAGCACCTCGTGTAAATACGATCTGCTCTCTGGAAGGCGCATTAATAAATTGCCTTACAGTATCTCTTGTTTTTTCAAAAGCTGCAGTAGCTTCTTCAGCCAGGGAATGTATACCCCTGTGAATATTTGCATTGTAATTGGAATAGTAATCCACCAGTGCATCTATAACAACCTGTGGCTTTTGAGTGGTAGCGGCATTATCAAAATAAACCAATGGCTTTCCTTTCACCTCCCGGCTAAGTACAGGGAACTGGTTACGAATGCTGTATACGTCCAATTCTTCTTGCAATGCTACAGGCGTTATCATGCTATTAACTTTCTAATCGTTCAGAAATCAGATGATCTACAAAAGAGCGTATGGCAGATGGCTTTATATGTTCCAGCACATCCATTGCAAAAGCATGCACCAGCAGTGACCTTGCTTTTTCTTCCCTGATGCCCCTGGAGCGCAGGTAAAACATTCCTTCTTCATCGAGCTGTCCTACGGTGCATCCATGAGAACACTTCACATCATCTGCAAATATTTCCAGCTGTGGCTTTGTGTTTACACTGGCGGAGTCAGACAATAAAATATTTTTATTGGACTGGTAGGCGTTTGTTTTTTGTGCCAAAGGCTGCACCATTATTTTACCATTGAAAATACCTGTTGCATTGTCATCAATGATCCCCTTATAAAATTCATTACTGAAACTATGGGGTGTTACATTATCCACCAGGGTATGGTTGTCAACATGTGTGTCACCACCTATAAAATACAATCCATACAAATGCGTTTCGCAGTGTTCTGCTTCCAGCACCACATTAAGATTGTTCCTTACAATTCCACCATTCAGGGAAATGGTAACTGTATGTACATAACTTTTACCAATCTGCCTGATATGCGTTGTGCTTACCTGGTTGGCATGAGCGGCATCGTTTTGAATTTTATAATGCTCCAGCATCGCATCCTGCTCTACCACTATCTCCATGACACCATTGGTAAAGCTTTCACCGGTTCCCAATGTAGAAAACGTTTCTACTATCTGTGCCGTTGCATTTTGAGAGAGGTAAACAAGACTACGTGGTTGAGAGAATATATTGGCAGTCCTGGCATCTGTAATATTATACAGGTAGATTGGGTGTTCAAGTGTTTTCCCTTTATTCACATAAATAAAAACACCTCCATGAACAAAAGCTGTATTCAGCGCATTGATCCCGTCTTTCAGGTAATCGCTGCTATGCCCAAGGTGATCAGAAACGATCTTGCTAAATTCTCCAAGCGCTGCGATTTCCAGTGGTTGCACTTTCAATGCTTCCGACCGAATGGTAGATAACCCCTCGGAATACAGTCCGTTTACAAATACCAGCTCGTTTGCTTTTTCATATCCGGGCAGGCGCACTTGTTTAAGGTCCTGATCTGAAATAGAAGAAAGCTGAAGAGGAAAAGTATATTGTTTATTGAAAAGATTGCTGATGCGGGTATATTTCCATTCTTCATTTCGACCTAAAGGAATTCCTTTTTCATTGAAAGAATGAAACGCCTTTTGACGAACTGTCTGCAGGTTACCATTACCTGCCAAAGACTGAAGTTTATTATAGTGTTCTGTAAAAAAGTTATTGGTATCCATTCCTTTAATTAATTAAGTTCTTCCAGGGCAGGAAATTCACTTTTAATAAAATCATATCCTCTTTCTTCCAGCTCATAAGCCAGTTCTTTAGGTCCTGATTTTACTATTTGTCCATTATACAACACATGAACAAAGTCTGGAACGATGTAATCCAATAAACGCTGGTAGTGCGTTACCAGGAGTACAGCATTGTCCTTTGACCGCAAAGCATTCACACCATTGGAAACTATGCGGATGGCATCGATATCAAGGCCGGAGTCCGTTTCGTCAAGAATTGCGAGGCGCGGCTCCAGCATGGCCATCTGGAAGATCTCGTTACGCTTCTTTTCTCCACCTGAAAAACCTTCATTCAGCGAGCGGCTTAATAAAGTCTTTTCAATATTCACCAGTGCCATTTTTTCTTTCATCATCTTTAAAAAAGAAACAGCATCCAGTGGTTCCTGGCCACGGTATTTACGTACTTCATTTACTGAAGTTTTGATAAAATTGGTAGTGCTCAATCCTGGTATCTCAATTGGATATTGAAACGCCAGGAACAAACCTTCACCAGCTCTTTTTTCGGGAGCTAATTCCAAAAGGTCCTTACCTAAAAATTCCACTTTACCTTCCGTCACTTCATACTCCGGGCGCCCTGCCAATACAGAAGCCAAAGTGCTTTTGCCGGAACCATTTGGTCCCATTATAGCATGAACTTCTCCCGGTTTAATTTGCAGGTTAATGCCTTTTAATATCTTTTTACCTTCTATACCTGCGTGCAAATTTTCAATGCTTAACATGTCTGTATTTTTAAATATCGATTCTGATTAACCTACACTGCCTTCAAGGCTAATCGCCAATAATTTTTGTGCTTCTACTGCAAACTCCATGGGCAACTGGTTCATAACTTCCTTGGCAAAACCATTTACGATCAGCGCCACTGCTGTTTCGGTATCAATACCACGCTGGTTGCAGTAAAAGATCTGGTCCTCTCCTATTTTGGAAGTTGTGGCTTCGTGCTCCACAACGGATGATTTATTTTTTACTTCTATATAAGGAAAAGTATGTGCTCCGCATTTATCGCCTAATAACAGCGAATCGCATTGGGAAAAATTTCTTGCATTCTCTGCATTTTTACCAACATGCACCAGGCCCCTGTAACTATTGTTACTAACACCTGCTGAAATACCCTTTGACACAATGCGGCTCTTGGTGTTCTTTCCAAGGTGCTGCATCTTGGTACCTGTATCAGCCTGCTGGTGATTGTTGGTTACAGCTATGGAATAGAATTCTCCGGTAGAATTATCTCCTTTCAATATTACACTGGGGTACTTCCACGTAATGGCTGATCCTGTCTCTACCTGTGTCCAGGAGATCTTGGAATTATCTCCTTTGCAAATTCCCCTCTTGGTTACAAAATTGTAAATGCCACCATTGCCTTCCTTATCACCAGGGTACCAGTTCTGTACAGTGGAATATTTGATCTCTGCATTTTCCATAGCAACGAGTTCTACCACAGCAGCATGCAGTTGATTCTCATCGCGCATGGGTGCCGTGCAGCCTTCCAGGTAACTAACATAACTGCCTGCTTCTGCTACTATAAGAGTTCTTTCAAACTGGCCAGTGTTTTCAGCATTGATCCTGAAATAAGTGGATAATTCCATGGGGCAACGAACGCCTTTTGGAATATAACAAAAAGACCCATCACTGAAAACCGCGGAGTTCAGGGCCGAGAAATAATTGTCTGTAATAGGAACTACAGTGCTTAAATATTTTTTAACCAGTTCAGGATGTTCCTGGATGGCTTCGCTCATGGAACAGAAGATGATGCCCAACTCACCCAACTGCTCTTTGAATGAAGTGCCAATAGATACACTATCTATAACAGCATCTACCGCTACACCACTTAAACGCTTTTGCTCATCTAAAGAAATACCCAGTTTTTCAAAGGTTCTTCTCAATTCAGGATCTATCTCATCGAGACTCTTTGGATTGATCTTTTGCTTAGGGGCTGAATAATAAATGATATCCTGGTAATCAATGGGTGGGTATTTAATATTTGCCCAGGAAGGCTCCTTCATTTTTAGCCACTGGCTGAAGGCTTTTAAGCGCCAGTCAAGCATCCATTGAGGTTCGTTCTTTTTGGCCGAAATAAAGCGCACGATGTCCTCACTCAGGCCTTTAGGAGCTTCATCAGCCTCAAGATCACTTACAAATCCATATTTATATTCAGAGAGAACGGTCTTCTCCAGGATAGAAAGCTCATCATTCATATCTTTCATGTATTCTGATCCGTTTATTTAAAAAGCAAAGTTAGGACTATTTGTACTAAAAAGTATAAACAAGTCGGCGAGATTAAAGATTATTGAGGAATTTTTAAATAAGGGAGATAAGACCAGAAAGCCAGGGAATATTGCAAATTTTCATAAAGCGATCTAAGCAGGCGCAATTTAGGTCAGGATGCTTATGAATTGGATGATAATCGTCATCCTTAACTAAAATTTTTTTTCCAAATAATCTATCCCTGCATTAAATATCTTACAAGAAGGCTAATAATGGTAATAAAAAACCAACCCAGGAAAAACCAGGAGAAAAACCATTTAGGTGAAATAGCCCAACAATCATTCTTGAGTTCCTGGCGTTCTAAGAGCTCCTGCTCTTCTGTCTCAGTTTCATTCAAAATGCGGTAATATTTCATAACAAGCCAATTCTTGCCTCAAGGTACCACCAGTGTTTATTTTTCTAAAGTCACTCATGTATTTTAACAAGGTGATAGGAGTATTTCTGGATTTTGCAGGTTGAGTAGGACAAAAGGAAGGGTTGAAAAGTTAACAAGTTAAAAGGTTGACGAGAGAAAGGGTTAACAGGTTAACAAGTTGAAAGTTGATAAGGAGGAATCTACAACCCTGAACATTTTGTTTTGAATGTAAAGACTGCAATTAATAACACTCTGCAACTCATGCCAATTGTTTGACCTAAAGAAATAACTGCCAATAATAGTTCCGTTCAGACCTAACGAACCAGAAACAAAAAACCAGAAACCAGAAACGCTTAAGCAGCATGCTTAAGCAAAAACAGTGGTACCTGGTAATCAGCTGGAAAGTCTCCCTGAAACCTGATGGTCCAGTCATAATCATCCATGTACAATTGTAAGTACTCGGTGTCTTCTGCACTCAGGGGTGCTTTCACTGTTATCTCCAGCTTGTTCTTCATCTTCTTTTCCTTCTCCCGCTTTGGCTCCTTCAGCCTTCCTGCCAGTTCCTGTTCAAAGGAAGAGAGAAGAAAGGTAAACTGCTCATTGGTTAAGGAAGTACGCTTTTGCTCAGTAAGGAAGGTATGCAGGGCTGTGAATACCCCTGGTTTATCCATTCCCTGCTTTAAACAAACAATGGCTATGGTCCTTACCTGTTTAAACAACTGCCTGTACCTTCTTTTAACCGGTACAAAGCGGTAGAGGATCGAAGACATGATATTGCCCATACCAAACCTCTCAGCGCTTCTGCGGCTTCCTTCAAAGGCAGGATCCTTCCAGAAGCGCTTACTGCTTACGCCCGGAAGCATCCTTACCAAAAATCCCCATTCCACATCCTTATAAAAGTTGATGTCACCATCCACGGTGCCTGTTGCTGTAACGTATCCTACTTGCCTAGCCATAACTGGTATTAGATTTTATAGCTGCAAGTTTTTGAAAATCCCTCTCAGTTCAAAACCCCTATGTCCGTTTTGGCCGTTTTTGACCGATTTGACCGGTAATGACCGCTTTTGACCGTATTGGCCGGTTTTGTCCGTTTACCTCTCTAACCAATTGATCCTTACTTCTTTTCCCCTCTTTGAACATTGAACATTGAGCATTGCTAATTGATCATTATTCCCCCTTCAACCCAAGAAAAGACCGCTATAAACCATGCTTCTTCGACCTAACCCCACTTCACCATTCGAAATTCCTTGTTCATCTGTTCGATATTCCCCTCCTTCTTCCTATCTGCAGTATACCAGCGCCCTACCTGCAGTATAGCTACGGTATAGATACTGCGTGATCACCACGCAGTATCTATACCGTAGGTAGGGAGTAGATAGGGGGCAGCTATACTCCAGGTAGGAAGTAGATATGCTGTTAGTAGGGAAATGACCGTTAGAAGCCCGGGAGGATCTATTGACCTGGTATTATGAAGGTTTCTTTTGAGAAAGAGGTCAACTGAGCGTATTTTTTTCACTGGTATGCATATCCGTATGGTGTTTCCGTTCTTTCTCAAGGTCATCCTCTTCTCTTTTTTCTACAAACCAGGAAGCTACATAGGCAGTAAAGGTTCCGAAAAGGCCCATGCCCACGGTGATCAGGGCAACGGCGATAATGCGTCCTTCAGTGGTTACAGGAAATTTATCGCCATAACCAACGGTGGTAATGGTTACATAGGCCCACCAAAGTGCATCTTCCGCTGTTTTGATATTACTATGGGGCGCATCCTTTTCCACGTTCAATATCCCAATGGCGGAGAAAATGACCATTAATATGGCAATGATGCCAATGGAAGTGAATGCACCTTTTACCTTATTGCTGAAATAATATTTCAACACCATGCGCATAGACCTGAAGGCCCTTAACACTCTTAATAACTGCACTACGCGGAAAAGACGGGCTGCAACAAATACATCAAAGACCGGGATACTGGAGATGAGGTCTATCCATCCCCATTTCATATACTCCATCTTATGTTTAGCCGAAGTGAACCTGACGATGAAGTCTATGAGAAAGAAGACACATATGGCATGATCAATATCCCGAAGCAGCTTGGATGTTTCCGGCGCCAGGTGTGCAAACGTATTGACCAGCAATGCAATGATCACATACACAGACAATACCAATATGAGAATATTGAACGGATGCAGGGCCTGCCTTTGCTGGATGGTGATACGCATGATAAGCAGTTCTTATTGTGACTTAGGAAAAACAAACCAATGCATTACTGCATTTTTTGTTTGTCAAATTTCTCATTCAGGATGCGGAGGCGCTTGCACAACATTCTTAGAAACCCTTTGGCGATCTCCGGCCGGGAATCCAGTAACTCGAAAAAAGGTTCCTGGTCGATCTTAAAAAGATAGCAATCCGTGTGAGCACGCACCGATGCACTCCGGCTTTCAGAATCGATAAGAGACAACTCTCCAAACACTTCCTTTTCCTTTAATATGGCAAGCGTGGTATTGGATTTATAGATTTCCACTTCGCCCTGGTAAATTATATACATGCTGTCTCCAAAGTCACCCTCTTTAAAAATTTCAGCGTCTTCAGCCAGTTCCATATCCTGCATCAGGGGCGCCAGGTCTGCCAGGACATTTTCGGGTGTATCTGAGAAAATGTTGAGGGATTTCAACAGGAGTACTTTTTCAATGAGCAGCAGGCGTTCTGTTTTTGAAATAGACATAGTGCGAATTTTTAATTATCCTATACAGCATACTGAGCCAATTCACTGAGTAAAGGATGTTCGGCTCCAAGGTAACGGCTGATAAGATTATGATTGATAGAATGATGCTGTTTCTTTGAAGTGTAAATGGAACAGGCCTTTGTCCAGTTATTATACTTGAATTCATCCGTTCCTAAAATAGAGCTGAGAATGTTTTCTATTGTAGTAAAGAAGCTGGATGGATACAATTTTCGAAGCGCATAAGTCTTATGGACAATCTCAGTAGTTTCAAAAATGAGGTTGAAATGATAGGCGATGTCTTTTTTTACTGTCATTTCAATAATTTCCATAGCATTGGCTACGGCTTCCTTTTGTTCTGACTTAAAGGCAGAACGAACATCTTTAATTTTCTCACGGTCATAGGAGATGGCAAAAATATAAAGCAGGGTATCTCTTAGTCCTGCCAACTCCAGTTCAAGTGAATGAGAAAGCAAATGGTATTTATGCTGGTAAGGTGACAGCAATTGCTGCATATACAATATCCGGGCACAATTGCTCAGGCAGATACGTGACTGGGTTTCAAAAAATGACAGTTGCTCATCTTGTGCCTTATAATTGGACAGGTATAGGGTTTTGATAATGATGTGAAGAAATCCTGGTAACCTGCTGGTGAGGTCGAGTAATGCTTTATGTGAACGTTTACCTCCTATCCTGCCTATCAGGCGTATCAGTTTTTCTGTTTGACGGAAGGTACCTTTCCTGTTGATAATAAAATCTTCGAGAACAGGTAGCGCATTTTCACCTGAAACATTCAAACTATTCATGACCATCTTTTCGTTAGAGCTAAACCGGCTCAATACCAACCTCAAAAGATCATCATCTGCCATGAGGCCGGCTGCAAGAAAAGCTTCCTGCCGAACCTTTTCATCCGGGTCATCCATTAACCTGTGTATCTCTTCTTTATAAGCCGCTTCTTTAAGATCCTGCAGGATCACTGCTCCCCTGCGCCTTGCTTCAGGGTCGCCGGAATGCAACAGGCTTAGCAAAAAGTTCCGCGCATCCGATTTATTCTGACGATTACCATAGGTTATAATTCCTACGATAGCTGCCCGCTGAATTGTGCTGTCTTCATTTGCCATATATGGCAGTATTTCTTCTTCCCTGATATTTACCCGGCTGAGGGCTTTTATGATCTCAGCTTTTAAAACAGGGTCAGAAGCAACGAGCAGCATATCACGCAATTTATCATTCAACCTTGAAATATTCTTTGGCTGAATCAGTCTTATTGCTTCCGTCCGGATCCTTTCCGAAGGGTTTTCCATTGCCGCCACTACAATTTCATTATGGAACATATTGGGATGGGAAGCCAAAAGTTTCAACACATTGGCAGCTTCAGATTCAGAACCCTCGCTCAGCTTTTCTTTCATCCAGCTAACTGTTGACGAATCATTTACAGAAAACTCAGTGTTGTAGAAAAAGCGGTTACCAATTGTTTTTAAAAGTGTTTTCAGATATTGCTGGTGTATGCGATAAATACCAATGATCCAGGCAATGCCCAGCGCCAGTAATACATAATTCAAACTTTCCAGGTGCTTACCCGGATCGAATCGAAGTATCACCATCAGCAATATCCCTGTCAGCAATGAGGCAAATGGATCCATGATGCCTTTGGTGATGGTATGAGCCCTAAGCCGCTCGTGTGTGCCTAATGGTTGCATCAGCGTCAGGAATACTGGTGTATTGATAGAACTTCTTAGGATATCGACGAAGATAGCCATGGCACCAAAGAGATAGATAGATAATGAGCGGGGTTGAATGATCCTGTCCGAGATGAGCACAACTGATACCAGCAGGATCAATAAAACAGGCGTAATGAGCAGGGATTGAATTATACCCAGCCTATTGATCAATCGCCCGGTGAAGATCATTTTTATGATTAGAGCAAGTATGCGAACGGTGGCAAAGAAAAATGCAATGAACTGAGCCAAAGCCACATCACTATGCAATGCGCCTTTTACTTTGGCATAAAAGGCAAAATTGACTATGATGAATGTTGCAGAGGCAATAATTGTCATGATAGCAATCCTACGTATAAGAACATTGGCAGAAAAGTTTTTCACCAAATGTGTGATGGGATAAGCAGCCTGTTTTACATCGTGCTTATGCTCATGCTTACTTAACAATCCCAGTCTTTCGATGATAATAAGGCAGGGCAACGAAGCCAGCATACAGAAAAATCCGACCCATAGCAAATTGGCCGTGCCTATATAGCTTACCAGTAAGAGGGCCATAGTGTAACCAACAAACTTGGCCGGAATATCGCCAGCGCTGATAAGGCCAAACAAGCGTTTACTTTGACGCACATCAAATAGCAGGGATGTGATACCCCAGAATTCAAGGTTGTTGAGCAGGTATAACATATTGAACCAGGCGATCATCAGAAAAAGAAACCCGGGAGGCATGGCAGCTAAGGCAAACCGAAAGACCAGAAAGCTTAAAGCCATGAAAATGGTAACCCCCTTAGCCAGGGTGGTAATGGTAAGCCTGGCTTCCAGCTTTGAATAAATAAATCCGGCAACCCATAAAAGAAAGGCAGAGTAAATAAAAACTTTGGGAAACTCTGAAATATCAAACTTATCCAGGAAAAGGGCAAATGCTGACGTGAAGAAAAATGCAATAGCTGCCCCCTGGAAAAATTCCATTAGAAAAAGCACCTTAACCAATTTCCATTCATTAGTCCGCACATTTAAGATGCGTAATAATAAGCTGGTAGGTTTCATAATTATTTATTAGTCGTGAATTCTTCGTTTTTTGCTTTCAGGTTTTCAAGGTGTTTCAATTTCTTTGGATTGCGATTTCTTTGGGAGGATTTGGTAAAATAGTGGTGCGATTCAATAAAGTTTATTTGTACGGACATCCATTCTGCTTCTGAGGAAACTATTCCCTGCTGAAAATATTCATGCATCAGCTTATTGCTCAGGCAATCAAAATCATCCCGTCCTAAATAATCGAGGTCCGCATCGCAAATGATCTGTTCAAGGTGGTTCTTAGGATTTTGAGGAACACGGGTAGCCATAATGATGGAGCAGATGGTATCCAGTTCTTCCTTTGAAAATATATCATTTGCCAGGTCATGCCTTGCCATTTGGCAACTCACTTCCTCATGCCCTTTATAAATAACTAAAAACCCCATATCGTGATACAGGGCTGCGATTTTTAATAAGAGTAAACCTCTGCCGTCGGAGATACCCTCTTCCTTAGCAATGCGTTCAGCATTGGCCAGGACTTCTTCTGTATGGTGTACATTATGATAAGTAAATCCCGGTCCTATTCGGGTGGCCAGTATATGAAGGACTTTATCTTTAATTATTTGAAAATCCGAGGCCATTGGTAACAGGAAGTCTGGTTTATTTAAAAATAACTCTTTTCTAAAAAATTTCCCGGATTGTTTTTTGTCACGCTATAACCTATTTAACAGGGTAATAATGAAGAATCATACCTATGATTTTCACCTCCCGATTATTTATTTGATTACAGGGATACCTGTTACTTATCCATAAAGTGTGTCCAGGTCAAACTTTTCCGGCTCTTTGTCAGAAACGGAAACATTCATTTCTTTTGAAGGTGCTTCAGTGAGGACTTGTGTTGATGATTCTACTAATCCATCTATGAAGTACATATCAACCTCCCCAACATTTTTCGCATATATCTTGCCCCTGTATTTGCAACGGAACCTGTCTTTTACCAATTCGTAGGTGGCAGAAGAAATATTTACCAGGCCGGGTTCTCCATTACTTTCCATACGACTGGCAATATTCACTGTGCTGCCCCAGATATCATAAGCATATTTTTTCTTGCCTACCACGCCCGCAACCAATGGACCCACGTGTATACCCACCCTTATATCCCATGGAGGCAGGCCTTTTTCAAAACGACGAAGGTTATTTTGAAGAACATATTGCTGTATTTCCAATCCTGCGTTTACTATATTATAAGGATGTTCCTCATCAGGAGTAGGAATTCCGCCGGCACACATGTAAGAGTCACCAATGGTCTTGATCTTTTCCAGCTTGTTTTTTTCGATAATATCATCAAATGCCATAAAACAATGATTCAATTCATCAACCAGTTCTCCCGGCGACATCTTATCAGCTATAGTGGTAAAGTTTTTAAAGTCTGTGAAGAGTACAGACACTTTTTCATAATCTCTTGGAGTGGCCTGGCCGCTTTCCTGGAGTTCTTTAGCCACTTCCTGCGGTAATATATTCAGCAGAAGCTGCTCGATCTGCATTTTCTGATGATCCAGTATCTTATTGATCCGAACCTTAACCTTGTAGTTACGGAATATGATAAATGCAATAATGAAAATGAGGATCAAGCCAACCATGAATGCATTTTTGGCGAAGGTTTGCCGCTTCAGCTCCACTTCCTGCAATTGTTTATCCTTCGTTAGCAGGTCAACTTCGCCCTGCTTTTTCTGCAGATCAAAGTCCATTTGGAGCAAGCCTATCTTTTTCCCTGTTTCCTCATTATAAATAGTATCCTTAACGTCTGAATATTTGCTTTGATAGGCAAATGCTTTTCCATAATTGCCCAACATGGAATATGCATTGGCTATTTCTTTATAAAGGTCAACGAGGATGCTATTGGCCTTGATCTCTACCGCAGGTGCCTCTGCTTTATTAAAATAAGTGAGCGCAGTATTGTAATCACCCAGTTTGACGTTGGTATTTCCCAGCCCCCTGTAAGCCTGTACAATATTGAATGTCACATTGAATTTCTGTGCAACGGCAAGGGCCTGTAAATGACTTTTCAATGCAAGGTCATATTTACCCTGCTTTAATCTTAGTTCCCCAATTTCATTATAAACATCTGAGCTACCTTCAGTCTTTCCGTATGCCTTCAATGATTTGGTATAAAATCCCAATGCCTTATCCAATACTCCTTTTTTAGCATACAGTTTTCCAATATTAACATATAGTGACCCCAGCGAATTGGTGTTACCCAACTGCTCACATATTGGCAATGCTTTTTCGTAATAGAAAAGAGCTTTATCAAAACTGGCTTCTTTCAAGCTGTAGATATTGCCAATATTATTCAGCGTCATCATGGTCTTTTCCTTGTTGCCACTATGTTCTGCTATTTTCAGTGACTTCAGGTAATATTCCAGGGCTTTCACATTATCTCCCTGGTTAAAATATATGGCACCAAGATTATTCAGCAGGTTAGCGATACCATCTTCGTCCTTGATGGCTTCATACACACCCAATGATTGCTTCCAGTAATTGAGCGTTTCAACATATTTGCCCTGGAAATAATAGGCAAGACCTATGTTCTTTAAAGCAAGGGCTTCCCCTTTGGGGTACTCCACTTTAGCCGCAAGAGCTTTTGCTTCATTGGCCAGGTTTATGGCACCTGCAGGATCTATATTGAAAAGCTCTTTGCTTTTCTGAATGAGTGTGTTGATCCTTGTTGTATCGCGGGTGAAATCCGCACCTGTGGTTTCCTGTGCACAGGCAAGCCTGGCGCATAAAAAAGCTACAACAATGAATAAACTTTTTAAATGCATAACATTGGTTTGATTAAGGTTAACATGTTTTCATAGATGGATCTGTGAGCCTGTTAAAAAGCTCTTGCCGAAATGACCAGCTTTTTATTGATCACTGTTCCTTTCTCCTGGTATTGAACAATATAAATTCCCGGGGAAAGGTTGACCGTCGACACTTCTTTTTTGATCAATTTACCTGGCTCAGTAAACCCATTGGAAATAGTTTTTACAAGCTCTCCCTGTATAGTATAGATCCTGATCATTGAGTTTCCTGCAACAGCAGGCCTGAAAGCAATGGTAAAGCCGGCTACTGCGGGGTTAGGAAATAGTTCCAGGAATTGTTTCTTATTTTGATCAACCATTGGTGTAGTACCTGGTATTATCCTTAAGGTTGCATTGGAAACAATAGAAGGATCCAGTAACAGGCAGGCTGTAAACTTATCAAAGGAACTGGAACTGCCGGTATAATTATTACCTCCGCCACCACTACCACCATTGACCAGGAAATTCAATAACGGAACCGGTGTTCCGGCCCTGTAAGTTCCATTAATGGAAGTCACCTTACCTGAATCTGCCAGTACAGGATAATCAAACTGGGGTTGATACGCTGCTATACCATAAGTCCATTGGTCAGTAAACGCTTTATCGGAATAAAACATTCCCTTCACTACAGAATTAGCACCATTCTTTTTGGTATAGCCATTAGTTGAATTAATGATCACCCCGGAAATGAATATATCTGATGTACTGCTAAATCCAACGGGTACCCTTGTGATCCAGATCTTTTTTACTATATCATATGTGGTATAAGGAACCGATGCATGCCTGTCTGCAATGATCTTGCCCCTTGGCATAGAAAGATTATTAACCGGGGTTGAGGAAGTAATGTTGTTGAAAGTAACAGAGCCACCGGTGAATAAAAGAAAATCTCCATCAGCTGATAATTGTCCACTAACCTTTGTAGTTAGGTTCAGCCATAAGGATGTTGGCACTTTTGTAGTACTGCCAAAATTGGTGAATGAATTATGCGTCAATAAGCATGGATTAGGATTAACTGTAAGCGTTCCATTTACATAAGTGATGGCATAGTTAGATAAATTGGTGCTTCCGTATCCTACTGCCGTAACTGGCGTAATTGGATAAGAACTTCCTGTTGCCCCCGCAGAACTTCCATCTGAAGAAAGACGGACATACTGTATGGAATCACCAAACATCAAACGACCGGAGGTTATGCTGAAGGCCGTACTATCCAATGCTATTTCCACTCCATATAATTTGGAAGTATCTTTTGCTTTAATAGTAAGCGGCGCTGGCAGGATATTAAGATTTCCCAGTTGATAATGAACCTCAAGGTTGTCATTCAACAATGCTCCTGGAACGATTGTTTGAATGCCTGCAGTAATGCCTGTGATAAGGTTGATGGATTTAAAATTACTTGGGCCCGTATCTCCGAGGTCTGTTGAATCAATGATCACAGGTAATTTATTAGAGTCAGACAAACTGTTTACAATAGCCACCGGAACGCCACCAACTATAGCCACCGGAACGCCACCAACTATAGCCACAGGAACCCCACTTACAATAGCCACGGGTACCCCTCCCACCATAGCAACAGGAACCCCATTGATCAATTGATAGGCGTCGAGTAATCCCCGCAGGTTAGCTGAAGGAATGGAATTGATCATGGAAGTGACAGTAGTATCCGGATTGATATTATATTTCAATACAGACTCCTGTGTGAGGTCCACCACTTTTGTAACCTGGGTTTGAGGTACGCCTCCCGGTGGTGCATATTGATTGGTTATGGTCCTGGCATTATGAATGGCAGCCGAATCGGCCATGAAACTTTCGTTGGAAACGACACTATCCTGCAGGCCGCTGACCATGGCTACCGGAACACCTCCTACTATAGCTACAGGTACGCCATTGACCACAGAGCTAACCATAGCTACAGGCACACCACCAACAATAGCAACAGGCACTCCTCCCACTATAGCTACCGGAACACCATTAGCAAGTGTATTGCTTACAACTACCGGTTTACCATTAATTACCTGGATAGATTGGTAGTTTACTATGGCTACCGGAACACCTCCAACAATCGCAACAGGCACTCCACCAACAATTGCAACCGGAACGCCACCCACCATGGCAACTGGAACGCCGTTTACCATATAATTTTTAACTTCTACAAGTTCTCCGTTAACAACTGTGACAGGCCTGTCATTAGCAAAAGCAATGACATCATTGGCTAACTGGCTTTGGTGAGAAAGCTGGATATAATTCTGTGTGGATGAAGGATTGGCCAGTGTAATAGAAGGATCGACCTGGTAAATAAAATGAATATTTCCTACTGCCTGTCCATATACCAATGTTGTATCCCTTGGCGTAACTGTTACCGGCAATTTTTGAATGGTAAGCACACCAGGTAATGAATCATAATTATACTTTTCCAGGAGTGCTGCATCTGTGGCATTTGATGGATCAAATTTTCTGGATGCCATTATTCTATACAAGCCTATATTGTCACCCACCTGTGCATTGGTAGAAAAACTTAGATTGGTGAGACCCAGGTCCTGCAATGTCAGGTTGGTATGTTGAAGAGAATCATTGTCAACAAGAATGGTAGCCGTAAAGGAAGGAAATATTGCACCGTATTTTTTTGATTTATTATCCGCCTTAATGGTTATGTTCTTTTTAATGACACCCGTAATGGATATACTATTGGAAAGTCCGCCATCCAAACCAGAAGGTGTTTTAGGTACAGTGTAAGAACTCAATAATTCAACACCGTTAAATACAGGCAAGGTGGCCACTGCCGTATTGTTATTAAGGATAGTCGTAGCCAGTGTATCTGAGCCCAGAAGTATTCTGGTGCCTGAACTGAGGTAATTGCCTAATACTGTCACTTGCATGGGTTGAGCACCCGGCACAAGGTTGGGATCTGTGAACTGTAGGCCTGTGAGCACCGGTGTAGGATTTGCAAGTGTTCGTGCGGCACTGTCAACCTGCACGAATCCATATCCTGTTCTGTAATCAAAACCAGGTACATCCATCGGGATGGTAGTGTTTGTCAATAGAGTTTTCACTGAAGCAGGACTGATAACCTGGTTATAAAATTTTTGTCTTGCCTGTATTAATAAGGCTGCCGCTGCGGCTACATGGGGGGCAGCTGCAGAAGTACCAAAGAAATTGGGCAATCCATCAGCTTCATAATCAATACTTCCAAATGCTACGGTGGTATTTACCCCATTTGGTCCAACCAGGTCTGGCTTAGGTGATGGAGTACCAAGGTAGGTTGTTCCTCCAATAGAAGAAAAGTTGGAGCGCGTGGGTGTTGCCACACCAAAAGCTGGAGTATTGCCATAAAATGCAGCGCCTACGGTAATGATCTCGGGGGTATTGCCATGGCCTACAATGGTAGAAGATCCTTGTATAAATTCATTGATCTTTAATTCGCCCCTGAAAACAACATATTTAAACCTTACATTACTGGTAGTGGCTGAAGCATCCAATGAGGAATTAACGATCAGCAGATCAATGATCGAATTTTGAGTAACGGTTAAGGTAAGAACTTCAATTGGATCGCCTCCTACATTATACCTGTTGAATCCAATTACATTTCCTAACTGGTCAACCGAATAAGCATCGAGGTCAGAAACAGTTCCTGTATTTCCCCCGAGCGAATACATATTCTCATCCCACTGTAAGACGATGGTATAGGTCTGTGGATGATCTGGCGAACCTTTAACAGAGTCTCTTTGAAAAACATCACCTCCTCCAAAATTATGAGCACGCCCTGCTAAACCAAAAGGAGCACTTCCCGGGGCAGGGTTAAAAATACCTTCGTAGGATTTATCCGCAAAATTACCAGCCGCGCTTACACAGGTAACACCGCTTGTAGTGGCTGCCTGGTAGGCCCTGGAAACCACACCGGCTTTGAAAAAAGGTTCTGTAATGAAGGTAATATCATCAACGATCACTTTACAATTAGCCAGGGTCAATGCTGCAATACCATCAGCAAAATCACCGGGGCTGATAAAGCCAGTCCTGTAAGCCAGCGGAGATTTGGGCGCTACATCATGTACTATTTGCAACATGGCGCGGCCTTCATCAGATTTTGGACCATATGGATAGTCCTGCAAAACCTGCACTGGTGTGGGATTTAAAGGATTGCCTGCTCCAGGCAGGTCCCTGTTGTTCACATCATTCGTGGCCGGGTCTCCGGGTAATGTATTGTAACTATCCGAAAGGACGCCGATCTTCACACCTTCACCAGAAAGGTTAAATCCATTACGTACAAAATTGGTGCGCATGGCACTATCACCTGCAGTCTGTGCAATACCTACGTTCCCCACTGGCGGGAATACAGGCATGCAAAAATTAATGAGGCTGCGCATGGGTTCTAAGTCAAACTTGTTCAAATTGGCTATAGGGAAGAAACCAGTAATTTTTAATGAATCCGGACCATTATTTAAAAAGCCCGTCATGCCATAACCTGCTGTTAGAAGCAAGGATTGAACTGTGGCCCTGTTGCCCTGGTAGACAACAACGTCTATTAATACTTTATCATTTACAATGAGAAACATGGCTTTCCCACTATCCAGGACGTTGCCATAATTAAGGTATAAAGAAGTTAGTTCCGCACCAATTTTAGAGTAATCTTTACCGGTAGATGGTGGCGGATAATACGGCAGTACGCAGCGTACACCCGTGACTTCGGCTGTATCATAGGCAGGAAAAATACAATTGGCACTGTATACGGACAGTATATATAAACCAACCGTTCCTACAGTAATGGAGGCTGAAGTACCAAGAATAGTTCCATCCGGTTTGCTCCAGCTATATTGAGGATTGGAATTGCTGCTTGAACCCGTTAAAACAGTTGTAGGATTCAGGCAATCAATTTGTTTATCCGGGCCTGCATTGGCATTGGGGTTGCAATCATTCAACCTAATAAAACTAATGCCTACGCCTGTCTGCATAGACACTGTACGGCCACTCCATAAGGCACCAATGATCTTGCTTTCACTGGAACCGGATCCCACATTGATGGATCCATTAGGAGCATACACAGTACCATACCAGGTTGACCGCTTGCTACCTGATGCCCCATTGCTGATTGTCCAGGCAGTGACACCATCCGGTGCTGTAGCCCCGGTTCCCATTACCTGCATATACACACGGGAAGCATCTCCGCCATTAGGAAAGCTGACTGTCAATTTATACAGGTCAACGTCCCCGGCCACGTATATACGCATAACTGCGTTCGGGTCATTTTTAAAATCCAGTATAAAGCTGTTGAAATTGCCATAGTTTTTTATCGATCTGAAATAGTAATTGCCGGCACCTGAAAAAGTAAGCGTTTTACTGCCCGGCAACACCATGTCTCTATATACATCCGGCGTTATGGTTCTTGTGTTGGATATGTCTGTGTTGCCGGTAGAAAAATTGGTTACCCTGGGCAACACTGGTAGGTTGGGAAACTGAAGGTTAGTGGCAATAGCCCCGCCAGATGGAAGGCTCCCGGTATAAGTTCCGGAATAATTAACTATACCCTTGATAAACCCACCTCCTAAAAGCACACTCCCTTTAATATTCAGATTGCCCGTGATAGCTGCATTGGATCCTGATTGAAAAATATAGCCCGGAGCTCCACTGGTGTTTTGAGCGGATATATTCCCGGTTATGGTATTACTGTTAGATAAATCAACCCGGCCTCCACTATATATATTGGCAGCAATAGTGGTATTACCAATTGTACGGAATAAACTATTGCTCCCTAAAGACCCTCCTGCTACAGATGTGGAAGTATTCAACTCAACTGAATTGCTCCCATACAACACGAAATCTTTTATGTTCAATTGCTGACCATTAACATGGGTACACAATAAAACAAATAAAGCCAATACTAATACATTACAGCCTTTCGAAAAAGCAGCACCATGAAAGTGTCTCATAAAAACTTATTAAACAGTTATTTCAGCAGCTTTCAACAGACCTTTGGATAGGCTTCATATTAACGGAGGCAAGCAGTAGTTTCAACGAGGTAGAAGGAATGAGACAGGATGTTTTCCTGTACTATCTTACAATAAAATAAATAGCTGATTTATAAGGGTTGGATAGATAGGATGTGTGGGGAAGCGGATAGTTTGTGTTTCAAATAACCTAATAAATATAAGTTTTAAGTGCCTAATTACCAAGACAATAATTATTGCATCATTTTGGTAAACATTTATACTGTTAATAATATTTATTATTCAACAAAATAAATGCTGCTGTTTTGCCAGGGATACTAACAGAATATTGCTCACCTGATGGCGATGATCATATTGTCCAACATCTTTCGACCCATGGGTGTATGGATGTACCATTGGAATAAAACAATTCCAAATATGGCACATAGAATACCGGCAAGAACATCGAGGATATAATGATGACCTGTATAAATAGCGGAAAACCATATACCCAGCATGATGAGCCCGAAAAGAAGATTAAACCATTTCATATTTCCTTTGATGCCATAATATAAAACGATGAGCATATAAGAAGCATGTAGGGAAGGCATGGCCGCAAATACATTGGAGCTTTTGCTATAAATACCCGCGAAAATATTAGACCCGAAATAGGAGTCAAACCTGCCCAGGCCTGCGGTGTTGCCCGGGGTTGAGGCAATGAAATGAAAACCTTTCTGGGCCACATACCAGGGTGGGGCCGCAGGGTATATGTAATAACCGATAAAACCGATCATATTTACCAGGAAAAATGTCAGTGAAAATTGAAAGAATAAGCTCTTGTTCCTGAAATAAAGAACCCCGGCAAAAATGAGTGGCACAGGTACCCAGCACAGGTAGAAGATCCCACATAGGACATCTACAAAGGTATTGTGATGCCTTGCAAAGAATTCATTGGGAGTTAAAAGCAGTCCGTTAGTGTTGATGCCAAAAATGTGCTTTTCGTGGTTATATAAGGATTGAATGTGAACGGCATTGAAATGGAAATTTGGGAATGCCTTCATATAATCAAAAATGATCCAGTATATGATAAATATAGAAAAGCCAAGGATGAATTTCCTCGTGGTTTTGCTGGCGAAATAAAAAGAATTGAATAGCAAAATCAAAACCATCTGCTCTGTTTTAAACCCAAGCAGTATATAGGATAAGGCCAAATAAATGGAAGAGGCCAGTAAAGAAAACCGGATGCTTTTAGGAGATAATAATTGAGACTCAGAAGGGCCGAGTTGAAACTCCGAAATTATTTCTTCCTGCACTTCACTACCCGATGGATACATTTGATTGCGTTCGTTTAATCAGGCAAATTTAAAACTATCCGCGGTAAGAAATAGTTAGGAAATAGCAAATGCAGTTTAAGCTACCTATAGGGTATAGTCTTTTTTATCCAGTGCCCTTTTGGCATCCATCAGGCGTTTGTAAGCCGTAATATTAGTGAGCACCGCAAGTATGGTAATAGGAATGGTGAAAATGGACATCGTCTCAAATACATGGTAACGAATGCCTTTTACATACAATTTATAATCACCGCCAATATACTGTGCCAGCAAGCCACAGGCAAGAGCAGATGTACCAATCAAAACAATTCTTTCAGGTCTTTGCATCAGCCCTCCTTTGCAGTCAATGCCTAATCCTTCAGCCCTGGCCCTGGTATAACTTACCATCATCGATCCGATAAGACCGATAAATGCAAATAAAGAAGAAATGAAATAATGATGTGATATCAGGTAATAGCATATTCCAAGGAACATGAATAGTTCGCTGTACCGGTCAAGAACAGAGTCCAGCAAAGCCCCGAAGGAAGAACCCATTTTACCAAGACGTGCCACCTGCCCATCGAGCATATCGAAAAGCCCTGCAAAAAGAATTAAAGCGCCTGCCCAGCCCACATAGGAAAGATCGCCACGATTGGTTTTTTCCGCTCCCAGGACAAAAATGGCAGCGACGCCAACATTTAATATAAATCCAATGACGCTAACAGTATTAGGCGTAAAACCAAGTTTGATAAGCAACCTGACAAAGGGATCAATGATCCTGTAAATTCCGAACTGCAGCCTGATTCTTAAAGGCTTTGTTTCCATAGAAATGGTTTTGAGGGTTCAACTATATAAAAAATGGCAAGCAGTAAACTACTTTCTTTTCTCATAAGTTGCAATACGCTTATCTGAATACAAATTTTTTTTGAAGAGGATAATTATAGGAAATAGCCATCAACAAAGAAACTGTTGCTTTTGAAATAATATAGTTGACGTGAGTATAATGCGTCAGCAGGAATACACCAAGGGTGGTGAGAATCAAATAACCTGTCCAGACCATAGTGTACCTGAACAACTGGACCTGGCGTGCTTTTTCCTTATTGCGAAAAACCCAGTTCCTTCCCAATGAAAAATTAGTAACACCTCCTATCATGGTACCAATGGCACTGGCCCATACATACCATATCCCAAATACTTCTACGGCTATGATGGTGCACCAGTAGTCAACGATCGAGGCAATTAAAGAAGCTAATTGAGCTTTAGCGAATGTTATCATTATAATTAAAAACCCATTTTAACCACTATATGAAGTAAGATATTGCTATAAATACCTGCCAGAACATCATCAGCCATTACTCCCCAACCTCCCGGCCATGCTTCCGCCTTTCTTATGTACAATGGTTTTACTATGTCAAAAAAACGAAAAAGAACAAAGGCAAGAGCAATATATTTCAGTTCAGCAGGAATTAAAAAAACACTGATCCACATGCCCAGCAATTCATCGATCACTACCCTGTTACTGTCTTTACCCCACTCAGTTTCTACCCTGGTCGCTGACCATATACCCAGCAAGGTCAGTGCAAGGATCACGATGACATCAAATATGGCATTTACTCCACGCACCTGGATACAGTACCAGGCTACGCAACCTATAAAAGCTGCTACAGTTCCGGCACCTTTTCTAATGTAGCCAATACCCAGGCACGTGGAGATCAATTTAGCCGTTATCATGACAACACTTCAACCAGGTCCTGGTAATAATCCAGTCCCAAATGGGTAATGAGGTCTTCACCCATCATATGGCGTAATGTGTTTTGTAATTTGATCAGTTGTTTGAAAATATCGTGTTCAGGACGCAATCCCGGAGCTGTCTGTGGCGATTTGAAATAAAAGGATAACCATTCCTGGATGCCTGACATTCCAGCTCTTTTGGAAAGGTCTGCAAACAAGGCCAGGTCCAGAACTATTGGAGCCGCCAGGATAGAGTCCCTGCACAAAAAGTTGATCTTGATCTGCATTGGGTATCCTAACCAACCAAAAATGTCAATATTATCCCAGCTTTCTTTATTATCACCATGAGGAGGATAATAATTGATCCTTACTTTATGATACAGCTCTCCGTAAAGCTCAGGATTGATATCGGGCTGAAGAATATCCTCCAGCACTGAAAGCTTGGAAACCTCTTTGGTTTTAAAATTATCAGGATGATCCAAAACATAACCATCGCGGTTACCTAAAATATTTGAGGAGAACCAGCCTTTTATTCCCAGGGCTCTTGCGTGAAGTCCCGGAGCCAGGATGGTCTTCATTAGGGTTTGACCCGTTTTGAAATCCTTACCACCAATTGGCGTATTGGTTTCTTTTGCCAGTTCCATCAATGCCGGGATGTCAACAGTCAGGTTCGGAGCTCCATTCATAAATGGAACACCCAATTTTAATGCTGCGTAGGCATAGATCATGGAAGGAGAAATGGCCGGGTTATTGGCTTTTAATCCTTCTTCGAAGCTTTCAATCGTTTCATGAACTGCAGAAACTTCTATATATTTTTCTGTGGAGCCACACCATACCATTACGAGCCTGGCACAGTCATTAGCTTCCTTAAAATTTTCAATGTCATCCATGGCCATTTTGGCAAGGTCCCATTTGGTGGCAGCCTCTTTAACGTGCTGACCATCAAGGTTAGATACGTAGGTCTTGTCAAAAACAGCTTTCATTGGTTTGATAGCTTCCAACTCGGCTTTCACGGCATGAAGCAACATTGGCTCCAGCACTTTGGCATGACTGGCAGCTTCAAAAACATTGTCACTGTAAACATCCCATCCGCCAAAAACGATATTGTTCAGATCAGTTAAAGGCACAAAGTCCTTGATCTTTGGAAAACGGTTCTCTGTTCGTTTACCTAAACGAATATTTCCCATTTGAGTTAAAGAGCCAACTGGTTGTGCCAGTCCTTTTTTAACAGCTTCCACCCCCGCTATTACAGTAGTGGCTACCGCACCTAAACCAGGGATCAAAACCCCAAGTTTCCCATCAGCTTTTTCGATTGTATTATGCATGTGGCTTGTTTTGATATGAAATAAAAGTCAAAATTATGCTATCGGATAAAACCCACAAAAATAGCCCCGGTAATGCATCAGAAGTATTGAAAATCAACTAAAGGCCTGTTTTTATCGTTGAATTGGCAGATCCTGTCTTTACCTGATAAATGGCTATAAAATAGGGGTAAGAACGCGCGGCAAGGTAAATATTTTAATCCGTTTCAGGCTCGTCAATTTTTAGAGTCCGTGGGTTTATCCTTTCCCCCAAATAGCTTATCCAGGAACTTTCGCAGGCCTGATTTGGATTTTTGCTCCTCCACAGGAGCTTTGTCAATGGCTGTATCACGTCTTACCACTGGTTTCGGGGGCAGGCTGTTAATGGAATCTGCGTGAAATTTTTCTTTGAGATCAGATGGGGAAGAATATAGGTTGGCGCTGTACACCAGTCGGTCCTCTGCATTATTTTTCCATACTGGTGAGGGCGGATTTTCAATGACAGCTTTTTCACCCAGGGAAAGTTTTTGCTCTTCGCTGAAGTCTTTGGTTAGCTTCCATGCTTTAGCTCCTTCATCATAAAACATGTATTTGCCTGTACCAACCTGGTAATATACATTGGCTTTTGGGTAGAAATAAACGGTTTTAACCTTATTGGATTCATTGTCTTTCCCGTTGATGGTCCTATAAATAATATAGCCGAGCAGGCAGATGACCAGGAAAGCAATAATTGTTTTCATTAATACCTTGTATTCAAAGAGTGTTCCAATAACCAACCCCGGCAATTTATTGTTGCACCTGGGCTTCCGTGCTGTCCTTTTTGCGGATATTCAACTCATCTAAAAGCCTTTTGGCAGTTGTATCGCCTGAAAACATAGCCTCTGTCAACAGTTTTGTTCCTTTAAATACATTCCTTTCATACTGGCAATTGTCATAATCATTGATTTTCAGGATTTCATCGCTGTCAGCAAATAAATACAAAAAACCAAGTGTCCTTTTAGCGGGTACATAGTTCTTATCACTGGCCTTTTGAATCCAGTTCCACCCTTCCTTACAGTCAATAGCATCGTTTTTTCGTTGCAACGCAAGATTGCCCCATTGATACATGGCTTCCGGGACTTCCTGCTGCGCCAGGTAATCGTAAATGTATAATGCTTCTTTCACTTCATTATTTGCCAGGAAATTACGGGCATCCTGCAACTGGGAATTGATATCCTCCTGTTTTAAACGGACGGCCTGTTGGGCAGAGTCCTGGCGGTGCCAGTCATCCAGTGTTACAAGGTCAGTTTTCTGAACCCAGCCTTTAGAGGTTTGTCCTTTATTATTGGTAAACTCTGTATATATAAAGCCATTTTTTTCGTCAAGGGCTGTGATTACGTCATTGGAGGGTATCAGATAGGCTCCCCGCCGGGAAGAAGGATCAGGCTCATTGTGAAAGTAAGCTCTTGCAACCTGTACCTTATATTGTCCAATAACAGTCCGGGGCTTAACTGGTTGCGATGCAGTGGCTGTTGTATCCTGCACTTGTGCATTGTTTTCAACCGGCTCAGATCTTATAAAAGTGTAAGCTACAAACGCAAGCACCAATGCCAGCAATAAGAACAACAACCATTTACCAGTATTATTTTTTTTATGTTGGGGATAGCTGGTAACCTGGGAATATTGGGGCTGTGTTTTGGTTTGTTCAAATTTGAGCAATGACCTTTGCAGTTCCTCATTTTCCTTTCGAAGCTTTGCAGTTTCTTTCTCCAATGTTTTTAATGCCTCTGTAGCAACCTGGTTATACATTGCCGGTGAAGTGCTGTGGTACACTACGAAATTGTGGAGTTCCGTACCATTAACAAACCTGTTAGCTGGCTTTTTTTCGAGGCATTTATCAATCATTCGAATGAGCCACTCCGGCACCTGCATTTCTCTTTCCTTTTTATCATCAGGCCAGGAAGCAGGCATATGTTGCCTGCGCAATGCCAGCATATCGGGAACAGGGCTTTCCATATGGGCTACCATTACCCTGTTGCGGGAGGTCTCGCCCCTGTCTCTTAATGGAAAAGGAACTATACCCGCTACCAATTCATAAAGAATAATACCAAAACTGTAGATATCAGTCTGGAACAACATTTTACCGTCGTTTTGCTCAGGAGCCATAAATTCTATGGCACCTGCCTGCCTGAGGCTTGTTCTTCTTTGTTCATCAGACATCATGGCCATTCCAAAGTCAAGGAGAATATAATTTCCTGAATGGATATTGAACTTTACATTATTGCTTTTAACATCACCGTGTTTTACATCTGCCTTATGACAGTGAGACAAGGCATTGGATAAGTGTTCCGAAACTTTAATGATCTCTTTGATAGTAAATACGGGATCGTGAGGAGATTTCAGCAGTTCCTCCAGGTCAGGACCTTCAATGAACTCCATTTCAATAAAAGGAAAATTACCCGTGTCTGTGATACCCGAACTTATGATCTTAACAACGTTGGGATTAGGGTCCTGGTTAACTTTCTTTAGTTTGTTGACTTCGTTTTGAAAATCTGTAAAGTGCTTGTCATCTAAAGTTTCACTATAAATTGGAGTAGGCAATAGTTTTACTGCAGATATGATCTCCCCTACTCTTCGAGCCTTGTAAACCGAGCCTTGTCCACCCGTTTTCAAAGCACCCATATTTTCCAGGCCTTCTGTAATTGTAAATACCCTTGCCATTTCTATAATTCGTTTTCATCTGCTGAATAGCTAAATTCCAGTAAAGCCGATTGACCCAGGAGGATCTGGTCACCCTCTTTCAATTCATAACCAACCCTGGTAGAATATAATTTAACCGGTTCACCTTCGTTATTGGACCGCACTTTGACTTTATTTCTTGGAGGCACCCCTCCTTCATCTGCAAATAATAAAAAATGCCCGGTCTCCTGGTCAAATTCTATATGTGCATGCTGCCGGCTAATATAACGATTACTATCGCTCTCACTTTTCTCCGGGAAAGCTATCGTGTTTTCACGGTAAAAACCATCTGCTGTTTGCACCTTCTTTTCCCGGCCAATAAAGATCTTGCCATTGCCGGAACTAATGTTGTATATTTTCTTTTCAGCCTCCCCCAATCTTATTTTTATAAATGCTGATGCGGTTTTAGGCAATGCATTTTTGCGCGTTACTACAAATAAAGAAGCATCAAGCCCGGGTACCTGCTTTGATTCAGGCGGAGCGCTATCAGAAAAATTAATATGTAGTTCCCAGTTGTCGGGAAGGTCAATGGCATAATCATCTGCGATTTTCTGAACTTCTTCATTTTTGAACCTTCCAGGATCATCCATGTAAACGGCTGCTTCATACATCTGCTTTTCTTCTTCAGGGCAGGTGATAAAAACCTGTATGCCTTTAATGTTGGAGCCTTCACCTCCTTCCGCTTTTTTCAACTGTTCTTTTATAAAACGCAGCAAAGTTTCTCTTACTGTTTTTACATCCTTATTGCCGTTTTCGGTATTCTTTTTAAAAAAATCAAACATGGAGTTTATTTAGATTTTCCAACTGGTTTAATAAAATGATGTGTGACATGTTTATTCACTTCGAATATTATATTCAGAAGGTCACTTCATTCCTTCAATATATCCAGCCTGTAGCAACTTAGGTATAATATGCTTTCCAGCCAACTTTACCGCCTCGCTTGATCCCTTTGCCTTTTCAATGCGTGTGCAAACAACAATATGACCCGGGCCCTTTGCTTTTGGAACAAAAAATACATACCACCCGTCATTTATGCGTTCACCCTTCCAGATTCGCTCAGGTGTACCGGTTTTTCCTGCCACTACCAAATGAAGGTCCTTGACTTTATTGGCACTTTGCTCCAGCATATAACTTTTTAATGTGGCTGCATATTGTGAATCATTGGCTATAGCTATTCCAGGTTTGGTTTGGATAACTGAATCACTGATTTTCAAAACAAACCGGTGAGGGACCAGGACGCCATGGTTGGAAACTGAGGCTGCAAGCCGCGCAATAGATGCAGGGGTAGCAATCAGTTCTCCCTGTCCCCATGCCATACCTGATACACCTCTTCCCCTTGTTTTTCGAATATCATTTTTATCATAGCTATTTAAACTGGAGAATTCGGTTCTTCTCCAGAATTTGCGCCAGCTTTCTTCCTGTTTTTCATTAACGGGATTTCTTTCATAATAATAACCACCTACACCGTGAAGGAACATGCCGGTTTGCATATAAATAGTAGCCATCTCCTCCTGCAATCGTTCTTCATTGGCCAATTTGATAAAGTAGGAATTATTTGATCTTACCAGGGCCCTTTCCAGGGTAATGTTTCCCGCCTCATCAGGTTCGGCGCTTTTTATACGAATCAGGTCCTGTGGTTTTATCAATATTGTTTTCCTGGCTGCGGCCATTCCCAGTTTATTAAATGCAGCCAGGGAGGTGGCAATTTTAGCTGTGGACCCTGGTTGCGTGGCATAAGTAAACCCAAGATCAGTATTCGTGTTCCAGGAGAGTAGCTTATTCTGTTCAGCAAGTGAAAGATTTAACTGGTCCCAGTTATTTACCGGGGGTAATGGGTACATGGCCGATGCCAGCACATCACCTGTTGAATCATCCAGAATTACTGCAGATATCCTGTTGTCCTGTAAAGAATCATCTTTGGCAATTGATTGCTGTATGCTCGTTTGCAGCGCAGCATCCATAGATAACTGCACATCACGGTTTCTTTTTTTAAACGCTTCAACCTGTTCACTATTGATACCTGCCAATAGCAACGGCGCAAGCACAGTATAGTCTTTCCGGGATACCGTCATTTCAGTAATACGACGCGGCAAAAAACGGTTCTCCCTGAAACGGGAAGCTGAAACCGTAAATGCTTTGACCGGAGTTTCAAATCCTCTCAGTTCTGCATCAAGCGCATATTCCGCAAAAAAACCATTGTTGCCGCCATTGAAGACATTGGTGTTGGCATCACCCACCCAAAAGAACATTTGCTCGGCAAAAGGATAATACCTGTCAGAACGTTTATGTGATATGGATTGAAGATTTCGGGGATCCAGTCCATCCTTCACCAGGGAATCTTTTTGTGCAGCTATCATCTCAGGCTTACTTGTTGCCAGCAGCGTACCGCGTCGGTCAAATAAAGATCCTGCCTGTAATTTATTGATAAGAATGGCTATGCGGGGGTTATAACTGAACATGCGGGCACCACTCCTGTCGGCAACAAGGGCTGGCTGCACTACCCACTGCTTATTATTGAACAGGTACCTGGAGACATTTACAGTTAAAAGCAGTAGTCCAATACATGCAGCTACCAGGGCAGGGAGTAAATTTTTATCCTGTTGTTTAGAAATATAATTCATCTGTACCGCAGAGCCCCTGATCATGGATGCGGATAAAAGAAATCCTGCGGCTATCATATTGCACATGAGAGAAGTGCCACCATAACTTACAAAAGGAAGGGAAACTCCTGAAAGTGGAAGAGCTCCGATGGACCCCCCTGCTATCAGGAGAAATTGTATAAAACTGCCAATGCCGATGCCTGCGCATACATAAAAAAGGAATGGCCTGCCAGTTTGCCTTCCGATTATAATGGAACGATGCAGGTAAATCAGAAACAGTATAAAAACAGAAATGATACCGGCCCAACCAAAATCTTCCCCTATGGAAGGAAGTATCATATCGGTATGTGCTTCAGGTATGGTCTTGGCAAAGCCTTCACCCACGCCCTGGCCTTGAATGCCCCCGCTTGACATGGCCCAGATACCATTGGCTATCTGGTCACCGCCGAAGACCTCATTATCCCATTTATTCAGCCATATAGCTTTGCGGTCTGTTAATCGTTGAACAGGTCCCGGAAAAATATTATGAAGAAGCGGCACCTGGTCAATCAACATGAAACCAGACACCACTACCAGGGCCATTATAGCTGACTCACTTAGTTGCTTCCTTACAAAAAGCATAACCAGTAACATGATGAGAATGGTAACTCCTGTAGATATCCAGATGTTCTTTAATACCCAATTGGCGAGCACATATAAAACAACTGAAGCTACCATAAAGGCAAAATCACCCCTTGAAAAAGAGAACAGGATGATAAAGGTGAAGCAAACAACTATTGCAGGGCCAAGATCACCCAACATCAGGAATAAAAGGATTGAAGCTATGATGGCACCCAATGCCATCCAGAAAAACGACCATCGTTTATTCATGGTGACATATTCGGCAAGGAACCTTTCGTTGGCAGCAAAAAAGCCAGCAAGGAAAATAATAATGAGAAATTTTACGATTTCGCTTGGCTGGAACCCAAAAAGATTGACCTTAACTCCGCTTCCTTCCGGACCGGTGCCAAGTATGATCGTTAACAATAACAAAAGCATGGCTAACCCTGCCCATTGGATTCCCTTAGAACCCCTGTTGTCTTTAAAGGCGAACATCCTGTACAATCCCGAATCTGTGGTAAACCTCCGCAGGTCAAATAACAGCAAAACCAGAATACCGGTAAATCCTCCCAACAGGTACCACAATGTACTCCTGGCAAGGAAACGATCCCTTAAAGGATCCTGCAGGCTTAATAAGGTCAATAAGGATAAGCCGGTGAGTAACATTACCACCGGAAGTATGTATTGGTCAGTACCCGTAAATTTTAAACTAACAATACTATGTAGCAGGAAAAATCCAATAAAAAATACAATGATAATGATCCAATACCATTTAGCCACCTGATCGGGTGTACGAACTATCAGTGAACCCTCTTTTTTAAGATCTGTAAAATCTTTAGTTGATAATAATTTGATGGTATGCGGTGACTGAAGAAAAGTAAAAGAAACATCTTCATTCAGTTCCTGCACTCCTTTTGAAGGACCAAACTGAAAGCCTGGCTGCAAGGGCAAAAATTCATAGGATTTCCCTTCCGGTAACCCGGTGAACGAAAACTTTCCTTCCGCATCAGTCCGCGTATAAGCTACTAAAGAGATCAATTGACTCCTGTTAAAAGAATCAGTTGCGTACACTTTTTGAACAGCAGCTGTTTTTTGAATGCGCTGCCCGGTGGCATCGGTAATTTCTGCACTATATATACTATCCTGCGGTATCACCATGGAAAGCCTGACCAGGACGCCGCTAACTTTTAATGCATTGGCGTTGCGGATGGTTCCTGAAATAGTGTGCGTGCCCAGGCCAATATTTATAGTGGACGCAAGTGAGGGAGGTTTTGTTCTTTCCTGGTCAAACCGTAAAGAATCATCACCGGTGAACCCCAGGAGTTTTCTTGAAACCTCTACTCTTTTTTTAAATGATTCACCACCTGAACTATAGGCCTCGTCGGCATTGACATTATACTTTGACTTATTGAGTTCACCAATATTATCAATTATATTGTCTTCGGGGTTTAGCCTTTGACTAACAACGGAACTGATTAATTGAATATCCCTGGGATCTTCAAAATAAAAACCTTTCTCCAGCATTTGCTTTAAATGCTGCCCGGGGCTTCCATCATTCAAATTCACAATAGTCCCTTGCGCTACCCGTGCAGGGATATCTGAAAAATCTCTTTTTAATACTGTAAATAAGGAATTAAAAAGAAGCAGTAAAATGATTGTAATGCCAATTAAGCCTATCCGTTCCTTTACCCTTGAAGTATTTTGCTTCAGACCGTTTGTCATTCTATTGTATAGAGTTTTGAGCTGCAGTATCTTTCGATTGAGTCGTATTCCGGAAAACTGATTTCAGATCGCCTGTACCAAAAAATTTGTACGCAACATTTATGGAGCAATTTTTAAACTTTACTCCTTTAAGTTGAAGGCTTTCTTTTCCAGCCATAGATATACCAATATCAAAACCATCAATGGTAAGACTATCAATTACAAGTGACCGGCATTCGGGAGAAACCATTATCGCAACACGATTGGAGGAATTGCTGTCTTTTACCATTATTGCATTTTTCCCTTTCAGGTAGAGGGAAGGCCTGTTCACCCACAAGGTGTCAGTTAAGTAAAGTATATGATTGCTGTTGCCCGTCTGCAGGTCAACAGTATCGCCAGGAGAGGCATTGATAAAGGTCTGCAGCCTGATTTCCTGTACATTCTTTTCCTTTTTTACAACTTCACCGGGAGTACCTGAAAAATGGTTCTTGCTCCACCACATCCAGATAAAACCACTAAGAAATAACAGGCACAGGAGGGATAATAACCAGATAATACTACTGTTATTATTTTGCTTGGGCAACCTTGATATCACTCTTTGTTGAGTGGATGGTGCCACAGCCTCAATTTTTTCTTCTGTAGTATTCCTTGATATTACCGGTTCAATTTTTTTCTTCTTTACCAGAACCGGTTTAGAAGCAGGTTGCTTTAATGGCTTTTTGTTATTTTGAACGAGAACCACGGTAATATTATCCTTGCCACCCGCTTCATTGGCCGCCTCTATTAATTCCCCTGCTTTTTGTTCCAGCGTACTTTTCTTTTCGAGTACCTGGGAGATACGTGCAGAACTGATCATATCTGAAAGGCCGTCACTGCATATCAGTAAAGAATCCCCTGGAAGAAATGGCGACTCCCCGGTTTCAATATAGTCATCAGCTAAAATAGATTGTGTATCGAAGCCAAGGGCTTTATTGATCTCATTTCTTTTGGGGTGTTTCATTGCCTCCTCTTCGGACAAGCGCCCACTATCTTCCAGGTATCCTACAAAAGACTGGTCCCTGGTCACTTTTATCAATGAATGGTCACGGTATAGATACAGCCTGGTATCACCAACGTGTGCATAATAAAATTTATTATTTTTTATATCAACCAGTGCAAGGGTGACCACACATGCCATGCTGGGGTTCTTCCCGGTTTCGAGCTTTTCTTTATAGATCCTGTCATTGGAAGAAACAATAGCTTCTTTCATTTTCATTACAGGATCAGCAGGAAGAGCAATAAAAGAATTTAAAAACTCTTCTCTTGTTATGGAAGCAGCTACCTCCCCGCCTTCGTATCCTCCTACCCCGTCAATGACCGATGCAAGCACCCATTGTTTATTGAATATGGCCTGGGCTATGAAAGCATCCTCATTATTATCTCTTATCCTTCCTGTATCAGTAAGTCCAAAGAAGTAATCAGCCATTCCTTTGATGTGATTTTTTAATATCTATAAAATGAGAGATGAGCATGAGAATGCATATCAGCAGAACAACGAGAGAAAGCACAGATGTTAACATATGCTTCAGGATTTAAAAATATTAATACCCACTATGCCATTCAGAACCAATTTTGAATTAAATGGAAGTTCAGTCCACGTAGGGTTGTTCTCAAAACTTTTTGCCACCTGCTTTTCATTTACAATGGTCTTTTCTCCAAATGAGGCCACGTAAAGTTTTCCTTCACTCTTGTTATACCGTATTCGCAGATGAGGAGAGTTCACCCATTCTGAAGGAATGCGGAAAACATCCTGGCTTGCAGTAGTTACCTCCTTACCGGAAATGATTACTTCTTCATCCTTCATAATGTATTCGATCTTACGACCTGAAAACTCCTTTTCAGGGATGATCGCTTCAAATCTTGCAATAAATGAAGGCTTGGTAACAGAACCCTCGTGGTACACCAGGTTTTCCTGGTAAGGCACTTCATAATACCCTTCACTATAAAAAGTAAATCCATTAAGTATTTCAGGACTGATATCAGCTGTTTGTGCTATCCCTGTTTGCCTTGGAATAAATGTTATCCTCAGGTTCTCTTCCTTTTGCATATTACCGGGTAGTAATTTTCCAATAAAACTTTTATCGCCTCTTTCGTAATCAGGATGAGAAACGAACCGGAATACCCATTTGGAACTGGATGGCTCCACGGTTTTACCCTGTGCCCGGTAGGACTTCAGGGCTTCATAAAACTGTTTCACTGATTCATGAACGATCAGGCCGAATATGCCCTTTTTATTATCAGTAAAATCCCTGTAATCTTCTGTATTGAAACAAATTATGTACTCATGGTAAAATACAACCCTGTTGGCAAAAGATAAATGTCCTATCGATTCCCTGAATTTGTCAATGATATATTTATAGACATCATTAGGTGTAATACTATCCCTGGATGCTATGGCTATATCCTCTTTTTTGAGGAACCACTCATGCATTCCAATACGTTGCCAGAAAGAAGGTTTTGTTTTCATATCAAAAACGATGTTACAGTAAATTTAGGCCAATTGAAACCGCAAATTGGTAAAAGCAATAAACAAAATAAGTCCCAAAGTATTGTGTAGACCCGTTAAGGAGGGCTTTTAATTTGGGATTATTTTATCAAAAGCTTAAAAACAAACCGTAGTTCATGGAGAACTGGAAAATTGGCTAGCGCTATAAAATAAAACCTGGGTAGAGTGTTTACAATAGGTAAACTTAAAATCAGCATGTCAAAATAACCTTGTCCTTATGGAAAGTGATCGCTTCTAGTAATTATCGAAATCCGGTTTTATATCGTCAAGCCGGTGGTCATTCCTGCCAATAGAACCTAATCCTGAAGCATGGGCATTCTTTACTTCAGTTTTGTTTTCCTTCTGGTCCCCCTCCTTTTCAGGATGAGCATTTGATATGCTAACCGGAGGAGTATCATTTCCCCTTTCTATATTTTCCAACGGGGCATCAACATCTTTTTTAGCCATGATGAAAATATTTTATTACCATTCATAAAGTTAAGGCCAAATCAGTCAATTATGGAAGGACCCGTTTTAGCAGGATAAGAACCAGATTATACCCATTTACATTATCGGCCAGGATCATACCTTCAAGAAATGGCAGAATTACCACAATTAATTATAATCCCTGGCAGAACCAATACCTGCTCTTGCAGTTTCATCATGCTGTTCAGGTGAGTGCCTTAATGGAATTACTATGATGAAGGAAGTTCCTTCACCCTCCTTACTTTTTGCAGTGATAATTCCGTTATGCCTTTCAATGATCTTTTTAGTTATGGCAAGTCCTATCCCGGTGCCATCATATTTTTCCCAGGCATGAAGACGTTGAAAAATTACAAATATCTTCTCTGCAAACTGGTTATTGAAACCAATGCCGTTATCCTGTATAGTTATCCGGCAATATTCACCGTTGGCATCAAAAGAATCCACAAAGGAAAATTCACTAACCCTGTCTGCATTTACTGTTATATGTGGAGGAATGCCAGGCCTGTTAAATTTCAGTGCATTGCTGATGATATTTTGAAATACCTGTCGCATCTGGCCGCTGATTATTTCTGCTTCAGGCATATTGCCAACCTCAATCGTTGCATTTTTTTCTGAAATAGAAAGTTCCAGGTCACTTAACACTTCCACCACCAGGTTATTGAGCCCTGTCAATTCAAAACTACTTTCACCTGAAAGCCTGGTAAATGCTAACAGATCATTGATCAATTTCGTCATTCGTGAAGAAGCCTTGATGATACGGTTCATATAATCCATGGCCTCACCTGCAGAATTGGCCAGGTAACGATCTCTTACCAGGTTACTGAACATATGGATCTTGCGCAATGGCTCTTTAAGATCGTGCGAGGCAACCGAAGCAAACTGAAGCAACTCGCTATTGCTGGCTTCCAGTTCCATGTTTATCTTCTGCAATTCTTCAGTCCTTTCAATAACCCGCTGTTCCAAAATATCATTCATCAGTTTCTGATCGTTGATATTGGTGCAGGTGCCAAACCATTTTACCACAACTCCCTGGTCATTTTTCAACGGCACTGCACGGGCAAGGAACCAATTAAAAGTTCCATCGTAGCGTTTTAACCTGTATTCAACCTCATAAGAGGTTCCTGTTTGAAGACTATGCTCCCACAAACCCAGGGCACGATCAAAATCATCAGGATGCAATACCACCGGCCATCCTTTTTCCATGGTATCCTCCTGTGTCAAACCCGTGTAATCATACCAACCCTTATTAAAAAAGTCATAATGCCCATCAGGTTGTGTTGACCAAACCATTTGGGGCATAAAGTCTGTAACAAATTGAAACTCCTGGATCAGGTACTGCAATTCATTATTGGTATCCTTCAGTTTTTGCTCCGCAGCTTCTGCCTCGGTAATATCCACCATAGAACCAACCATCCTGTAAGGCGTTCCTTCACTATTCAAGAGGACAGTACCCTTATCCTGGATAACAGCATAAGTTCCATCCTTCTTTTCAAACCGAAAGCGTTCAGACCAGTTTTTAGTGCCATTATTGATAGCTGAATAAATACTATTGGTTACCCTTTCCCTGTCATCAGGATGAATATGGCTGATCCAGAAAGTACTTGTCAATTTGTGTTCGTGTTTCTCAAAACCAAAACGGCTATAGAAGCTTTCACTCCACCATATCCTGTTGTTCACCAGGTCCCAATCCCAGATAGCATCATTGGTAACATTAGCGATCAACCTGAAGCGCTCTTCACTCTTGGTCAATTCAAATGTCCTCTCTTTCACTTTATCTTCCAGGGCAATATTCAGATTACGGTAGTTCTCCTTGGTTTTCATCAGTTCGAAATAATTATTTCTGAACTTCTCCTCTGCTTTCTTTTTATCGTTAATATTGGTAAGACTGATAACAATGCCATCCATCATTTGGGTTACTATCATGTCAAACCAATCAGTGCTACCACCAATGGATAATGGAATCTCTGTTTGTAAAGGAACTCCCGTATTCACCACAGCAACTAATTTTTCAAACAGTTCTTCTTTAACCAATTGCGGGAAATTGGCCTTAACTGATTTTCCCAAATAATCAGGCTCCGACTGGTTTAGTAATTCATCAGTAGCATAGTTGGCAGCTATCCAGTTGAAATCTACTATTTCATCTTTTTTATTGCGTTCAGCCTTCAATGCCATGATAGAGCTGATAGAAGAATTGAACACTGCCTTGACAATGTTATTCAATTCCTTCACATTACTGATATCAATAAAAGTGATAACAACGCCATCTACCCTTTTATCCTGCCTGATGTAAGGCAGGATCTTCATCAGGTTGGTATTACCATTACTTAATACAACTTCTTTCTGGATAATTACCTGGTCCTTTAACACCTTCTGAATATCATCAATGAAATTCTTATTATCACGGATGTTGGTGGAAATATGTTCTATTGGCCTGCCTATGTCTGATTCGATCAGGTTGATCATTCTGACAGCTACAGGATTGAATTTTCGTATGCGGAGATTACTGTCTACAAATACCTGGGCAATTTCGGTGCTCCTGAAATAGTTGTTCAGATCGTCATTTAATTCAATCAACTCCCTGATGCGAAGCTGGTGTTCGGTGTTCAATGTATGCAACTCTTCATTCAGGGATTGCAATTCTTCATTACTTGATTGCAGTTCTTCGTTGGCGGATAATAATTCCTCGTTACTCGATTGCAATTCTTCATTGGCCGTCTCCAGGCTTTCTATAGCCATCTGGAGATGTGATCTTGTCTCCTTTAATTCATCTTCGAGTTCAGCGATATAATTGAGTGACTCAGTATGGTTGTTCGAAGTGAATTCGGGAAGGGGCTTTACAGCCTGGGGTTCATGATTTTCGCCAAGGACGATCATGGTATGACCATCTTTATTGGCAGGCCGCACGAAAATATTGATGTTGCTGTCCCGGTTTTGGACCCTTATATTATTTAAGCTTACAGTGATCTTTTCCCTTAATGCTTTTCGAATAGCAGCATTCAGGGCAACAGCCAATTCGCCACTGACCATTCTCAGGATATTCAGAGAAATGATCTTATCCGGAAGTGACAAATATTTTTTAAAATCTCCAATGGCTTCCCTGATCTCAAAATTTTTATCGATGTAGACAGCCGCAAAACCATATTCTCCCACCAATACATTTCTGAAATCATCTGCCAGTTCCTTCTCAAGGGTCACTTCTTTTTTGGGCGCAATAGGTTTTGACTCCCTGGAAGTTCTAAACATTTGGGCAGAGGGTAATCTTTCTGGATTGTATTTGATGTCATTGGTTATTTTCCTGAATATTTTCCACTTCCCGTTCACTTCTTCAAAACCATCTTTCACTGTTGCGGGAGTTTCACTTGGACCCAGGAACAAATAGCCTCCTGCATTTAAAGAAAATTGCAGGGTGGACAATACCTTTCGCTGCAGAATATTGTTCATATAAATGAGCATGTTCCTGCAGGTAACCATATCATTTTTAATAAACGGGGGGTCTTTCAGCACGTTATGACGTGCAAAGACGATCTGCTTGCGTAATCGTGGTTGAACCACTACATGACTTCCATCCTTGATAAAATAACGGGTCACCAATGCCGGTGCTATTTCTGCCACACTTGAATTAGGATAGGTTGCTTTCGATGCGAATTCAATGGCATCAATATCAAGGTCACTGGCAAATATTTTTACTTCAAGGGATTTTCCCATGCTTTGCAAAAGATCATCAATCAGGATTGCCAGTGAATAAGCTTCCTCACCTGTACTGCAGGCAGTGACCCATATCTTTAATATTTCATTATCATTTTTTGAATTGATAATATCCGGTAACACTTCCGAGCGCAATATTTGGAATGCAGCACCATCCCTGAAAAATTTGGTTACACCTATCAAAAATTCTTTTCCCAGCGAGCGGCACTCCTCTGGAGAGATACGTAGGAACTCCAGGTAATCAGTGAACTTTTTATAACCCATCAACCCCATTCGCCTGGTGATCCTTCGTAATATGGTTGGTGTTTTATAATTATTAAAATCATAACTGCAGTGCTTTTCAATAAGCTTTAAAACTTCAGGCAGTAATGTTTCATCAGGCTTATCCTCAGATACTATATGAATTGGCCTTTCGTTGATATAATTAAATATCTCCTCAGGCATTAACTCGGGCGCCAGGATAAGATCTGCAAAGCCGGTAGCTATTGCTGTATTGGGCATGCCATCAAACTTGGCGGATAAGGGATCCTGAACCAACACCATGCCTCCAGCCTGTTTGATACTCTGTATTCCTTTTGATCCATCCGAACCTGTACCCGAAAGAATGATCGCTATGGCTTTTTCTGCCTGGTCTTCGGCTAAGGAATGTAGAAATGTGTCAATAGCCGTATTGGGAACCTTATCAAAATTCTTTGCGCCCAATTGCAGGTGTCCTTCTTTAATGGTAAGCAACTTGTTATTGGGAATTACATACACACAATTACTTTCCGCTTTTGCGCCATGAGTCGCCTCATACACCTGCATATTGGTATGCTTGGATATCAGTTCTACCAATAAACTTTTATAATCCGGGGAAAGGTGTTGAATGATAATAAATGACAGGTTGCCATTAGATGGCATGTTATCAAAAAATTCGTGGATGGCTTCCAATCCACCTGCCGATGCACCAATAGCAACAATAAAATGCCCCTGGTCGGCTATGTTTTTCTTCGAACGGCTCATTATATAGAGTCTATTACCAATGTTTTGCCAAAAAATATAACGGTATGAACTTTACATTTTGTTTAAAGCATAGTCCATTACAAAATTTCTAAATGTTTCAGCTGTTTCCAGTTCCTGCTCCTGCCATGGAAGTGCTTTCTTATCAACGTTTTGTTGCCATATTTTAAAAGAAGCCCGCGGATGGTATTGCTTTCCTCCGGGTTCGAAATTTATGGCTTCATTAGGATTTCCACCCCAGTTCACCTTTCTTTTTTCTTCCGGCCTGAATGCAAGAATATAATTACCTCTATCAGCCTGTATAGGCAATGCCAATAATCCGCTTGCTTTATCAGAATAGGATAATGCCGGCTCAAATTCAGATGACAAACCTTGTTGATGATAGGTCTTATTCAAATTCCTGGATTGCAACCAATAGATCAAATCATTGACCTCCTCTTCTGAAGGCACCCGGCCATAAGAGATCCTGCTTCTGTTCAAATTAATGATTACCCCTTCGGCACCCAACAGGCTTAAAACTGCCTTCTCATTTTTTTTCAAAGCTTTAAATATATCAGCCTCTTTATATACATCTTCCACTAACTGAAGTTGCTTTGTCTGCATTCGCGATCTGAACTCAAATACATTCCGGGCACTTAGTGATTGAAGCTTAGCGGAAAGAACATTTGATACCAATTCAAATAAAGAGCAAAGCTCAAAGGAGAGGTACAATGGATGGCGGTGATGACAAGCTATTAATCCCCAAAGCTTCCCATTTTCCATGATGCGTGTAGACATGGATGCCTTGATCTTCATATTGGCAAGGTATTCCAGATGAACACCCGCAACGCTTCGCAGGTTGGAATCTGAAAGATCAGTGAATCCATTCACTTTGGGATTAATGACAGGGTAAAGCTTTACAGGTGTGTAATCAATATTGGGAATTAGCCGGTATGGCATCTTCAGGTATAATGCCCTCGCCTGCTGTGGCACATCAGAAGCAGGAAATTTAAGTCCGAGGTAGCTATCCATTCCGGGCTCCATGACCTCAGCTATAACATCCCCATTCCATTCTTCATCAAAGCTGTACGCCATAATTTTATCAAATCCGGATACACGCTTTAGTTCCCTGATAGCAATAAGACAAGATTCATTTATACTTTCCGCCTTTTCAATGGCAGCCATGATAAACTTTAATTCCTGGTATATAGGAATAAAAGAAGTTGCTTTCTGCAATGATCGTACCTCACGGTCAACTTCAAGAATAAAATAAGACTCGTGAAATTTTATAACCGCTAATCTCTCACCGGAATGAAATGAGAAGACAAAAGGAATGCCTTCACCACCGGAATAATTGAATCTATGTTTTACATCCAGTAGATCGGTTTCAGTAATATAGGTTTCTAGCGAAGTGTTGATAACATCCTTAGCTGGTTTTCCCAACAGTGCCTCTACGTTATCACTTACCTGTAGTATGGTGAATTCCTTACTATCAATTACTAATAAATAGCCGTGAGGTTGTATCAGGTTTGTTTGATGCAGTGGAACCTTTCCACAAAATTCCGCATCATTCTTATTAAAAGAGGTCATTACGAATTAGTTGTAATCCAGTTTTGAAATAAAATAAATGTTTCATTAGCAGCATCAATCACTGCCTTTATATCCTGTTGTTCATTAAGGGCATCCAGGAAGGTTTTCCATTTGCTCCCGGTTTGCTCCTGGTAGCCGTTAAAAAAATGCAACTGTTCTTCCTGCAATGATATAAAAGGGTTTTTTTGAAGCCATTTACTAATGATACGACCACCCAGGGTTGAGCCTTCCATTACATACAGGCAGCCAAAAGCCTGGGCTTTATTTGATATTTCAGGGAGGTTGGAACAGGTTGACAAGTCAGTAACTGGTTGTCCTAAAGAATGAAGATCCTCAAGTACCAGTAAGGCAAGATTTCTTTCATTTATATCTGCCAGGTCAGTGGCCGTTACAAAATGGGAAATTTTGTTCTGCAAGGGGAAATAAAAACCAAAAAAGATCTTTAACAACGATGCGTAATCATCTACGGACCGGATATCCTGGATAAGCGGATTCATCGTTTTTTCTACGTCAATATGACGCGCTGCCGTCTCTTTTTTAAGCATAACTGCAGCAGGCTCAAGGGTTAAGGGCATTCGTAAAAATAGGGAAGAATTTTTAATTGAAACTTCGCGAAAATAGAATATTACCTCATTCTTCAACTACTATCTTTGTTTCCATGAGCACTAACGATATGCCCACTGCTACCAACTCTATGGAGAACCTTCTGGAAAAAAGAAATCACCGTTTAACCCGGATTTACGAAGGCGGCGGTTTAAAAGCCTTTGCCAAACAAAAAGAAAAAGGAAAACTGACCGCACGTGAACGAATAGAATACCTGACAGATAAAGGTTCGCCCTTTGTTGAGATCGGTGCATTTGCCGGCTATGAAATGTATGAGGAACAAGGTGGGTGCCCTGCAGCAGGAACAGTGGCAGGCGTAGGTTATGTCAGCGGCAAACAATGTATTGTTGTGGCTAATGACCAGACCGTAAAAGCAGGTGCCTGGTTCCCAATAACGGGGAAAAAAAATCTCCGCATGCAGGAAATAGCCTTGCAGAATAACCTTCCTATAATTTACCTCGTTGACAGTGCTGGTGTATTTCTACCCATGCAGGATGAAATATTTCCTGACAAGGAGCATTTTGGCCGGGTGTTTTATAACAACGCACAAATGAGTGCCAGGGGCATTATACAGATAGCAGCCGTTATGGGTGCCTGTGTGGCCGGTGGTGCATACCTGCCTATTATGAGCGATGAAGTGCTGATGGTAAATGGCGCAGGATCCATCTTCCTGGCTGGACCTTACCTGGTAAAAGCTGCCATAGGTGAAGAGGTGGATATTGAAACGCTGGGTGGTGCAGTAACCCATACAGAAATATCAGGAATTGCAGATTACAAATTTGATACAGAACAGGAATGCCTTGACCAGGTTAAAAGGATCATCGATAAAATAGGCGAAGGCAGCAAGGCAGGATTTGATCGTGCTAAGCCCAAAAAACCGAAAAAAGATGCCGGGGATATTTATTCATTATTTCCAGCAGACAATACAAAGCCATATGACATGGTGGAGATCATTGAAAGAATCGTTGATGAATCCATTTTTGACCAGTACAAAGAAGATTATGGCAAAACGATTCTTTGTGGTTATGCCCGTATCGATGGTTGGGCAGTTGGCATAGTCGCCAATCAAAGAAAGATCGTAAAGACAAAGAAGGGAGAAATGCAAATGGGCGGAGTTATCTATAATGACAGTGCGGATAAAGCTGCCCGTTTCATTATGAATTGCAACCAGAAAAAGATTCCCCTGGTCTTTTTACAGGATGTTACCGGGTTCATGGTAGGCAGCCGGAGTGAACACGCTGGCATTATAAAAGATGGTGCTAAACTGGTAAATGCAGTTGCCAATTCAGTGGTACCTAAGATCACTATTATCATGGGAAATTCTTACGGAGCAGGCAATTATGCCATGTGTGGCAAGGCTTATGACCCAAGATTTATTTATGCATGGCCCACAGCCAGGATCGCAGTAATGGGCGGAGAACAAGCTGCTAAAACTTTATTACAGATACAGGTTGCTTCCCTGAAAGCAAAAGGTGAAACTATCACACCCGAAAAAGAAAACGCCCTGTTGGATGAGATCAAAAACAGGTATGAAAAACAAACCAGCCCTTATTATGCAGCAGCAAGGCTTTGGGTAGACGATATAATTGACCCAGTTCAAACCAGGGCCGTGATCTCTGAAGGCATCAGTGCCGCTAATCACCAGCCACACATGAATGAATTTAAAACCGGTGTTTTCCAGGTGTAGTTGTATGAGTAGGATACTTATTAAAATTTGAATTGTAAACAATCTATAGCGGGATGCATGACGCCATGTTGATTCCCTTTATTTTCTATTATGCAGGATATTATAATGTACACGGACGGATCTTCAAGAGGCAATCCCGGTCCGGGCGGTTATGGGACTATTTTGATGGCAGGACAAAAATCAAAAGAACTATCACATGGTTTTCGCAAAACTACCAACAACCGCATGGAATTAATGGCTGTTATCGCCGGATTGGAAGCCATGAAGAAAACCGGATTGAATATTACTATTTACTCGGATAGTCAGTATGTAGTGAAGGCGGTAAAGGAAGGATGGTTGAATAAATGGCTGGCTACCAATTTTGCCAAGGGTAAAAAGAACAAGGATCTCTGGGTAAAGTTTTACAATTTATCTACCAAACAGCACCTCAAATTTGTTTGGGTAAAAGGCCATGCTGATAATCCATATAATAACCGGTGTGATGAACTGGCCACATCTGCTGCCGACGGGAAGAACCTGGATATAGATGAAGGCTATGAAATGGACCCGGAAAGACTGATATTATAAATAAAAAACCCCGCATTTGCGGGGTATATTTTTAAGCTAATTGATGCTTAGGTGTCAATACAGTTCGATGGATAAGGTAGTAAGTACCAAATAAAACGCCACAGAAGAAAAGGTCGCCAATGAACAGGTTTCCGTAAAAACCTTTTACCAGGCCATAATCCCTGAAGAAAGCCAGGCCATCATAATAACACATCATGAGGCCATCGAAAGTCTTGGGCCTGCCCAATCCACCACCTCCCAACCAAACCATAAAGTTGGAAGCCAGGAAAAATAATACAGATCCTGCCAGAGAAAAACCAGCTACTCTTAACACAGTGATCTTCTTAAGCAGAAACCCGAAAACGGTAACTCCGCCAATAAGGAAGTAGTTCACCCACTGGCCGGTATAAAAACCCTGTATATCAGTTAAACCATTTATAAAGAGAACCTGGTATAATGCATCTGAAATAAACATGGACAATAACGGCAGGATAAAGGCCCACCTTTTATCCTTGATCATAGCGCCTGCAAATAAAGCCATAGCCATTTGAGGTGCAAAGCCAAAAGGACGGCCAGGCCAGGCACGGTATAGGGAAGCAGAAAGGATCAATAAGCCGAAAGCTATCCACACAGATTTATTCAATTTCATTTTTTATCATTTAGAGAGGAACAAAAATAAAGGAAGAATTGGTACAGGCTATTAGTTTTTTGCCTGTACTGGAACAATGCACCGAAATGCTTCACCATTACCGGATTCTATGGTAATATTTACACCAGCACCCAGAAAAACAGCTTCCCCCCTTATTAATTCAAATGTTGCGTCCTTGCCTGTTACCGTTGCCCTGCCTGATAATAAGAACCATACTTCAGGTGACCGGGAAGAAATGTTCTCTTTTTGACCTTCAAATTGGTAGGCATGTAATTCAAATTCTTCTGCAGGACTCTGATAGGTCATAGTAAAACCAGGTCCGGCAGGTAATACCGCAGGAACAGTAGCTTTGAAATCAACATGCTTGAGCAATTCCTTTACATCAATATGTTTATCTGTCAGCCCGGCTCTTAAAACATTATCTGAATTGGCCATAACTTCCACATTCTGGCCTTCAAGATAAGCATGTGGCATACCCTGGGGTTGGAATATCCCCTCCCCTTTTTTTAAAAGGACCAGGTTGAAAAAATAAATGGAAAATATGCCGCGATCATAATGATTATCCTTGCAAAAGGTAGCAACAGCCCTGGCCGCCCAAAAGTCTTCTGATGTCTTTTCCAATTCCCCGTTTGCATACTTTATTATTAAGGGTTGAAGCAGAGGGCCTAATACGGCATCCACCTTTTCCTGGTCCATGGTCATGACTTCTTCATACAATGCCCTGTAATTGCCCTCACCGAATAGGTTTAAGAGAAAACTGAATTCGGATTTTTCGCCGAGGATCTTTTTTAAACGGGTTTCATTTTTAAACCCATGGAGCAACCAGAAATCACCCAGTGCCACCATCAATTCCGGCTTATGGTTCTCATCTTTATAATTACGATGAGGGGCATTTACAGGAATACCTTTTGCATTTTCCAGGGCGAATTCCTTTATGGCAGATTCCTTTCCAGGATGTACCTGGATGGAAAGCATTTGCCTTACATCAAGGATCTTAAATAAAAAGGGAAGAGAAGAAAAATGTTTATTTACAGCCGGGCCTAATAACACTTCTTGCTGTTCATTGATCAATGCTGAAAGGGAAAGCTTAGTGTCTTCTATGACAGAAGGATGATTAGGATGGGCACCCAGCCAGTATTCGGCGAAAGGCTTTTTTGCTACATTGTCAATCCCCAGTAATGAAGGGATATAATCGTATCCACCCCATGAATAATGCTGCACTACTCCCCTGATCTTATATAAACTATGAATCAATTTAAAATATTTTTATTTTGATAAAGATATGGCACAGCATATTGAGTTAGGCAAACAGGGAGAACAATTGGCGGTAAACTGGCTGGTTGATAAGGGATACGTCATCCTTCACCGCAACTGGCGTTATGGTAAATATGAATTGGATATCATTGCCACTAAAGATGGATTACTTCACATTGTGGAAGTCAAGGTTCGTTCTTCCACGCAATTTGGATTTCCCGAAGAAAACGTCTCAAAGAAAAAATTCAATTCGATTAAATCGGGTGCCGAGGAATTTCTTTTTCAACACCCTGACTACCATAACATACAGTTTGATATTCTATCTATAAACATTGTGAATGATACAGAGAACGAATATTTCTTTATAGAAGATGTGTTTTTATAGGTTACACCATGGGTAGGTTAGATTGAAAAACTTTTAGGTTTCCTGTTAATTTTAAAAATAGGGCCAAAGGACCTGAACTGGCTTACATTTGTTTCAATACTTTTTTATGAAATTAATTCTGCTTATCTGCGCCCCGGTATTTTTTATAGCTTGTAACAATTCAGGTAAAACAGCTAAAACCTTTTGCGATACTACCTGTAAAACTGACTCATTTAATTACAAAGGTGCTGACCGCTTTGAATCAAGGGTTGATATCAACTTAAAGAATTGCAAACCTGATTCCATCACCTGGACACATGGGGGCATGGCCATCACAAGGCAACTACCCTTTACGGACCTGACAAACCAGGATGTACGCTTAAACCCAGCAGCTATTAGTTGCATCATCAAAGACACCAGCTATGCCTGGCTGACATTCAATGATTGCATCACCGGTCGTGGATTCCTTGTCAAGCTTCCATTTAATAAGGCTAATAATATCAGTAAGTTCACAGGTGCACTCAATAGTTTTGATCCTAAATTTTCATTAGAGCCAGATCTAAGAGCTTATACAGACAGGGGATCGATCTATGTGACTGATATCAACTCCGGCAACCAGGAAGTGATGACATTTAAAGAGACCTACGATATTGATTTTAATGCCCTGCACCAAGTAGTGGATTCTATTAACGTCACCCATAAAAGGATCTATGTGAAACTGCTGAAAAATGGCAAAGAAGTGCCTATTGAAAAAGCCATTGATTTGAAGTAATGAATAAGACATTGTATTTAACGAGATAAATCACCGCTCCTTGTGGGAACCATATAAAAAAGGATTCAAAGCTTATTTGCAGTTAGAACGCTCACTGGCAGGTAATTCTATCGAAGCCTATCTTTCAGATATAGAAAAACTAACAGCGTTTTTACTGCTTCAAAATATCAAAAAGAATCCAGCGGAAATAGACCTGGGCGATCTGCAGCAATTTATCAAGTGGATTGCAGAATTAGGTATGACCCAAAGTTCGCAGGCAAGGATTATCTCCGGGTTACGGACTTTTTATAAATATTGTCTGCTGGAGGATATCTGCACCAAAGACCCAACGGCTTTACTGGAAGCGCCCAAATTAAAACGCACGCTTCCTGATGTTTTGAGCTTTGGAGAAATTGAAAGCATCATTGCCAGTATTGACCTCAGCCTGCCGGAAGGTACCCGTAATAAAGCCATTATTGAGACCATGTATAGTTGTGGGCTAAGGGTGAGCGAAGTAGTAAACCTGAAACTTTCCCAACTCTACCTGGATGTTGGATTTATAAGAGTCATAGGCAAAGGAGATAAGGAAAGGCTGGTGCCTATCGGAAGCAGCGCCACAAAATACATTACAATTTACCTGGACACGCGTAAACATGTTGCAATTCAAAGAGGGGAAGAAGACATTTTGTTTTTGAACCGCCGTGGCAAACGGCTGACAAGAGTAATGATCTTCCTGATCATTAAAGACCTGGTAAAAAAAGCAGGCATTCATAAGAACATCTCACCGCATACTTTCCGCCATTCCTTTGCCACGCATTTAGTGGAAGGAGGAGCCGATCTGAGGGCCGTGCAGGAAATGCTGGGACATGAAAGCATTACCACAACGGAGATCTATACACACCTGGACAGGGAGTTCCTGAGAAAAACCCTGCAGCAGTTTCATCCTGGTTTTAAGAATTAAGCATCAAATCCCATCGTACCCAAACACATTTAACTTTAGCACACCATAGCAAACATAAATTCTTCTTATTTTAGGTTATTGGCATCCGAAAAGAACATATTATCCGGCAAAACAGACAATGAACTGGTAGTGGATTATACCACTACGCTTGATACCCGTTTTGCAGGCGAGCTTTATAGCCGATATGCGGATCTCATTTATGGAGTTTGCCTGAAATACCTCAAACAACCTGAAAATGCCCAGGACAGCGCTGTAGCCATTTTTGAAGAACTGGTGGCCAAAATACCCAAACACAGTATTGACAACTTCAAGGGGTGGCTGTACACCTTAACAAAGAACCATTGCCTGATGCGCATACGTTCTGGCAAAAAGCAGCTTACTGTTAATATTGATGCTGAACTTATGCATTCGGAAGACCCCGTGCATCTGAATGGCGTAATGGAACGGGAAGAGAACCTGGCGCAACTGGAATATTGCATGGGGGAGTTGTCAACCGAACAACGCCAGGTAATAGCCTTGTTTTATATGGAAGGGAAATGTTACAATGAAATAAGTGTTGATACAGGAATAGAATGGAATAAAGTACGCAGCAATATTCAAAATGGGCGAAGAAACCTGAAATTGTGTATTGAAAAACAAAAAGCTAAATCATTGATAAAGGAATGAATGATTCTCCAGGACATAAGAGCTATTCTGCTACAGATATCGAGCGATATCATAATGGCCTGATGACCGCCAGGGAAAGACATGCACTGGAAAAGGCAGCCCTGGAAGATCCTTTCCTTGCAGATGCATTGGAAGGATATGCATTCACCACCACTCCGCAAAAGGATCTTGAAGAAATAAAAAGCAGGATCTATCAAAAAACCCAGGCAAAAAAAACAGTCCCTTTCATCATTAGATACAGCTGGATCAAAATAGCTGCCCTATTCCTTTTAGTTGCTGGTGGTGGATGGCTGATCATCAACTCCGTCAATAATAAAAAAGAGCTTTCACTGGCTGTTCCTGCTATAACAAAACCGAAACCATCTAACCAATCTACACCTCTACCTGATTCCACAAATTCAAAAGAAATTACTGCTTCATCCCCGGCAGAAGTAAGTGCACAGGCATCAAAAACTATTGCACCTGCAAGAACAAAGGCCAATAAATTTAAAACGAGAGAACCAAACAATATCTCTGATAAGCCGGAATCGAATTCCTTAGCAGGTCAATCAAACCCAATTACCATTGCACCAGCCACAGAATTGAATGAAGGAGCACCGGTGGCTGCCATATCTGCAAAAAGAAGAGAAAGTTTTAATGCTTCTTCGGTGGCAAGGTCAAGAAGCTTTAATGCTGGAGACTCGAACCCAGGTTATGTAAATATCCCGGTTAAAGATTCCGGTCATTCACCTGGAGACACCATCAGGAACGTGAATGTGGTACTGCAGCCGGATAAAGCCAATAATGACATTGAGATCGTTGAGCTCAAGTCGAAGCACCCGGTAATAGCAAGACCTTCGCCTCGTTTTGAAACACTAGAACCAGCCGAAGGATGGTCCCAGTTCAATGATTACATTGCTGATAACATTAAAGAGCCAGAAACATACAAGGAAAAACACGTAACAGGCGATGTTGAATTAGCTTTTGATATCAACCAGGATGGCGTACCAGTCAATATCACTGTTGTTAGACCTCTCTCCCCCTCTTATGACAAAAAAGCCATTCAACTGTTGAAGCAGGGACCCACCTGGAAAAATACAAAAGATAAAAAAGGTAAGATCACCTTCCATTTCTGATAGTCTAATTGCATCCGGGCTTTAATCCCCTTTTATATACATTTGTATAAAACCACTAATCATGCTTACGAAACTTTTTTTGAGTGCAGGTATCACATTACTTTCCCTTGGTATGAATGCACAATCCCTTAAAACCCCTCAACCCAGTTCTACCCAAACGATAAAACAGGACCTGGGGATCGGATCTGTTGAATTATCATACTCACGTCCCGGTATGAAAGGCCGTAAGATTTTTGGAGACCTTGTTCCTTTTGGAAAAGTATGGCGTACGGGTGCCAACAGTGCCACAACATTGCAATTCAGTGATAGTGTAACAATCGGCGGCACAAGGATCGCTCCCGGAAAATATGGCTTGCTGAGCATTCCTGACAAAGACCAGTGGACTATCATCATCAGCCAGCAAACGGATGTCACCAGCCCTGCAGCCTACCAGCAAGACAAGGACCTGGCACGTTTGACAGTGAAACCTGTAAACAATGCTTATTCGATTGAAACATTTACCATGCAGTTTGCGAATATTAAATCCAATAGTGCTGACCTGCAGATCATGTGGGATAATACAACGGTCAATGTACCTATAAGCACGGATGTGGAAAGTAAGGTAATGGCCCAGATCGACAACCTGATGAATAAGGATAACAAGCCTTATTTCCAGGCAGCTATGTATTATATGGAAACTGGCAAGGACCTGAACCAGGCACTTTCATGGTTTGATAAAGCCATAGAGCAAAACCCTTCAGCTTTTTGGGTGTACCATCAAAAAGCAAATGCCCTGGCGAAACTTGGCAAAAAAGAAGAAGCCAAAACCACAGCATTAAAATCTATGAATCTTGCCAAGGAAGCTAAAAATGATGATTATGTTGAACTGAACAAAAAGTTGATCAGTAACTTAAAATAAGAGATCTTCTACCAATCTAATAAAGGCCCCGGTACAGTTAAACATGTGCCGGGGCTTTTCTTTGGGGCTTTTCGTCTACTCTTCTAATGTTGGTAACAATCAATCAACTATTTCTTTTGCTTTCAGGATTTTGCCCAATGAAACATCGTTTTCAATCCTATCCAAAAGCCACTTCTCCTCCCGGCGAAGGAAATAATAAAGGTCAACAAAGCCTGTTTTCCCTTTCGTTTTGTTGGTATATATTTTTCCGGTTTTGTCCGAGATCGTATAATCCACCAGTTTGCCTTTGATATATATAGTGAACCTGTCGTTATCCTTGCCAGCATGGTCTTCTACTCCGATGATTTCCGTTCGTTTTATTTCGACATCTTCTATGATGTTTTGTTCGTGCTTCACCTTTTGCCAGTCCAGTTTTTTCTGGTAATCCTTATAAAGCCGCTCAGTAACAATATCTTTTACTAATTCCATATTTCGTTCCATCCAGGCATTTTGCATCTTAATAAACACATCTTGTGCAAAGTCGATCATTTGGTCATAGTTCCAAATTGTATCCTGTGAATTCAGTTGAGATATCAGTTGCCTGGCTCGTTTGTTTTTGCGGTAAACAAAAAAGCTAATTAAAGCAAGATTGATAAGTGCTAATAATACTCCCAGGCCACGCCCGTATATGCCGCCGTTCCCGCCTCCTCCTCCACCGGCTCTGGCAAATGCCGATAGTGCGCTTAAAAATATAAAGGAAAAAGAAAGGGATTTACGGATCATATAATTCGTAATGGTTAATACATTTCTGCTAATCCATAAATTTATGTCGTAAGATCAAATTTTCTAAATCATCAATCGATAATTTCCAATCCTTACCAAGGGATTTCTCTCATTTTTTTTGTGTGGAAGGAAGTGAGAACCCGGAATTACGTTTATTTATAAATTGCTTAATTTACTTACCGCCTCAAACTACCCTTCTTGTCTTTTTCTTTTGCTTTCTCGTATTCTTCCAGGCATTTACCAAGCGGTTTTCCCTTGTTATGAATACAATCACAAAACTCTTCACAGGCCTTTGGATTGCTATTGCCAGGACAACCATTCAGGCATTCATCCGGGGCATTCCCCGGCCTGATGTCATACATGATATTGTTTACAAATACTACAGCTGCAAGAGTTGCAACTACACTTCCAAAAAACAAAAAGGGGAATTTGTTATGTAATGACTTTTCTTTTGTCACGCTGGAATCTGTTTTAACCTTTTTTGATGGTAAAATAGATTCCAAACGATCATAGTCCCAACACAGTAAAAACAAATTAGCCAACAACAAAAAAGTTGCTGCTCGGGTGCCTTCAAACCGCACAGAATAGGTGAGCATGCAAATATTCAGAATAATAGGGAAACTAAAAATATCGCCAATAATTGCAGTCTTTGGAATGAGTAAAAGGAAAGCAACTATTATTTGTCCAACTCCGATAAATGTATAATAATAACCTGTATTAAGTAGGGCATCAAAATATTGTCCCAATGGATGATTATGGGATAACCCGGCTGCAAAGCGTTCTCCTGAAATTTTTACATATCCTGAAATCAGCCATGCAACAGCCAAAGATAAACGGCAAAAAACAGCGAAGTAGCGATACCATTTATTTTCCCTGGCTTCATAATAATATCGCTCAAGTTTATTTGACAAGCTGATTGTGTTTGTTTTAGATTGCCTGTTTAATTGTTATTTACATGCTATGCGTTTGTGAAAGCGTGGAATTAATTAATTCAGCTTCACTGTTGCTATTTTTAATTATGTTTTGTTGCTGAAAGATAGTATTTCAGCCATGTACTTACAAACGCCCTGCAATGTTGAATTTTAGAATCCTGGAAATTATTTAACCTCCTGTGGTATTAGCCAATTTCAACTCCTCCCTTAATTAAAAAACTCAGGTTTAGGTTAACCTTTCTCTTCCTCTTGTTTAGGCTCAATCCAGGCCCGAGTAATGAGCTTGATATCCCGAGGATATCCAAACGATATCCCGACGATAAGCCAACGCTATAAGAGTCGGGATATCGTTGGCTTATCTATGGCTTATGTATGGGAGAATACCGGGAGATCTGTTAGTTTTCCCTGTTTTTATTATATAGCTGTCGTATTGAGACCATTTTATGGCATTGATGAATCTTTCGATTTCCAGGGAAAATAAAATGACAACTTCCCTTCAAAGGAGAAATGATTTTATGATACAAAAAGAGTTGAAGAGAATTTTTAATCTTCCAAACTGCTTAAGCTTGGTTGAAGAGCGCTAACAGCTTTTAATTTTTGAGGAAATACCAGTTCGGCTATTGCCGCTACTAAAACAACTCCAATGGCACCGATCACATTCATCCACAGGAAACTAATATCTGGCAACCAGTTCATAAAGCTTATCTGCTCATTAAAGAAAAGGACCACTACAAAACATTCTACAATTACCGCTGCAATAAAAACGGCTGTTCCATTGATCTTTTTAAAATAAAAAGCTACCAGGAATATACCGAGAATAACCCCATAAAACAGGGAACCAAGGACATTCACTGCTTCTATCAGGCTTTGTCCAAGAGCACTGGAAGATTGCGCGATCAGGATGGAAAATACACCCCAGGCCAGTGTGTACCATTTGGAGATCCTGTACTCGTCAACCGGTTTACCCCGGCCCACGATCTGCTGGTGAAAATCGCAAACGGTACTGGCAGCCAGTGAATTTAAAGCAGCAGCAATAGAGCCCCAGGCAGCCAGGAATATAACGGCTATGAGCAAGCCTTTTAACCCGGCAGGAAGATGGTGCTTGACAAAGGAAAGAAATACATAGTTGGTATCATTGGTATCCTTCCCGGTTGCTTTACCTGACATCTTTTTAAATGCCTCTCTATATCCTTCTGAAGCTTTATTTAACTGGCGAATTCCTTCTGTATTGGTTTGAGTGCCGTTAGTATAAGCAAGCAAAGCTTTTGATTTAAGTGCATTGACAGAATCAAACCCCATTTGCAGGTTATGTAAACTATCCTTATAGGAAGTTTGCTGCACTTCATTTACCAGCGAATCATTAAAGGATAAGGGTGCATTATTGAACTGGTAAAATGCAAATACCAATACCCCAATCAGTAATATGGAGAATTGCATAGGGATCTTAATCAGGCCATTCATTAATAATCCCAACCTGCTTTCCGTATTGTTTTGTGCCGTCAGGTACCTGCCCACCTGTGACTGGTCGGTGCCGAAATAGGATAGTGCAAGGAAAAAGCCACCAATAATACCACTCCAGATATTATAACGGTCATTCCAGTTAAAACCGTTTTCATTTCTCCCTGAAGTTATCACATTGAGCTTCCCCAGTTTGCCACTGACTTCCAGTGCTTCAGAAAAACCCATATTACCCGGCAAAAGCTTCACCACCATATAACCGGCCAATGCCATGGCAATAAAGATGATGACCAGCTGTATCTTTTGAGTATAGGCAACTGCCCTTGCACCTCCTGCCACCGTGTAAATGATCAACAAGCCACCCATGATGATATTGGTCCAGTAAATATCCCAACCAAATAAGGAAGACAGGATGATAGAAGGTGCATATATGCTGATGCCTGTAGATAATCCTCTCTGTAATAAAAATAGAAACGAGGTCAGTGTCCTGGTTTTGCCATCAAAACGCTTTTCCAGGAACTCGTAGGCTGTGAAAACTCTTAGCCCATTGAACATCGGTACGAACGTGATGCAAATGACCACCATGGCCAGGGGAAGTCCAAAATAGTACTGAACGAAGCGCATGCCGTCAGCAAAGGCCTGGCCGGGGCCCGATAAAAATGTAATGGCACTTGCCTGCGTGCCCATGATGCTTAACAGTACCAGGTACCAGGGCATACTCCTGTTGGATAAAAAATATCCATCGAGGTTTCGGGTTGTACGGCTTTTGTATAATCCGTACACCACGATCCCTGTCAGTACCAGGATGATGATGATCCAGTCAAGCTTCGTCATGAATACTTATTCGTCAATATGGTAAACAAAACAATAAGAAGGATCAAAAAGCCGATAACGACCATATACCAGGCCGTCCAGCTATGAAATACAGGAACCTTTTCCTTTTGACCTTTCATGTTGTCTATTTTAATTGTAATCGTGATACCTGAATACTCTCCTAACAGATGCCAGCGACTTTCTTACCGTCTTTTCAGCATACTGGAACCTAAAAATCCAAGCGCTAATCCTATGATCAACCCAAGTTGCACTCTCCTGATAAATATCCCTATGGCCAGGCCCAACAGGATCACAAAGAAAAACGCAATGGTACCTCTCGTCTGGTCGGGTTTCTTCTCTGGCATCAAAATTCCTTTTTACGGTTCAGTGCAATGATATTGGCCAATAACCTGTATGCACCCGGAACTCCTGCAGGCAATTCCCTGAAAAATACCAAACCGGTATATGTAAAATAACCTTTCCCATATTTACTTATCATGAGGCTGCCATCATCAGGGGCTTCGCCAGGATCATTCATACGCAATATAGATTGAAAAGTACTGTCCTTGCTTGCACCGTGATAGATGCTTCGTTCCTGCACCCAGTCCTTAAAATCACTGGAAGTTATCTCGTTAGGAAAATGTAACACAGGATGATTGGGATCGATAAAACTCACTGCAGCATTTTCATCGGTTATACGATTACGCGTGATAGTGAGGTCATATGGGGCAATTTTAGCCCTTACTGGTCCAATATTATTACTTGTATTGTATTGTACAATGAGATTGCCTCCATTCTGAACATACTTCATCAGCTTTTCATAATGGTTATTCATCCACTCATTGGTATTATAAGCCCTGATGCCCGTTATGATGGCATCATACTGGTCCAAATGATTTCTTGATAATTCCTTGTCTCCCAGCAAGGTCACGTCGTATCCCATTTGCTCCAAACCTTCAGGCACCTTGTCTCCTGCCCCAACTATATAACCTATCTTTTTCCCCGAAGTCTTGAGGTCTATGTTTAACAGCTTTACGCCATCTGAATAAAAATACCTGATGGTAGGAATATGATCATAATTGATGCTGGTCATTGCCAGGTAAGCATATTTATCCTGGCCATTTTCTGTAAAGTCCGCAAAAGGCTGTACATAATCTGTTTCCTTATTCAATTTTTCATTGGAAAGCATGAAAGAATATTCCCTGGTATTATTCTTACTAAAACTAACAGGACCCTGTTTTTGGGAAATATCGAAATTGGCTGAACGTATTCTTGGCACCATGCTGCTGGCAACAATGTTTTTGTTGGCAGCAGCCACAAGGGTGATCTCCTTTGATTGCAATTTACCTTTCTGGAATAATACAACATCAGGAGAAGAGTACACGGTCATGGGTGGAATAACAAATACAGGCTCATACAATTCGCCTTTTACAGGATCTGTATGTTTGTATTGAACTGGCTTTTCGAATGAAAGTGTATCCTTTCCAAACAGGAGATTAAAATGCGCAACATAAGCAGGTGTGATATCAGCCTGGCCAATCAATAACTGGTCATTTACCTGGAAGATCCCTTCTTCCATTTTTTCTTTTAACCAATATGGCTGACTTAAAGATTTTGAAGGACTTACCAAAAGAGACCTTGTTATAGACAGGTTTTGGTTGGGTAATAATGGAGATCTGACAATACTATCAATATTCTCAATGGAAAAGCCGGCAACTGATACCTGGACGCCACTCCTGTTATTCATTACCAGGTTGACCTTCAGCGAATCACCCTGCACGGCATTCTGAACATCTGTAGTGGCTTCTATAAACAGGCCGCTTGCCTGTTCCACCAGTTTATCTATTTCTGTAAGCTTCCGGTTCCTCCAGTAACTTCCAGGCATAGTTTGTAAAGCCTTGCGTATTTCTAAAAGTGCGGGTACTGATTTTTGTGGTGCTACAAAATCGAAATCAGTTGACAATTTGCTGACCAGTTTTTCTATGGCACCACCTCCGGGCACTCTTTGCCAGTTGGTAATTACTTCATCCATCAGGTTTGTAGAAGGTTCGCTGCCACCTGTGGTTATAAAAAATTCAAATGCCTCACCCCTGCTGGCCGGCACACCAAAGCCCTGGCTTTTATGCTGGCTGCGGCCCTGTGCCGCTATCTCGCCATAACTTTTGCCTAACACTGCATTATAGCCTCCTACATCAAAATGAAACTGGCTGGCATTGGTAGTGTTGGTACTCCCAAAATTGAATGTATTCCACAAAATGCGTTTCGCCTGCCAGGGTTGAACATATTTCAGTTGCTCCGGGAAACGTTTGGGATCTGCCGCAGCCGTAAAAGCTTCATTGGCCAGTATAGCTGAAGCAGTATGGTGACCATGGCCACCTTCACCGGTAGTAGGAAACCTGGTTATGATTACATCCGGTTGAAATTTCCGGATGACCCATACCACATCAGATAGAATTTTTTCCCTATTCCATTTAGTGAAGGTTTCTGCAGGCGTTTTGGAGTAACCAAAATCATAAGCCCTGGTAAAGAATTGTTCGGCACCATCAATTTTCCTGGCAGAAAGCAATTCCTGTGTGCGGACAAGGCCCAATGATATTCCCTGTTCATCGCCTATCAGGTTCTGCCCGCCATCGCCACGGGTGAGGGACAAATAGCCAGTCCTGTACAACCTGTCCTTAGACAGGTAGGCCAGCAGCCGGGTGTTCTCATCATCCGGGTGAGCAGCTATATACAGCACGCTGCCCAATACATTCAGTTTTTTTATTCCAAGGTATATATCAGCAGATGTATAGGTAGTTTGAGCAAAGGAAGAAAATATGGAGTAGATACAAATTATGGCCAGGAGTGTTTTCTTCATGCAGTTCCAATTAAAATAAAGCGTGAAATAAATAAAAAGAAGCCGATTAGTATTACCCCCGGTAATATTTATAAAATTTTATTGCCCTACAAGAAATACGGCATTGGAAAATAACAGTTTACCATTCTCCCAAAAGCTTCTGAATAATACATCATCTGCAAGATAGGTTACCGTACCCTGCCCAATATCCTGTACACCGAATAATAAACCATCCTGCAGTCGTGTTTGCAATTTAGCACCTACAAAACCAGCTACTTGTTTTTCCTTTTTGATAACGCCTACATTCCAGCCGCTTTCCTTGATAAACTCGTATATAGCGTCATCATTTTTAAGCGTATAATAATATTCGGGGAAACCAAAAGCAAGAGGATGGGTATTATCCAGGTCAACGCGAAATATGGAACCGGGTGTGGTGTTGGGAATAAAGTCCCGTTCCCTGTCCTGGTATTTTTTCAATGAAGCATATATATCCTTTGTGTCAGCCTCTTCTTCCTTCTTTTGTTTGATGGACCAATCCAGCCGTGCCATTTGAGCCACAGCTGATTCCAATGCAATTACATGCCCTCCCCCTTGTATCCATGTTTTCAGCATATCCGTCTGCGGCTTGTCGGACATAAAGCGGTAATTGCCATCGGGCAGGATCAAAACATCGTAGTTGCTCCAGTTGATACGGCTGACATCATTGGCATTGATCAAAGTAATAGGATAATGAAGTTGCTGATCAAAGAAATGCCAAACTTCCCCTATACTTAAAGAACTAACGCCATCGCCGGTGAGCATGGCCACCCTCCGTTTAGCCAAAGGACGTATATAAGGACTGCCTAGGTCATAACCCTTGTCAACAAAACCAGATGATACAGGAGTAAGCTGGATCTTAAACTGCGTGGCAATATGTTGTATGGAGTCCCAGAGTTTTGGAAAGAACTGGTTGCTGGTTTTTAATACCAGCACTGTACCTCTCTGGAATTCCTTGTTGCCAATAGAAAATGCCTGTTCACTGAAGCGAAGCTTCACACCCCTTTGCATTAGGTTGGTTACCAACTTTACACTTTGCACACTATTCCATGGAATGGCATATCCATAGCTTTCATTACCTGCATTATTGATCACGGTAGTATCCAACTTCCCTCCGGGCGTCACTAATTGCTTTGTGGCAAATGATTTTACTCCATACACATAGGGCAAGGCCCACGCCGTAATATCATAAGTGACACTATCGGAAAGGCGGGTGGCAGGTTCAAATAATACTTTCACCAATGTGCCTTTTGGCTGGGCAGAAGGGACAACAATATCTGAACCGGTAAGCGTAAATGAACCCTCTTTGCCGGTATCATAATTATATCCTTTATATGCACCAGGCTTACCGGTTGTATATTCAATTTTATTCTTATCAAGCAATTCCGTAAGGGCATTGATGCGTCCTGCATCCTGTGCAGAATACTTTATCACATAGGCTTTATAATCCCCTATACCCTTCATGGAATTTTTATAGTAATCCTGGAATTGGCTGATTAGTTTAGAAGCGTTTTGAGAGGCTACTTCAACCGTACTCAGACCTGTTGTATAATGGTGCGTTACCCTGTCAAGTAATGTCAGGGTATCTCCATTACTATTTACAACCATTAAAGCACCGGCAGCCTGGCCCCCCTGTTCATAGGTCATACCTATGGCCCCGTTATACAACGGGTAGGTATCTCCGTAAGAAGGATACAAGAGGTCGAACCTTTCTTTGGTGAAATATAACCATCCTTTTTCATCAAAATAACGTGCATGATTCAGGCCAATGGTTTTTTGAAAATCTCTTTGCCATGGCGTGATCACCTCATGAAATGGTTCTGCTGCAGGGGCAAAATAATAGGGAGCATCAATACCCTGCTCATGAAAATCCACATGCACCTGTGGCAGCCATGCATTATATAGTTGTAAACGTTGCTGCGTTTCGAGTTGCGTCTGCCACACCCAGTCCCTGTTCAGGTCAAAATAATAATGATTACTTCTCCCTCCCGGCCATGGTTCGCGGTGCTCTCTTGCATCCAATGAGGCATTGGCTTGTGCTCCGGCTACGGAATTAAACCAGTTTACGTAACGGTCGCGCCCGTCCGGGTTTAAGCAGGGATCCAGAATCACCAGTGTATTTTGCAACCATTGTTTTGTTTTGGCATTGGAAGGATCAACAAGAGCGAAAAGCGTTAGCAAAGAAGCTTCAGAAGAGGAAGTTTCATTTCCATGTACATTGTAACTTAACCATACAACCGCTGGTGTGTTATTTACAGATCCACCTTCTGCCATTTTTGCTAATGCCTGGTTGTTATGACGGATGGATTCCAGGTTGGCGATAGTAGTAGCATTGGAAACATACGCTACCAGCAGTTCTCTTCCTTCATATGTACGTCCGTAGCTTTGGAGTTTTACCATGGAAGGAACCTTTGCAGCGACATATTTATAATACTCTACCAACCGCCAGTGCGGTGTGAACCTGGTGCCTATCTTATATCCAAGGAATTCTTCCGGGGATTGCAGTTGTGCGAAGGATACAGCACAAAAGATTACAGCAGCCAGTAAAGCACCCAACTTTTTCATAGCAGGAAATAACAACCAAAAAATGAATTCAACAAAAAAGGTTCGGGAATACGATCCCCGAACCCTTTTATATGAAGACATTAAAAAACTATAATGACAATTCCACTCTTCCAAAAATATAGCGGCCATTATAACCGAACTGGGTGGCCCTCCTGGAATAAATGAACTGGTTGGATGTCCTTGTGGCAGGGTCCAAAGTTTCATCCGGGTAAACATCAAGGAGGTTATTAGCACCAACTGACAAACGAAGGTTTTCTGTCAATTTGTAACCTATTGATGCATCCGTGATCACTTTGGAACCATATACCTGTTGTGCAGCAACAACATTAGTAGCTTCTGTCACTTCACCAAACCACACATTGCGCACAAAGAAATTGAATTTGCTGATGCCGTAAGTTAGGGTAAGACCTACCTTTTGACGGGGTACAGAGCGCTCCAGGAACAACCGGTTTGATTCACTGAAATAAATGCTTTCTTTTCCTTTTAACAGGTCTGATGCCTTGATAGCTCCCACTTGTTTGGTTTCCGTGATATTGCCTGAAAGGTCAGCACGGAAATTACCACCTCCCAATTTTAGTCCATAGGAAACCACCAGGTCAACGCCCTTTGTTTCCGTATTGATGGCATTGGCAAAGAACTGGGCCCTGTTGGCATTGGCCAACGCGAGCAGCCGATATATTTCCTGGTCGGTAGGTGAAGCTGTTGAAGAATTACTGCCCTGGAACAAATCAGTATATACAATCCGGTCATTGATACGGATATAATATCCATCAAGTGTAATTTTAAAATCACCCACATTCCCCGTAAAGCCTGCGCTGACATTTTTGGATTTCTCCGGACGCAGTTTGGGTATACCCAGTAGTTCTGCCGGCCGGCTGTCATTAGGAAAAGTTCCCACCTCATAAGGAATGCCTGCAACAAATAATGTAGATGTTGTTGATAAATAACGCTGGTGCAGTGAAGGTGCCCGGAAGCCTGTGCTCACGGAAGCCCTTATGGCAAAATTCTCTCCTACTTTATAGCGCATGGCCAGTTTGCCGTTCACTGTGGATCCAAAATCATTGTAATTCTCTAATCTACCCGCAACATCCACCAGGAAGGCAGGCGAGAAATTAAATTCTATATCACCATAAGCAGCTATGGCACTTCTTGTAGCGTTCACCGCATTTTCCGGGCGGAAGCCCGGGAATGATTGGGCACCCCCACCTCGGGCTGAACTATCGGCACCACCAAAACGTGTACTGACAGGGCCTTTAGGATCAGGCACCAGTATAGGTTTGCCATTGGCATCAACACCAACCTGCCGGGCATTGCCATAATTGGTATAGGAGGCTTCTTCACCAGCCAGTAACTGGTACCTTTCAAAGCGATGCTCAGCACCAAAGCCTATATTGATCCCGCTTAACTCCTCAAACCTTTTAGAAAAATCAAGGTTGGTAGTATTCTGTGTGAAAATGGGTCCACCGGAATTAAACCTTGTTGGCGAAGTTTTTTCCATGGAAGCATTGATGGTATTTACCACCCTGAATATAAACTGGTTCTGCCCAAACGTATTGCTGAAATCAACATCCCATCCTCTCAATTTACTCCTGATGCCCAGGGACAAGGATTTATCATATATATCTGAATGAATCTCTGGTAAAAAACCCAGCGGGTATATTTCTATGACATTATTGGCAATAGAAGGTAGCCGGCGGTTAGCCGCTGCCTGGCCATTCCTGTATCCAATACCTCCAAAGACATAGAATTCGGTACCATTGTCATCCATTGGAAAAGCACCATTCAACATGAACTGGCCACTTCTTAAAAGGGACTGTCCAACTCTCTGTTTAAAGTCTCCTCTTGTTAATTTGTTAGCCGACAAAAATGAATCCGTAGCATCTACTGTTTGCACCACTCCGGAAGAATTTCTTCCGTTATATCTTGAATAAATCACGCCTGTGCGGTCACCCGCCCTGTTGGTATAATTGCGATAGTCGTATGAACCGGAAAAATTCATGAAACCACCTTTCTGGCCCATGGGTATGCCGAAGTTGATGGCTGTTTGCACGGTCTCTCCATCCGTTACTGATTTACCCTGGAATTTGGTAACATTTTCACCACCAGTGAGGGATGCTGTGACTTTATTAACGCTGCTTTTTAAAATAATATTAATGACACCGGCAATGGCATCACTGCCATATTGTGCTGCAGCACCATCCCTGAGGATCTCAACACGATCAATCGAGGAAACGGGGATCGAATTCAGATCGGTTCCTACAGAGCCACGGCCAAAAGTGCCATTCAGATTAACCAGCGCTGTATTGTATCTTCTTTTTCCATTGATCAGAACCAATACCTGGTCAGGTCCCAATCCGCGGAGCGAGGCAGGGTCAATATGGTCCGTTCCATCAGCAACAGTTTGTGTTCCTGAATTAAAGGAAGGGGCAGCATAGGTAAGTATCTGATTGATATAAACCTGGGGTGCATCACCGGCCAGTTTTTTAATATCGATCACATCAACCGGTGCAGGTGTTTCCAATTGTGTCCTGGGTAAAGAACGGGAGCCCAGGACAACCACTGCCTGCTCCTGCCCTCTTTCCTCCAGCACAAAATCCACCATGACGGTAGACTCACTGGTCACTGTAACTGTTTTCTTTGCCGTGGAGAATCCTACATAACTGGCATTGACAACGTGCGTGCCGGTTGGCACCAACAGGCTAAAATTACCATCATTGGTGGTGCTTGTTCCTCTTGAGCGTCCCTGGATAGTAACTGATGCGCCACTAAGGGGGTTGCCACTGGCATCTTTTACTGTACCTTTTATTGTCCCGGTTTGGGCGATGGCCCCGATGGCAGTAACCAGGAATAAAAGAAATAATGAACCGTACTTTTTAAGTGATAGTTGATTACTCATAGCAGAATGTTTATTTTAATAAGTAAATCCAGTATAGCAGTGCAATACGTAGTGCCTGGAGAGAGACGAGTTCTTACTCTAATTTAAGATTTTAAGTAGTTATGAGCAAAAAGGATTGGTAATAATGACAGGCAGATTACCGGGCCTTCCTTAACTTAACAGCTTTAAATTCCTGGAATGAATAAACTATCTCCCTTCCTGTTCCTGATATTACTCTCTTGCAGCAGCACCAAAAAGATCATAGATACAAACAATGTCGACCCATGGCATTATACGATCACTAAAAAAATGGTGGTTCAGAAAGGCGCAGTGGTTTCGGCTCATCCACTGGCCAGCGAAGTAGGCGTTGCCATTTTAAAAAAAGGGGGCAATGCTGTTGACGCTGCCATAGCTACCCAACTGGCATTAGCTGTTGTATATCCGGGTGCCGGCAATATTGGAGGAGGTGGCTTTATGGTAGCAAGGCTTGCCAATGGCGAAACACTGGCCCTGGATTACAGGGAAATGGCTCCTTCTTCAGCGCACCGCGATATGTACCTTGATGCCAATGGCAATGTGGTGACAGGAAAAAGCATCAATGGACATTTATCCAGCGGCGTACCTGGTACCATTGCAGGCTTGTTTGCCAGTATGAAATACGCAAAGCTTTCCTTCAGGGAATTGATTCAGCCGGCAATTGACCTGGCCGAAAAAGGCTTTGCCATTTCTGAAAGAGAAGCCAGTTCCCTAAATAGCATTCAGCACGATCTGCAACTATACAACACGCAACCATCCGCATTTCTCAAAACCCCGGGATGGAAAGCCGGAGACACACTGGTACAAAATGAGCTTGCCGCTACGCTTAAGCTAATCAGGGATAAAGGTGAAGCTGGTTTTTACCAGGGAAGGACAGCGGAACTGATAGTGGAAGAAATGAAACGAGGCGGAGGTATCATTACATTAGATGACCTTAAAAACTATAAGGTAAAGTGGCGTACCCCTCACACATTCGATTACCGGGGTTATACCATTGTGTCGATGCCTATGCCTAGCAGCGGGGGTATTTTATTACACCAGATGCTCAAAATGCTGGAAGACAAGCCGGTTGCCTCTTACGGTTTTCTTTCTCCCCAGGCAGTGCAATTAATGACGGAAGTGGAGCGCCGTGCCTATGCAGACAGGGCTGAATATATGGGAGATGCGGATTTTTATAAAGTCCCGGAAGCGCAGCTCACAAATGAAGTCTATCTGAAAAAAAGAATGAGCGATTATCAGCCAGGCATAGCCGGAAACAGCACACAAATAAAGCCGGGGGTATTACAGATAAAGGAAAGCGAACAAACGACACACCTGTCAGTATTGGATGCTGAAGGCAATGCCGTTTCAGTTACAACTACTTTAAATAATTCCTATGGCAGTAAAACAGTGATTGGCGGTGCAGGTTTTTTTATCAATGATGAAATGGACGACTTTAGTGTAAAACCAGGCGTTCCTAACTTATATGGCGCCGTGGGAGGCGAAGCCAATGCCATTGCGCCCGGCAAGAGAATGTTGAGTTCTATGACCCCTACGCTTGTGTTGAAAGATGGGAAGCCTTTCGTGGTGGTAGGCACACCGGGGGGCACTACAATTCCTACATCGGTGTTTCAAACCATTGTCAATATCATTGATTTTGGCATGAGCGCGGAAGATGCTGTAAACAAACCGAAGTTTCACCACCAGTGGCTGCCTGATCAAATAGATGTCGAAAGGTCTTTTCCGGAAGCAACAAGAACTGCACTTCAAAAAATGGGCTATACAATCAAAGAACGCGGCTCCATTGGCCGTACTGAAGTGATCAAAAAAACACCGGGAGGCATGGAAGCTGTTGCAGACAACCGCGGAGATGATGGGGCTGCAGGCTACGCACCATGATTATTAAAAGGTAATATCATCTTATGGAAATAGGAACTGCATTCCTTGAAAGTGCCATCAAACGTTTTAGGGAATACAAAACGCTTGGCGATAAAACATTCGCTCAATTAGCAGGAAAGGATTTGCATTTTCAACCCAACGAAGCGTCTAACAGCATTGCCATCATTATACAGCACATGCATGGAAATATGATAAGCCGCTGGACTAACTTCCTGAATGAAGATGGAGAAAAAGACTGGCGACAAAGAGATGAAGAATTTGAAGTAAATGATCTATCCCCGGAGCAACTGATACAAAAATGGGAAGAAGGCTGGAATCTTTTATTTCGAACACTGGGTTCCTTAACCGCTGAAGATTTACTAAAACAAATTACTATTCGTCAGCAGCCATTAGTAGTAGTTGATGCCATCAATCGGCAACTGGCACATTATAGTACGCATGTCGGGCAGATCGTTTACCTTGGAAAATGGATCAGGGGGAATCAATGGACATCATTATCCATTCCTAAAAAATCTCCGGCACATTAAAAATAATTCAGACTATCACTACTGTTTTGTAGCAACACTAGTTTTATATTGAAGTGTAATATTATAGTCTCCTGCCTCTACCAGCTTAAAAGGCGATCTTGCTTCAGCTGGAAGTTTATCCCAAAGGTCTGCTGATTTCCCTTTAAAGGAAATGTCCAGCAGGGCAGCCGATTGCTTGTATTGCATGTTCACGGCTTTGACGCCTTTTATTTTTTTCAGATCATCTTTCAATATGGCCAGGTTATTATCGTCATACTCTATATTGGAAATATAGATGGAAATCGTATCTCTTTTATTTCCAAAAAGTGAATTGAACGAGGTTTTAAGATCATTCATTGCCATCTTTATTGAATCGGTCCTACCAGCTAACGATTGATTGACGGAAGGACCTGTAGGCTGGGCCGTTTTAGAACCTGAAGAAGTATTGGCCCTTGTTGTTTGGTTTTGTGCTGCTGCGGAAAAGGAAACGAAAAGAAAAAAAGTAAAATACAGGCAATAAGATTTCATAACCAGTTATTTAGCAGTGATGAAATATCCTGTACGGAAGAAGGGGGTACATCTGACCTGTATAAAGTTAAATTCTTTTCCAATAAACTAAGGAGGACGCTGTTCAACTGAACAGTTACAGATCTATGATGAGTTTCGTTTTAACTCCCTTACTGTTCCATTTTCATTTGCGCTAATTACCAAATCTACCCAGCTATTTGAAAACAAGCCACATTCCACTACTCCCGGAATAGCATGCATATCTTCCTCCATAGCTTTAGGATCTTTAATGGACTGAAACTGGCAGTCAATGATCCAGTTACCATTATCTGTTTTATAAAAATTATCTTCGGACTGACGAACAGTTGCTTTACAACCCAGCGCTTCCAGATGAGGAATGGCAAGATTATAGCCAAAGGGCACCATTTCAACAGCAATGGGAAAACGGCCAAGTGTAGCGGACAATTTGGAATCATCAATAATTACGATAAATAAACTGCTATTAAATGCCAGGATCTTTTCCCTGGTCAACGCACCACCTCCACCTTTCACCAGGTTAAATTGATCATCCACTTCATCGGCTCCATCAATATAAATATCAATAGTTTTTATTTCGGTCATGCCTGCCTGTGGAATTCCACATGCTGCAGCTTGACTTGCAGAAGACAGCGAACTGGATACAGTCCTGATGCGCAGACCATTCTTTACCATCTCTCCTATTTTTTCAATAGCATAGAAAGCCGTGGTACCTGTTCCCAGGCCAACGATCATATCTTCCCTGATGTATTCAACAGCCTTTAATGCTGCCAGTTGTTTGGGATTCATCGCAACAGCTTAATGTAGTAAAACGCATGACGAGGTAGAACTATGGATACTGCTCCAGGATAGTTTTCATTTGTTCAAATCCCGTATGCTGAAATGATGGAATATTCGCTCGACGTGCCGCTTCCACCAGGTAATTACGGTCATCGAAATACAGGCATTCCTGCGTGCTCACCTGGGCTATGCCCAATGCCAGTTTGAAAATACCAGGATCAGGTTTTCTCATAGCCACCTCACAGGAAGAAACAAAGGCATCAAAACAACGATGAAGTCCAAACTTCTTGATGCGGTAATCGTTCAATTCACGTCCTTCATTATTGATGGAAATAACCTTGACCTCTTCCTTTTTGCTTTGCTTCCAGTTGATCAACCATTCCAAAGTTTGGGGCAGTTGCTGTGATTCAGAGAACATAAAGGATTTAAAATCTTCCCTTGTAAAATCGCGCGGCTTATAAAATAAGGTTGTGTCCAGGTATTCATCAAGGGTGAGCTTACCTATTTCGTAAATATTGAAGATGAATTCGTGTAGCGCGTTCATTTCCTCATAATCAAAACCAAAGATCCCTGCGGCTTTTTGCCTTGACGCGTGTCCCCAGCCATTCGTCAATAAAACGCCTCCTATGTCCAGGAACAATACCTTCAGTACAGGTGGTTGCATACGCTTTTATTATAAATATACTGGAAGGCCTGCATAAATGAACACAGAAACTAAAGGCAAAAGGAAAACAAAGCCGGGCTAGGCAATGATCTTAAAATCTTTGGGTTGAGGTGCTTTGGAGCGGATATGCCGGCGTAATTGCCAGACTTGTTTCACTTCCTCCAGCAATAGAGGCACCTGCGGGTATTGCTCCTCGTTATCAGAGATCAACACCCATTCTTTGGGCGATCTTTTAAATACCCGCTTAACAAGAAGTTTATCTGCGGTATGGATGATATATATACAGAAATTCTTTACATCACTCCAGTCTTCAGGGTGCACCATAGTTGCCAGGATAACATCCCTTGCGCTTAGTGTAGGCTCCATGCTATCTCCATCAACTTCAAAGTATCGCCAGATGGCTCCAAGTGAATTAACCCCCGGTGGCAAGGAATATTTTTCGAGGCTATCCATATAATCTACTTGTTCATATGCTTTCACATACCCTGCCTGGGCCTTAATGCCTACCATTGGAACTAAAATAGAAGCTGGATCATTTTTATGATCTCTCCTGGAATCTAAATATTTGTGATTGCCCTGGGAATAAAAAAGTGAAGAGATCCCCAGTATATTCACATCTTGTGAATTTTTTATTAAAGGATTATCCTGCAAAAAGCGCTGAATCTTCTTCCAGGTAGGTTTTTTCATTTCTATTTTACCATTTTCAATTTTACTCACTAATTCACGGCTCATCTTTGCCTTACGGGCAAAATCAGTCTGGCTAAGTCCATATAATTGCCTGATTTCCATTAAGTTATAATTGTTTTCCATAATGTTAAGCTATTGTGAATATTTATGTGAATATTGTGTGGATAATAGGTGAATACGTACCTTTAATATTCACAAATTTAGTTCAAATAATCACAATTCCAAATTATGAGGAAGACTAAAAAAGAATTCACTTTCCGCTTCCCTCTTAAACATAAAGTGGTTCGTGATCTGAAGATTGTCACGGAACATGTGGGTGACCTGGAAGTTGAGGGTATTGGTTATTTTAACCCTAATGCCTCCATGCTTGACATTTTTGACCGTTATGGCGTAGACATAGATTTTGTGAAATGGCATGGTACGGATATTAAACCAGTACTGGAAGTAACGGGCGCCATGGACGAGATCACCGAAGCGGCCATCAGGTATTTTGCTCAAACTTTTGAGAATCGGTTGAAGAAAGCAGCTTAACTGTTACACATTTTATTAATTGAAACAAGAATAAGGATGCAATTAAGAAAAGCAACAAGAAAAAAAGCAAAGATCCGCCTGGGACTTTCAGCAATTTCAGGCGGAGGAAAAACATATAGTGCCATACTCATAGCAAAAGGCCTTTGCGGCGACCTATCCAGGGTGGCTATCATTGATACGGAAAATGGAAGCGCCGACCTATATGCACACCTGGGCGAATACAATGTATTAAGTCTCACAGCTCCCTTTTCCCCAGAACGATATATTGAGGCCATACGATCATGTGAAAAAGCAGGCATGGAGGTTATCATCATTGATTCTATCTCGCAGGAATGGGATGGCAAGGGCGGTTGCCTGGAAATAGTGGAGAGCCTTGGTGGAAAATACCAGGATTGGGCAAAAGTGACACCTCGCCACCAGGCGTTCCTGGAAGCTATTCTTCATAGCCCTTCGCATATCATAACTACCGTGCGTCGCAAACAGGACTATGAAATGATTAAGGACGGCAATAAGTTAAAGATCGAAAAAGCAGGACTTCGTGAGATCACGAGGGAGGGCTTTGAATATGAGCTGACCTTAAACCTTGAAATGGATGCGCAGCACAATGCCTCAGCTTCAAAGGACCGTACTAACCTGTTCATGGGCAAACCAGCATTTGTTCCTTCAGAAGAAACAGGAAAACTGATAGCCAACTGGTGCGAACAGGGTGAAGAAGATTTTACTGTATTAAGACCGGGCAGCGAATGGTACAACAGGGTGGATACCTGCAGTACGCACCGTGACCTGGTTGACCTGTACCAAAGGAATAAACCAGAAGTAGATGCCAATCCATTATTGCAACAATTAATCGCTAACCGTAGAAACCAGATCAATGGAAAAACACTTAACGCAGCATAACTCTTATTCTCTGCCATCTATACGGGAGGGACTTACTAAAACAGAGATTGCGGAGCTGGCAAGCCAATCTGTAGCAGCTCTGATGGAAGAAGGGAATGTATTCCAGGTGGCTGAAGCTTTAGCATCTATGGAAGAATTTGCAAAAGCTGTCCGTAAGAATGAAGGCTATATAGAATTCCTGAGGGAAGAATTATCAAAAAATAATGGCAGGCTTTCCACTCCTTCGGGTGCCAGGATCGAGATCTGCGAGGCAGGGATAAGCTATGATTATTCACACAATGCCGAATGGAATGAGATCAATGAACAGCTAAATTATTGGCAGGCAAGAAAAAAACAGCTGGAAGAAAAACTTCGGAAAATATCTCCTGGGAAAATAATGGTTGACCCGGAAACCGGTGAAGTATTGGAAGGAGCCAATAAAACCTCACGGTCAACTTATCGAATCACCCTGGCCAGGTAAGCAAAATTTGCTGGCCGCAAATTGATCGCTATGACAAAATCTATTTTAAAAGAATGCGTTGAAATCATCAAGGACCTGGTTGATCATGATTACCTGTATTTCAACAATGCCGTGGAAGTAAAGATCACGCCGCATAGCTATCCATTCAGTGCCTGGGCTGTCTCAGTTAGCCCTGCTGATGAACTGTATGTAATGGACAGTGATGAGCAATGGCATAAAGCTGAACTGAATGATACCAATGCCGCATTGGTCATTGGAAGTCTTTACCAGCGCTTAAAGCTGATGCGTGTGAGCTATGCCAAAGCAAGCTAACGATGCAGGAATTATCATCCCTTTTTTAAAATATTCTTATCAGAAAGGATCACATGAATCATACATCAAAAGCAGTTCCCCTGGAAAAAGAGGTTGGGAAGGGTTTGCCAAGGGCTACTCAAAAGACAAAAAAGCAATTTGTGCATTCTTTGGAATATGAGCTCATTGTCGGCCTGGCATTGCAGCAATTTGTAAAAGATGGAAATGCTGATTATCATATGCTGCTTTCCATTCCCTTAACAGAAAGAATTCCGGGCTTTATGCACGAATACGGTCTAAAAAGGATACACCAGCTCATAAAACTATTGGTTAAGGAGTTTTATTCGACTGTTCCACTTAATAAAACCAGCAAACTTTCAGAAACAAAGTTTGCTGTCTGTGCTTGCGAGATCATGCTGGCTGCCATGGAAGACCAGTTAAGCATCGAGGACCTGGTCATTTTCTTTGAGCTAGCCAGGAATGGGAAATATGGAAGTTACAAGGGCTTGCAGGCCCATTTGATAGTCCAACAAAAACTGGAGGATTACAGGCAGGAGCGCTTCGAAGCTTATGTATCGCTAAAAAAGCAAATGCACCAGCAACACAAGAACCTGGGACCTGCAGAAAGAGGATATGGAGAACCTATTGCCCTGCAACAACTCATTAATGAGCAGGAATGGTCCTTATTTCCTTTAAAAAAGATCAGTTAGGGATGCAGGTAAAGGAATTTTTAAAAAGATTTTACTTTGTTTTGGGTGGAATTATTTTCTCTCCTATTTTTGCACCCCCAACGAATAAGGATCGGTAGTTCAGTTGGTTAGAATGCCGCCCTGTCACGGCGGAGGTCGCGGGTTCGAGTCCCGTCCGGTCCGCAAAAAGTTAAACAACAAAGTTCAAAGCCGCTTGAAATGCATGATTTTCAGCGGCTTTTTTCTTTCCCCATGTAAAAGGTGAATCAATTTTGACCAATCTGTTGGAGACCTATTCGGTTACCAACCTTTTCCAGATCTTTGAGGTAACCGAATGCACAATTTTTCAGATGCATTCCTCCTTCTCTATCACTACGAACAAATAAAAGAAGCTAAGGTGCCTTTTAACAAATTTTCAAAATTTAAAAGGTCACCACATGTCCTTACATTCATCCTTCAGTATCCTCTTTTGGATCAAAAAAAATAAACTGAAAAATGGCAAAGCTCCGCTTTATGCAAGAATCACTATTCATGGCCAGCGGGCTGAACTAGCTATCCACCGGGATATTTCGCCTTTAAATTGGAACCCTAAATCACAAATGGTTACCCTTAAAAATGGTGAAGGGAAAGAAATCAATAACTACCTGGCATTGATTAAGGCAAAGCTTTTGAGCTGTCAAAGCAAATTAGAAGCTCGCAACGCCACAATATCTGCAGAAACACTAAAATTGGAATACCAGGGAATAGTGGAGAGACCTAGGATGTTGATGGAAATTATTCAGCAACACAATAATGATATTAAAACCTTATTGGGAAAGGATTATTCCAAAGCTACCTGGGTAAAGTATGAGACAACTAGGAAACATGTTTTGAATTTCTTGCATTGGAAATACAAGATTAAAGACCTGGATATTAAGAAACTCAATTTCGAGTTTATCAATGACTTTGAATTTTACCTCAAGGCAGAAAAAAATATTGATATAAATACTAATGCCAAGTATATCAAAAACCTGAAGAAAATAGTTAGAGAGTGCGTGGCTAAAAACTGGCTTGATAAAGATCCGTTTATGGCTTTCAAAGTCAAGGCTAAAAAAACAGAAAGAGAATTTTTAACCGAACAGGAACTACAAGCAATCCAGGAAAAGCAATTAGCATTTAAAAGATTAGAATATGTAAGAGATATTTTTGTGTTTAGCTGTTATACAGGCCTTGCTTACATCGATATTTTCAATCTTTCAAAGGAAAACATTGCAATAGGTATCGATGGTGAAAAATGGATCTTCACGCACCGTCAAAAAACTGAGACTGCATCAAGAATACCATTATTACCTCCAGCCATGGCAATACTTAATAAATATGCCTACCATACCGAGTGCCAGGCAAAAAACAAATTACTTCCCGTACCCTCCAATCAAAAAATGAATGCATACCTGAAAGAGATAGCAACAGTGTGTTCAATAACCAAAGAGCTGACCTTTCATATGGCCAGGCACACCTTTGCAACCACTGTTACACTAACTAATGGAGTTCCTATTGAATCCATAAGTAAAATGTTGGGTCATACTAAACTCCAAACCACGCAGATCTATGCCAAGATTCTTGATAAAAAAGTGAGCGGAGATATGCAAATGTTACGCAGCAAGCTGAATACAAATATTAAAGAAGCTTCAATAAAAACAGGCTAATAAACAACTATATGATTAAAATCATCTATCAGTATTTTACTGTATATATATTTGCGCTCCCAAATTAACACCGATGAAAATATCAATCTATAATCCGTTCCCCTTCTCCTCTTTTAAGATTCCCCTTAATTCCACCACCCTTTCCTAATTAACCAAATACCGATTTGCTTTTTATATGAACAGCTGCCATGCAGGTGCAGTAATCCTATGCCCCTATAGTGCAGGTTAAATTTTCAGTATTGTGAAACATGCATTGGAACGTCTCGATCATTTGATCGCGATAGAAATAAACCCTCAAAAAAATAATAACCTTAACATAACTGGTAATCACATTGAGAACTGGTCTCTAAATGTAAAATCGGAAATAGAAAATATTGCAAGGTACCTTTTGCGGCGATCCGTAAAACTCAAAAAGGAAAAGGAAATTGAACTACTGGTCCAACAGTATCAGGGCACCATCATTCAATTTTTAGATAAAGTATTTATTTTTAAAAGCGCGTATACTTCACCTCCCTATCAAATTCTTTTTGATTCCATTCTCCAGCAACTGGATGAACTATTGACCCATATAGAACAGCGCTATTACAGGTTTTTTAATCAGGAAGAAAAAGTCCCGGATTGTTACCTTAATTTAATTCAACAGGATATGTCCAGGGAATTAAAACAAGTCCATAAATTCCTTTTGGAATCAATAGATCAAAAACTGGCGGAAATAATTCTCAAACCAATAAAAACCTTCATTAAAACAAAAAATGGAAGCATTTCTTATAAGCAAATGATCTACATGAAAAACCTGGTAAAAGAAATCATTCAATTACCTAATCAGGAATCAATTTCGAAAGATACTATCATTCAGTCTTTGATTTATTGGAACTTCAATAGTACTTCATTAATAAACTTTGCAATCGAAAGAATCCGTCATGAATTGAATACTACTCAACATGAAAAAGTCGAACGGCTTACCGATCAATTAAAAAAAATTAATCTGCTGGTAATGAAACCAGGAGCAGCCTTATATCAACACAAACCATCAGTAAAAGAAAGAATCCAGAGCTGGCTCTTGGAAGAAATTAATTTCATACAAGTCCAGCAATCCTTATTTATTCGTCCTGCGCCATTGGAAAAAGATTCAGAAGATCTAAAAATTAATACATCACTATCTGTACAGCAATTGGCCTTATGGATTAGGGCCGCAAAAGATACAGGGATGATAATTAATAAAAATCATACTGCTCTTTTAAAAACCATGGCACGCATTTTCACAACTCCTCATTCTGAAAGTATTTCTGCTGAAAGCCTGCGGATAAAATCCTATGCTAATGAAAAAAGTGCTCAAAATGCACTAAAAGATTTATTGATGAAGATGTACAAACAGGTTCATAATTATATTTTGATAGCTGTTTTGATCCAAATTATATACTAATTCACAACTCAGATTGAACAATTTTAAAAAATATTAGGTAGTCCTATAGCGGGTTTCACTGGGGTACTGTTACCCCTGTTACTGGTTTCATATGAGCTAAAACCTTCTTTTTGTGCCATAATTAATCACCACATATGGCACAGGAATCAAATCAAAAGAACTACCTGCTTCGCGATCAGTTATTAACCCGTGAGGATCTCTTGACATTCAAACAGGAATTACTGCAGGACCTCAAACACATCCTCCAGCCAGGCACGACACATAATGGTAAACAATGGCTCAAATCCCACGAAGTCATTGCCATGCTTGGAATATCAAGGGGTACACTCCAGAACCTTCGTACAAGTGGCAAACTTAACTCCACGCGTATTGGCGGGCTGCTATTTTATGACTTTGACGATATCAGGATCCTGATGGGTAGCCAAAGCCCTAAGGCCGGAAGATGATCACCATAGTAGGCTGATCTCGCAACTTCCTATTTCAACACTCATACAATCAAACCATGAACTATATCAGGCACCTCAATGCCTTCTTTTCCTTTGTTCGTAGTGATAACAGGCTCACAAGTTCTCATGTGAGCCTTTACTTAGCCCTCTTCCAGTACTGGAATTTTAATCGATTTCAAAACCCCTTTCCCATATACAGGGAAAACATTATGCAGATATGTAAAATTGGCTCTAAGAACACTTATCACAAATGCCTGAAAGATCTTCATGCGAACCATTACATAATTTACCAGGCCGGGATAACAAGACATCAACCGGTTAAGATCACAATCATCAGGTTGTATAAAAAACAGGAACTCAGTTATGACCAATTAGATCTATTTAAAGAGTCAAATAATGAGTTGTCAAACAAGGATATCCACAGTTCAAATGTCCCAATTTTAAGCCCACAACTACCCTCTTATGTCCCGGATTTGGGACACGCTTTAGTCCCGGAATTGACCGGTATTAGTCCCAATTTTGATACTGGTACTGTCCCAAATATGGGACACCTTATAAAACATAAACAAATAAACAGTGTGTGTAAAACACACACATCGGTTTTTGAAAAAAATAAAAAAATACAGGATGTTATAAACAATCCACCCTTTAGGGACCAGGAAGAAAACGTAGCCCCCCGGGTCGCTAATTCGATACAAACGCCAAACCTTCCAGAAGTCGAAGAATTCTTCAGGTCCAACAAATACTCATTGAAAGAAGCCCGCATGTTTTTCTATTACAACAAAGGAAAAGCCTGGAAACTCCCCGGCAACCTGCCTATTGCAGATTGGCAGTCCCTTGCCCATAAATGGATCTTAAATTCTGGGGATCTTGCCCAGGTATCAACAAGTGCTGAATCGATCCAGGAGAAAATCCAGAACCTCTATGAAAGATTTGTAAAAGGTGAACAAATTGCAAAAGAGATCCTTCCTGAGTATTCCGATCATTTGCTACTGCAAATTACTGATTCAATCAAAAGCGAAGCAATTCAGCGCCGCATCAACCAATTAGCCGGCAGCAACGAAAATGCGGATAATAAGCTTTTACAGGCTTATTTAAGTGAAGACGACACAAACCCTCATCTCATCCACGATCTGCCAAATTTGACAGTTCTATGCAAACGATTGGCCGTTTTAAAAACCTTTCAACAATGGAAAGCAGGTGGATGATTTCCTTTTTCCATTTTTCTCCAAATAATATTCATTCATTAATTAATTAAACTCAAACCTCAAATGAAAACTCCATTATTAATCGAAGAAGACAACCTGAAAAAAGCCGCATTGAGATTAAGAGCTATTAATAACAATCTGAGAAAAAATATCCTTCACCTTATTCATAACAATGGCTCCCTTGTCGTCCATGATATTCATACTAATCTGAATATTGAACAACCAGTAGCTTCCCAACATTTGGCCATTTTAAGAAATGCAAATTTGGTTATTACAAAAAGAGAAGGAAGATTTATTTACTATTCAGTGAATTATTTAGAGCTTGATTATATGCACAAAATAGCACATCAATTTTTAGCTATGAGTGATGAAAACTATAACTAGGGAAAAAATATTAGTTTACAAAAAGCATAGGTCTCTGATGACCAAATGTTTTAAATAGTTAAGACACCTCATATTTATTACAACATTATTTATAAAAACAAAGGCAGCCATGGGGCTGCCTTTTTACTGCTTAATGGAACAATTGCTAAGGACTAAACTGCTATCTAAAAATCTTTACCTTAATAGTGCTATTCGAGCATAAAATTCTACCATACATGCTTCGTCCAACAACCATTTGGGCGATGTCATTTCTGCACTGGATAGTTTATTCCAGGCATTATTGATCAATCCAAAATTATCTTTTGATTGTTTCCAGGCATAGTCAACATTTTCAATGATAACATTGATATACTTTGGGTTTCTATCAACATTATACAATGATTCATAGCCCCTGAATAAAACCAATACAAACCAGGGGAGATCCAGAACTGTAATGCGACCCTCTTTGCTTTTCTTTCCAAAAAATGTTAGTGAAGATGAAGCAATTTGTCTGGCTTCCGATAAATAATCTTTTTGTTTGGTAAACTGGTACAGCATTACAGATGCTTCAAGCATGGAACCCGAATTATATGTATAGTAAACTCTGTTTAGACTATTGTCTGCTGTCTTTCGGTCATTACAATATAATCCAATAGAGTCCCTGAGATTAGCATGCATCCAGTCATAAAATCGCTTACCCCAGGTCAAGTACTGTTCATCTTTAGTTGCCTTGTATAATTTCAGAGCCAGCAGTGTGGCCATTCCATTACTGCAGGCAGGTTTTTGATCACCATGTCCTTCCAGCCATGTAACACCCCCTCCTAAAACATCTGACCATCCACTTAATATAAAAGTAAAAGCATCCTTAGCTCTTGACAGATATGCCGGGTCATGGTTCAATTCATATGCCTGCAGGTAATCAATTCCTACAAGACCGTTATCATCATAGTACCGGTCTACTTTTTCCAAAAATGCCGGGTATGCCTGGTATGCTGCAGGACTTCTTGTTGTATCTCTATAACGCTCAATCCCCTTTATAAGTGTATCCAGGAAAGGCTTATATTTTTGATTCTTCCCAGGCAATTCCATCAATTTGATGACGGAAGTAAACATCCCGCTAAATGGCCATAAATAACTAACTGGTTTTGATGCTACCTGACCTTCTTGCATATAGGTCAGTGTATCTTGGTGTTGTTGCGGATAGTATTCCGAAAACAAATCATAGGAAGGTACCCGGTAATAATTCCAGACCTTATGAAAAAATGTCTCTGCACGTGTACCATAGGCATTGTTATACATTTTCGTCTGATATTGCGCCATTACTCCATTTGTAGCAATAACACATAAGACTACAATAACAAATCTTACCATTTTCAACTTCATGCGGTTCACCAGATTTATTTTACTATGCGTGAATTAGCCATTAAGAAATTATTCACCTTTATAAATGGCAATTCGTGAATACACTTCCACCATAACAGCCTGGTTGAGAATCCAGTAATATCTGCCTAATCGGTCTCCTGCCCAGTCCTCATAGAAAAAACCTTCCTTGGTTCTGGCATGATCCCATGCATAATCAGCATTTTTTATAAAGGTGTTGATGTATTCACTGGCAAATGTTTTGTCTATTGCACTTAGATCAAGATAACCTCTGAATAAAATAGCATTAAACCATGGATCATGTTCAGGGTAAAAACGACCAAGATCCCTAACTGGCCTGGTGAAATAATCATAGGAAGCTTTTGCCATAGATTTAGCATCCGACAAATATGATCCATCTTGTGTCACCTCATATAGCAAACAGGCTGCAGTGATCATCTCGCCAACATTATATGACCATTTGGTTGGGTTAACCTTATGATTACTTAATGAAATATCATTCCAGAACATTTTATCTGTAGGATCCTGCATTTTTGTCTTGTTCCAGCTATATAATCGTTTGGCAAAATCAAGATATTCTTGCTTTGGTCGTTTTTTATATACTTCCAGTGCTAGTGTGGCGGCAAATGCTGTGGCGTTGGTTGCCTTAACAGCATTGGGACTATTTATGTCATTCATTCGGTATTGTTCCACCCAGAACAACCCACCACCTTCATCAGTAGATTCACCGGACATGTCAAATAATAAACATGCTTCTGCCCTATCCAGGTAAAATACATCTTGCGATACTTCGTAAGCTTCAATAAGATTTAATCCTACTGTACCATTATCATCATAGAACCGGTCGGCAGGGCCATCTGCTGTTACAGCACTTTGGTAGGCAACAGGCAATCTGGAATTATCCCAATATGCTTCCAAACCTGTTTTGAATGGTTCAAGGTCCAGGTTAGCTCCGGTTTTCTTTAATAAAACTGCCCCTGTAAACACACCAGTATATGGCCAGAAATATGATTGTTTAGGATCACCACCCTGCACAGGATAACTTTCTGAAAAAAGATTTTGACTAGATTGGCTAAAATATTTTTTCACTACATCATTATAAACCTGTGCAGCCCTTACTTTATAAGATACCTTAGTGGTATTGGTTGAATCAGGGTTTACGATCACGGGCTTGTCTACTCTCTGTTTTAAACAGGATGTCAAACCAATGCCCATGATGAAAATGAATGCAACCCCACTGAAGCTCTTGGTTATTGCGCTATAATGTAACATTATTTAATTTTTACTTCATGAATATAAAAGTCACCATCAGCATTGAGGATCAGGCGAACGTCGCAGTTCCTGCCATCAACAGCTGATGCAAACTTGTAGGTATAGCTCCAGTCAATATAAGGCGCATTGGCGGGTTGTTGCATTACTTTAAAATAAGTCAATGGTGTATTAGGATCATCTGGACGGTTTTGATTTTCAGTATTGATACTGCCATAAAATTCCTGCCCAGCAGTACCATCTGCACTTTTTGTATCAAACTGGAATTTATACCGCTCTTCCGGCCATCCTGGATTTAAGAAATGAATCGGCGTATTCAGCGCCTCCCAAATTCCATTTCCTTTGTAATCAAGTGTAGCAATTAAGTAGACGTTATTATTGGCCCATCCTGCCGGCATATACAGACTCACTTTAGTGATCTCTGTTACTTCATTTGCCGCATTATTAAAATCTAGCCTGATCCTGTAGATCTTTTCATCAGCCTGTGTGTTTTCTCCACCTTCTTTAATGGCTGTACCCTGTATTGAATATGTTAGCGGTGTACCTGAGGTCTTATCAACAAAATGGTACGTACCTGGCTTCAATCTGGTAAAGATTTCAAAAACACCATTGGCAACAGCACGCATCTTTATTGCACTTGACAAATTGGCACCACCTTCGGTAGCCGAACCTGTTATATACACATCGGCAGGTATTTCTGAAAAGCCTGCAGGTCTTTCCACTATGAGCTCACGCACTTGTTCTGCCTTTAACGAATTCATTCCTTTAAAGGAGTATACTGTCCACTGCAGCTTGCCTGTATTTAAAGATTCAATGCCTGCAAGCTTGGCAATTTTATTCAGATCTTTATGAGATAAAGAAAGCGTGGTTTGAACACCATTGCCATCAGACACCTTTTTAAATATAGGATTTTGAAAATTTCCTCCCTCCTTATCAAATACAACTTCATATTGCACAAGTGTTCCATCTTCCGCCTTGGCATTTTCCCATTCGAATAAAACAGCAGCAGAAGTTGCAGGCTGAAGTTTTAATGTTTTATTATTATCTGGCGCATATAGATTTTTAACGGCACCAATATTTGTGTTGAGTTCAATATCTTTTTTACAGGAAGACAAGGCACAGATACCCAGGATGAGCATCAGGTTCAAGGTTCCAATTACATATTTTTTCATTAGTAGAAATTTTAAAATTTGATTGAAGAATTATTCCCAGCCGGGATTATTAGGTCTTAAATTTTTATTCAGGTCAATGTCGTTTTGAGGAACAGGCCACAGGTAGTGTTTGTTTTTATCAAAAACACGGTTATCTACTTTCAGGTATTCACCATTCACTTTAAATCCATGCAGTGTACCATTAAGTACATTTTCTGCAATTTTCCACCTGCGGATATCAAAAATCCGTAAACCTTCCATAGCTAGTTCAGTACGACGCTCCCTTCGGATAACTGCGCGCATTTGTTCCTGGGAAAGAGAAGGAAAGTCCAGGGCTTGTCGGTCAGTGAAACCAGCTCTTTGCCTTAACTGACCTATGGTTTTACCCCATACATCTGCGGTCATTTGCCCTAATTCCATCTTTGCTTCTGCATACATCAATAAAATATCTGCATAGCGGATAAGCATCAGATTGAGGCCTGAATTATTACCACCATCAGCAGTTTTATCATAATACTTTCTTACATAATAACCTGTAGGGGTGGCATCAGCATTATCTACACTATTATTTCCGGTACCAGGGGCAGTTCTTACTATAAAAGAAGAACCATCTCTTCTCACCCAATTGGCACCATCGTAAACAATAGTGTTATAAAACCTTGGATCCCGGTTCTCATATGGCTCATCCTCATTATACCCTGAAGCTGCATCTTTGATGTTTTTCCCATTTAACATCACATAATCATCAACTAATTCCTGTGAAGGGGCAATGCCACAAATCAATTGTCCTTCAGTGCGGGGTATAAAAAACCGTTGCTGGTTTTGAGTTCGCTTCCCCGGGATATATACCATCTCCAGTATTGACTCTTTGCTGTATTCATTTTCAGGAGCAAATACACTGGCATAATCTTTCAATAAACCATAGCTGCCATTAGATCCATTCATTAATTGCTCGCAGGTGTTGACAACATCAGTCCACTTGCTATCATATAGGTATGCCCTTGCCTTTAATGCTATGGCAGCCCCTTTTGTGATACGGCCCTTGTCTTCTGCACTATATTCAACATTGGTGGGCAGGTGAGCAGCACAATCAAGTTCACTAAGCACAAAATTCATCACGGTTGCTCTGGCTGTCCTGCCAATGGCAAAACTTTCTTCAAAGTTGATCTCGTTAGTAATGAGTGGCACATCACCATACCATGTATAGAGGTTGAAATAATGATAAGCCCTGATAAAACGGGCTTCCGCAATGATGCGGTTTTTAACTACCTCAGTCAGGCCCGGCACTTTATCAATGTTTGCCAATAAATTATTGCATCCGCGGATGCCTCCATAATGAAAGCCCCATTCTCCGGCGACGCGGTCTGTGCGTCCATCGTAAGCACCTTCTGCAATATTGCGAACGCGTCCGCCATTTACTGCACTGATACAAAAAGCATTATCACTAAGATCTTCATTAAAGAAAAAATATTCGTCGGAATACATTTGGGCATAAACCGTATTTAAGGTATTCCATGCGGCATCCGGACGTTTCCAGAAATCCAGGTCAGTTTCCTGGTAAGATGGAGCCAGGTCCAGCTTTCTACAGGCTCCTAAAATCACCATTAAACTAAACACTAGAACTATATGTCGTTTGAATTGCATAATTCAACATTTAAGCTTGATTAAAAATTTACATCCACTCCTACAGCAATTACTTTCAATGTGGGATATACTCTACCGCTATTGCTGTTCGAATTGCTGATTTGTAGTGAGCTGTTTAATTCTGTTATTTCAGGATCAAAACCATTATTCATTTTCGTTAGAGTGAAAAGATTTTGACCGGTTATATAAAACCTGCATTTTTCTATTCCGATAGGTTGCAAAAGACGTCCTGGTAAAGAGTACCCCAGCTGCAAATTTTTTAACCTCGCATAGGCGGCATTCAGTAACCAAAAATCTGAGCCTGCATTATTGTTTGTAGACGCTGCACCAGTGGTAAGTCTGGGATAGGTTGCATCTGGATTAGTAGGTGTCCATCTGTCAAGATGTTGTTTATAAACATCATCCCAGTTATTATGGAAGGCTTCTACCCCTTCCCCTCTTAGGTATAGTGTTCTTTTACCCACTCCCTGAACAAGCACATAGGCATCAAAACCTTTCCAGTTAAGACCATAATTAAATCCAAATGTGTACCGCGGAAAAGGATTGCCCATGATATACCTGTCGTTGTTATCAATCTTTCCATCTTGGTTGCGATCCACATATTTAATGTCACCTGGGTGTACTTCGTTGACAAAAGTTGGCTTCGGATTGTCTTTGATATCGGCTAAACTCTGGTAAAAACCATTAGATTGCAATCCATAATAGGAACTGATGGGGAAGCCTTCCTTTGTAATAAAGGTCCTGTCAGCCTCGGTCATGAAAACCTTTCCTTTAATATCCACAACTTCATTCAGGTTATCACTTAAGTTGAAAGAAACAGTATGTTTAAAGTCTCCATGCCCAAACCTATAGCTTGCCTGCAATTCCCATCCCCGGTTCTTCACTTTCCCAGCATTTTGTGTAGGAGGCCAGGCTCCGAACAATGAAGGAGCTGGCAGGTCTAGTAAGATATCATCTGTAACCTTATTGAAATAATCATAGGTTAAGGAAAGTCGGTTGTTAAATAAACTTACATCTGCACCAATATTTGTCATGGTAGATGTTTCCCATTTGATATCAGGATTACCCATTCCTAAGAATGAAGCTGCTTGTCCTGCATTTCCAAATCCATACACATTAGGATATGTGCTCCAGGTATTCAGGTAACGGTACAATCCAATCTCCTGGTTTCCCAGCTGACCCCATGAAGCCCTGAGTTTCAGAGTTCCAATCTTTTCCTTTATAGAATGCATAAAGCTTTCATCTGTGAGCTTCCAGCCCGCAGATACTGATGGAAAGAATGCCCTTCTGTTTTCTTCAGCAAACCTTGAGGATGCATCAACTCTGAAATTGAACTCTACAAGGTATCGGTCACGAAATGCATAATTAGCTCGGCCGAAAACTGAGTTCAGGGCCCATCTGTCTGTGTGCAGGTTATAAGACCCACCTTCATCTATTTTGGTACCGGTAATTGGTTCCCCGGTTATATTGTCAACATCAGTTTTATGCAATTGAGTATAACTTGAAAGTCCCCCTTCTGATGAATACCCTATCAATGCTTTGACACTATGAGCTCCAAAACCATTCTCATAATTCAGCATTGCTTGTAGGTTATCTGAACGGCTATTGCTATTGGCATCAGTAACCGAATTTTGATTATCGGAGCCTATATAAGGTTTATAATCAATGATCTTTCTGAATTCATTCGTCCGGTTTTGAGAATAGTTGCCACCATATATTGCCTTTAGTGACAAATGGCTGTTAAATGAATATTCTCCATTCAGGTTCAGTAAAAAATTATCATTCAGATAATTACGTTCCCCACCCTTCTCTAACCAGGCCAAAGGATTATTAGAAGCTGTTGGTGCAATTGTATAATTTCCTGAGGTATCTGTGATCGGGTAAATGCGTGGAATACGCAAAGCAGTTGAAATGATCCATTCAGACCAGAAAGCATGCTCTTTCATGTTTTGGCGGGTAAATGCCAGGCTGGTACCGATTTTAAAATGGTTTCCTATCTGGGTATTTAAATTTGATCTTAGGTTATATCGTTTTACTCCGTAATCAGGACCATTATACAAACTGCTTTGATTAAGGATTCCACCAGAAAATAAATAATTGGTAGCTCCTGAACTTCCGCTAATGCTTAGATTATGGTTCTGTTGAGGAACGCTGGATTGTAACACCTTATTTAACCACCAGTCATAAGATCCCCGGGTATATGCCTGTTGAATATCTTCTGGCGTAAATTGGGGGTCATTTCCTGAATTAACTAAGGCTTCGTTTTTAAGCTGCATGTATTCATATCCTTCAACAGGTTTGACCAACATGGTTGGCTTTTGAATGCCATAAATTCCATTATATACAACAACGGGTTTAGACCCTTTCTTTCCCTTTTTTGTAGTTACCAATATCACTCCGTTAGCCGAACGTGAGCCGTAAAGTGCTGCGGAAGCTGCATCTTTTAAAACACTGATACTTTCAATATCATTTGGATTTAGAATATCAAGCGAGGATGGAATACCATCAACAACAATCAAAGGGCTTGAGCTACCCAGGGTACCTACACCCCTGATATTAATGTTGATAGAGGCACCAGGCTCTGAAGTATTTTGCTGTATGATCAATCCCGGAGCCGCTCCCTGCAAAGCCTGTGTAACCGAAGTAACTGGTCTTCCCTCCAGCTCTTTTGCTCCTACTACACTTACAGCACCCGTTAGGCTTGTCTTTTTCTGTGTACCATAGGCAACAACAACAATATCACTCATAGCCGCAGATTCCATAGAAAGGATTACCTGAAAATAGTTTTGACCATGTAAGGCAACACGATTTTTTTGATAACCTACTAATGAAAATTCGAGAAATTCCGCAGCAACTCCCTTTGGTACATTCAATGTAAAACTTCCATTGTCAATTGTTTGAGAACCTATCCTGCTCCCTCCAAGGTATACACTTACCCCTGAGAGAGGCTTACCCAGGCTGTCAGAAACGACACCCTTTATAGTCTGCTGGGCATTAGCATTAAAAGAAGAAAACAAAATTAGCAGCAGTGGAATAAATCCCAGGATTTTTAACCTGGCTATTACTGCTTTAGGCAGAAGCATTTTCATTTTTTTCATAAACAAGCGATTAGAGGTATAGAACTTTATTTGAGCGTTGTGTTAGGTTTATTTCCAAGCTGATACTTCAATGTGCCACCACGAATAATTTGATTGAAAGCCAAAGATGGCTTTGAAAGCTTTTTACCATTAAAGGAGGCAGTCTGAATGTATATATTGTCAGGTCTGTTATTAGTACTCACGATGGTGAATTTCCCTCCTGGATAATATTTCTTATTCAGCTGAATGGTGATCTTATCAAACAATGGAGAAGAAAGTTGCATCTGAGGCTTAGCCGCTGCACCACCTTGTACATCAAAAAGTCCTATTCCAGCAAGTACATACCAGGCACCAAGTTGACCCTGGTCTTCATCTTGTCCGTATCCATATCCATGAATACCCTCTGTTCCGTAAAATTCATTACAAATAGCCCTTACCCATTTCTGGGTAAGCCATGGTTTGCCGGAATAATTAAAGAGCCAGCTAATATGCAGGCAAGGTTGGTTGCCATGATTATACAATCCTTCCAGACCGGCAAACGCATCAATATTTTTACCACCACCAAAAACTGCTTTTTGGGAAAGAGTAAAGATGCTGTCCAGGCGGGTATTGAATTCATCCCTCCCAACTTTTGCAATTAACCCATTGGGATCATGTGGAACATAAAAAGTATACTGCCATGCATTTCCTTCCTGGAAGCCACGCCATGGTTCAGATGGCCTGAAGTTGCCGATAAACGAACCATCCGCATACCTAGGATGCATCAATTTTGTTGAGCTGTCAAATATTTTCTCCCACCCCTTGGATAAGGACAGTAGTTTTTTATAATCATCTTTTTTTCCTAATTCTTTTGCCCACTGTGCCACTGCAAATGAACTAAAGGAATATTCAAGCGTATGAGATCCTGAGAAGCACCATTCATTGTTTTTTGGATCGATGTGATTGACATACCCATATTTCACAAATCTTTCAACATCATCTTTACCTGCACCTTCCGGGCGGTTGATCCATTCTAATTCATTTTTTCGGGCTGCTTCATAGGCCGTTTTGATATCAAAATCCCGGATACCATACTGATAAGCACCGGCCATGATAAGGCCAACAAAATTGGTACCTACACCAGAAACATATTTGCTATTGGCAATACCATCCCCTAACCAACCCGCATCCTTGTATACTAGCAATTGGCTTTTAATATAATCTGAATAATATTCAGGATATGCAAGCGCCCACAATGGAGTAAGGTTCCAGAAACCTCCCCATATAGCATCAGTGTTATAATGATTATGTATAGGAATACCCTTTTTATTTAAAGGGATTTGCCCAATGCTTCCATCATTTTTAGGATAGGCTCCATTTACATCGCTGGCTAGTCCCCTTCCTAATAATGCATGGTATAATCCAGTATAAAACTTCACACGATCTTCCTTGACACCACCTTCTATTTTAATTCTTCCGAGGTAATTATTCCATGTAGTTTCTGCTTGTTTTTGAGCCATATCAAAGTTCAGCTCCCCCGCCTCTTTTTCTAAATTCTTCCTGGCATTTTCTATGGAAGTATAAGACAGGCCAGCCTTTATAGTAATGGATTCAGATCCATTAATGGTAAAATCCAGGTATAATCCAGCGCCTTCGCCTTCCACATTCATTTTTCCCGGTTCAATTGTCTGTCCCTTAAAAACACCCACTCCATTGGGCTTATGATCAACTACGGCAGAAAAATACATGGACACATTGGCTCCCTTCTGATATTTCTGTACATACTCCGGCAGCGTAATCACATAACCTTCGATCCTGCCGTCTTTGGTCATATAAACCTGGGCATCCTTAACTTTTCCACTTTCTCCCTGGCGGTTACCTATATCAAAAATGACATGTGCCTGGCTTCCTGCAGGAAATGTATAACGGTGAAAAGCAACCCTGCTTGTAGAAGTTAGTTCCGCCTTTACTCCATAATCTTTTAAGATAACTGAGTAATAACCCGGCTTTGCAATTTCATTCTTCCTGTCAAAAGCAGACCTGTATCCTTTTTGACTTCCATCAATTGATCCTGGAATTGTTTGAAGTTTTCCTGTGGTAGGCATGAACACAATACCCCCAACCTGAAACTCATGAAAATTTGGAAACCCTTCTATCGATGAATCCCTGTAATCATAACCTACAGCTTCCCATCCTTGTTTGTTTCCATAATGCCCATTAGTAGAAGGAGCAGGTTTGGCCATGGCAAATGGAACAGCTCCGGGTGTAAAATGAAACCATCGACAATGGGCAGTTCCAATGTACGGATTTACTTCATTTACTGGTAATGCTTGTTTTTGAGCAAACAAAAAAACAGGCATTAAAATGGAGAAAATAAGAAGTTTAAATTTCATGATAGCTTGCAATTAAGTGGTGAATATTACCGCGCATTTTTTTTCCAGTAGGTTTGAATCTCCTCGAGTGTCTTTCCTTTTGTTTCAGGAATTACTTTCCATGTAAGCCAGAGCGCAGGTGCACAGAGCAAAGCAAACGTCCAGAAAGTTGCGGCAGGACCCCAGTTATCACTTTTCAACATCAATGGGGTTAGTTGTCCCACAAGAAAGTTTGCAAACCACAAAGACAATGTTGCCATCGACATGGCTACTCCACGCGATGCATTAGGAAATATTTCTCCAATCAAAATGAAACAAACAGGGCCAAAGGAAAAGGCAAAACAGGCAATAAAAATTAAAATGAATAGCAGGATCCACGGACCTGAAAGAACCTGCAACTGGAATAGAATACCAAGTACAATCAATGACAAAACAGCTCCGCCAACACCCCAGAACAGTAAAGGACGACGTCCATATTTATCTACCGTTAATATCGCAACGAATGTAAACAGAACATTTACCAGGCCCACTACTACTTGCCCGCCCAAAGCATCGCCCAATGAAAATCCTGCCTTGTCCAAAATAACAGGACCATAATAGATTACAGCATTAATGCCAGAAACCTGCGTTAAAAAAGGAAGCAGGAGACCGATCAACAATGGGGTGCGATAAGCTTTGGTAAATAACTGGCGGAAATTCCCATTCTCCTTCATATTTGCATGTACGGCTGCTATTTCTTCCTGGGCTGTTTCTTCCGAATTAATTTTCTTCAGGTAATAAAGGGCTTCTTTTTGCCTTCCTTTTAACAGTAACCACCTTGGAGATTCCGGAACAAAGAATAAGCTTATTAAAAAAATAAGAGCAGGTACAAGACCCATGCCTATCATCGAACGCCAAACATCCTGTTTGATAACAAAATGTAACCACCCTGTATACACGTTACTATCTCTTGAAATCCCAAGTAAATAGGAATTGGAAAAATAAGCAGCTACTATTCCAAGAGTGATAGCCAATTGGTATAATGCAACAAGCCTGCCTCGGTATTGCGGGGGTGAAAACTCTGAGATATACAAAGGACAGATCATCGAAGCTACTCCTATTCCTATACCTCCTATCAATCTGAATAGTATGAGTGCCGTAGCATTAAAAGCAAACATGCACCCGATTGAAGAAACAAAAAACAAAATAGCTGATAAGATCATCACCTTCTTACGGCCAAATTCATCACTCAGGTAGCCCGCTATCAATACACCAATAATACAGCCTAGCAACGCACAACTGACAAACCATCCTTCCATGCTGGTACTGAAATGAAACTGATTGACTACAAATGAAAGCACACCTGATATAACAGCTGTGTCAAAACCAAAAAGAAAACCTCCAATAGCAGCAATAAAACCTACCAGGAATAGGTATTGCTTTTGAATTGGTTTCTGAAGTACAGGCATATGCAAGTATTAAATCGTTAATGAAGTGAACTAATTATTTTACGAATGCTTTGATGACTTTTATCTCTGTTGAGCCTTGGTTAATTAATTGATACGCCCCTGCCGCTGCCGGAATCACAAATGTTTCTGCGTAATGAAAAACTTGAATTGCACCATTTTTTGTTTTCACTAAAACACTACTTCCTTCAACCAGCATTAAAACATGACACTGATTATTAGTTTCTACATCGATATCATGTAAAAATTCAATGCGGTGAACATCATAAAAATGATCGGTATGGGTTGGCAGATGAACGATCCTGCAACCCTTTCCTTCTTTGAGAATCTGAGGCTTTGAGATCAATTCTTCACGAACGCTGCTACCTTTCCTGGAGAAATTCAGATTCTTGAAAGCGTGGTTAATATTGATAGGCCTTGGTTCTCCGTTAAGATCTAGTCGCAACCAGTCATACATCTTAAATGTAAAAATGTAGGGGGTGGCACTAATTTCTAACACCAGGTTATTACTGCCGGAACTATGTATGGTACCATTGGGTATAAGAAAAAAATCATGCTTTTTAGATGGAAATTTCTGTACATAATTTTCTATCGCTACCACTTCATTCTCTTCATAACTATGTTCCAAAGCTGTTTTAAACGCAGCCGGATCTATGCTTTCATGGAAGCCTAGGTAAACCTGTGAGTCTTCTTTACAATCCAGTATATAATAGGTTTCGTCTTGAGTAATGTTTTCACCAAATTCCCTTTGTATATAATCTAAGGATGGATGGCACTGTATGGACAGGTTTCCACCATCAAACGTATCAAGAAAATCAAAACGTATGGGAAACTCTGTACCAAAACGTGAAGCATCCTTTCCCAGGATAGCCTTGTGATCAAATTCCATCAACCAGTCAAAAGCAACTTCAAGCAAGTTGTCATCACTTTCAAAAACCAATCCGTTCTCAGGAACAATCAATTCAAATGACCATGCATAATTGACCTCCTCTTTATTTAGTGCCGGTATATGCTGTTTAAGCCATTGACCACCCCAGGCACCTGCTTCAAACCAAGGTCGCACACGAATGGTGTTATGGGTGATGGTTTGTAAGCCTTGATCAAGCGAAGTTTTAAAAAACCAGGTAATATCATCTTTCCATTGCCCATCGGCAATAACAGAAATTTTATTTTTAATGTTGATGCGATGGTTGTTTAAGACAACCCAGTCCACAAAATAAAAACGCTTATACATTTCAGCCGGTGCAAAGCTTTCTATGGCGCCCAAATTGGTGATTGACCTGGCACGCATACGGTATTGGATCTCATTTTTCGGTAGATCAATGTAAAGTACCGGTGCATTCCAGTTGCTTAAAGCAGCTCCTGTTCCTATAATGATTTGTACACCTTCTGATTCCTTAGGCGTTAAACCGCGCAATTGATCAATAGAAAAAAAATCTTCTAATTTCAAAGAAGTCTTTGTCCCCCACACAGATCCCTCCTCTCCCATAAATGGGCTAACTAATGCTTCAATTTCATCGGCAGGCTTCAACAGTTTATCTGTCCGGTGCCAGGTACATTTGATTTGGTGCTTATTAAAGTAGGCAGCACATTGTTCCTGGATAATGCTAAAATCAACCCCGGCATAACCATCAATAATCACAGATTTCTGCGAACTTATCCATTCCGCAAGGGTTTCATATCCTTTAAATATTTTCCCTTGCCCTAAAGCAGTAAAAGGATAAATATCATAACACTCTTTACCTCTACCTTTTTCTTTTGTAGTCACTGGTAATAAGGCCTGTGAGCTCTTTCTCCATGCCTGCTCATTTTGATTAGCACGGCTTTTCTCTTGTACCAGGGCTGCGGCACCTGTGATAGCTGACAATTCTGTCCCTTCTGTTATCTGTATGATAATTGAAATATTTTGATGTTGAAAAATAGCTTCTAGTTCAGGTAGGAAATAGTCAGCAGCTTTACTGAGGCTTCCTCCCAAAATCAGGCATTGTGCTTTGAAATCGCTGACCCATGGCAAAAGGCATATGCCAAGGTTTCGGCCAAACTCATTAAAAATATTGATAGCATGCTTGTCCTGCTGCAGTGCAAATTGATAAATCTCTTTAGCTTCCCTGGTCTCACGTCCTGTTATCCTGTTAAACTCATTCACTAGCCATGAAGCAGATATATAATCTTCAGCTACACCTTCTTTAAAAGGCACATTATATAAATAGCCATCCGGAGGAACACCTTCCCCATCTTTTTGGATCTTATTATTTTGAAGAAAAGTCGCTCCAAGACCAGTGCCCAGGGTTATAGCAATAACCTTATCGCAATGGGCAGCCCTTCCAAGCTGGCTTTCACCCAGCCCAAAACAAACTGCATCATTTTCGAAATGAATAGGCAAATCATCACCACAACTTAACCTGGATGTCAATAAATCACGGATATTAATCCCATACAATTCTTCATATTTATTTAATCCCCTGATCCATGAAATCCCCTCACTATAATCAAAAGGTCCTGGAATAGATATGCCAATCCCTTTTACATTTGAAGCGACAGCTTTAGATAATGAATATTCGAAGGCTTTGATCCACTGATCCACGATCACTCCACTATCACCTTGTGAATGCACAGCCTCTTTATAATAAGATTCTTCCACAACTTCGCCTCCGTTAACCCTGACAAGGGCAGTAGAAACATGAGAACCTCCAATATCAACGCCAAGTACTAATTCTTTGTCCATATGTATGAACATATTATGGTATAAAAAAAATTAAATCTCTTTTTTGATGTCAATTGAATAGGTAAACTTATCCGAACGGTAGTAACCTATATTATATTCTATGGGCCGATTTCCGGGATCATAAACAAAACGCTCTCTGAAAAGTATCGGAGCATGGGAATCCACTTTCAATTTCTTTCCAATACGGCTTCCTGCAAGATGTGCGCTTATATGCTCACTGGACCGTACTACAACAATTCCGAATTTCTCTTCCAGCAATTTGTAGAGAGGCCGGTTAAAGTTTTCTTCAAGATTGAACTCGATCCGCGGATGAAAATAACTTTCGAAGTAAACCACAGGTTCGCCCTTTAACCCGCGTAACCTGGAAAGTTTCAGGACTTTACGGTGCGGTTTGATGTTGAAGAATTGAGCTATTTTCTGGTCAGCTTCTACACTTACAATATTAACTTCCAGGTTATCAACATCTAAACCTCTTTCATGCATTTCCTGGGTAAAACTGTACCATTGATTGAGACCCGTTGAAAACGTTTTATCAGCCACTTTGGTGCCTACACCTTTCTTTCGTAACAGCAAACCTTCATATTCCAGCTTATTGGTTGCCTGTCTGATTGTATTTCTTGAAACCCCTAGCCTGTTGGCCAGTTCTACTTCCTTTGGCAGAAAGGCTCCGCTCTTGTATTCAGGCAATTCGATAAGTTTTCTTAATAGCTCCTCAACCTGGATGTGCAAGGGAAGTTTACTCTTATGGTCAATTTGCAAGCTCATGTAAGTATGTTCAAACATACTAACAAACATTTAATAAACAAACAATTTTTTTTAGGGCTTTACAAAAAACCCCAAATCAGTGGAAACCAATTCGGGGCTAAAACAACTTCCATTAAGAAAATGCAATTCCATTAACGGAAGTAATAAAGTTACATTGTTATAGTATGCTGGCACCTAAGTGTAATCCCTGATCTATTATTATTCAGGATAAATCACAACATTAACTTGATTTACAATTTACCACTCAGGATTGCTCTGTTCAAAGAATATTGATCATTGCTTTTGTCACCTCGCCGGAAGTCAAATCTTTGAATTCAAGATTCCCTCGTCCCCCTTGTCCGCCATAGCTTTAGCGAAGGCGAATCGTCCCTATTGTCCCTCTAGTCCCTCATTCTTCCACCTAATTCCTGCCCACACAAAAAACATATCTCCCCCCTAACAAACCAGAAAGCTTCAGCATAGGCGGATTGTTCATCTGTTCTGCGGTTCCTTTCCTCCCCAACCGGCTACCGACTACCGACTCCTGACTCCCTCGTCCGCCGTAGCTGAAGCGAAGGCGGGTCGTCCCAAGCGTCCCACTCGTCCCTCCCTATTCCCTTTAAAAGTTGCGTACTCAAAAGGCAAAAAAATGCAGCACATCGCTGTACTGCATTTACATATATCATTTTGCTAAACCTATTCTTTTACCAAAGGCAATTGCTTATTGAATGTCGTCCCTCTGATACTGATAGTATAAATTCCGGAGGCAAGACCCTGCACCTGCACAGGGATAGTAGAACTTCCTGCCGATAGCGTCATCGAATGCAAATTCACCACTTGCCCTCCCTGGTTGATAACCTTTATAGAAAGAGTTTCTTGCTTTTGAAGCGATACCATCAAACTTGCATTATTCTTAGTAGGGTTAGGATAAATCAAAACAACAGGTTCTTTGCTATGTAAGTTCAATGCCAAAATCTTTGAATAGGTAAACCTACCGTCTGCATCAACCATCCGTAACCGGTAATAAATAACTGGATTGGCTAAACGTACAATGTTAGGATCTGTGAATGCATAACTGTGCATCCCTGGTATATTGGTGGATTTAACCATCCCAATGTTACTGAAGTTCCGTCCATCTATACCTCGTTCCACCTCAAAATGTGAAGTGTTTTCTTCATTACTCGTATTCCAGTAAAGAACACCATCAGTATTCAGGATCTTGCCATTAAATTCCAGCAACCGCAAAGGAAGCAAAGCTGCAGTATTGGCCACCCAAAGCTCCCACCCATTATTGTCATTCTGCATGGAAGCAAATAGGTTCGTTCCGGCTGTAGCAAAAAGTTGCGCACTGCTGCTACCTACACCGCTATATACATCCTGAAGCAACTTCGTTCCTGTAGCACTTCCATCACTGATCCAGGGTTCGCTGCCATTAGTGCCATTGTCGGCCACAAATAATAATTTGTTTCCAGCTGCAAAAAAAGTTAAAGGTCTGGAACCAGTAGAACCCGGATTGATATCTTTCACCAGGATTGTTCCAGCACCTGTCCCGTCACTTTTCCAAAGTTCAGTACCATTGGTCCCATCCGATGCAGAAAAATATAATGTCCCGCCAACATTTGTCAGGTTACTGGGGCTGGAGCTGGCTGCACCAGTATTAATATCTTTCACCAGTACAGTTCCCGCGGATGTACCATCACTTTTCCAAAGCTCTGTACCGTTTATTCCATCAGTTGCTGAAAAAAACAAAGTGCCCCCCACATTGGCAAGATTAGACACGTTGGCGTTGGCTGCACCTGCATTAATATCCTTAACCATTATTGTACCTGCTGTTGTTCCATCGCTTGTCCACAACTCGGTTCCATTACTGCCGTCAGAAGCGGTAAAATATAAAGTGCTGCCTATAGTTATAAAATTAGTTGGGTTTCCATCACCGGCACCAGTCCGAATATCTTTTACCATAACAGTGCCGGATGCTGATCCATCGCTTTTCCATAGTTCTAAACCATTGGCTGTAGTATAAGCAGCAAAAAACAGGGTACCTGCCACGTCAATTAATGAATTAGGAAATGATCCACCTGCCCCGGCATTGATATCTTTTACCAAAACAGTACCTGCTGTTGTACCATCACTTTTCCATAACTCGGTATTATTGGTTGGGTCTGTTCCCTGGAAAAATAACGTGCCGCCTACATTAATGATATTGAAGGGATTTCCATTGGTAGTTCCGGGATAAATATCTTTCACCAGCACAGTACCGGCAGCTGTACCATCAGATTTCCAGAGTTCTTCCCCGTTGAGGCCATCGGAGGCTGAAAAAAAAAGGGTACCTCCCAAATTGCATAAATAACGCGGACTGGAGGGATTTGCACCTGCATAAATATCTTTTACCAGCACTGTGCCGGCAGCTGTGCCATCACTTTTCCAAAGTTCATTACCATTTGCCGCGTCTGAAGCCTGGAAAAATAAAGTTCCCGCTACATCCAGGAAATTGGAAGGATAAGAACCTGCAGTGCCTGAATTGATATCTTTTAGCATGGCTGTTCCGGCTGTTGTACCATCACTTTTCCATAATTCTGATCCATTGCTTCCATCATCTGCCAGGAAAAACAAACTGCCTCCTACATTAGTCAAAAACTTAGGACTACTGCTGCCCACCCCACTTTTGATATCTTTCACTAGTATAGTTCCAGCTGTTGTACCATCACTTTTCCATAATTCATTGCCATTGGTCGCATCAGTTGCTTGAAAATATAAAGTCCCGGCTATATTGGTCAAATAGTTAAGATTGGAACCGGAAGCCCCGGAATTTACATCTTTTACCAGCACCGTGCCTGCTGCTGTACCATCCGTCTTCCAAAGTTCCGCTCCATTGGTCGCATCGAAAGCAGAGAAAAACATTGTGCTTCCCGCAGGAGTCAAAAAAGAAGGAATCGAATTGCCTGCACCTGCGTTAATATCTTTCACTATAACAGTACCTGCAGTTGTTCCATCACTTTTCCAAAGTTCACTGCCATTGGTTCCATTGTTTGCCTGGAAAAATAAAGTACCCGAAAAATTTGTCAGGTTACTCGGGCTTGAATTGGCTGCGCCAGAATTAATATCTTTTACCAGCACAGTACCTGATGACGTGCCATCAGTTTTCCAAAGCTCAATGCCGTTTGTTCCATTGTTTGCCTGGAAATACAGGCTGCTGCCTATCACTGTGAATGAACCAGGACTGGAATTAGAAACACCTGCATTAATATCTTTCACCAGCACAGTTCCGGCAGCCGTTCCATCAGTCTTCCATAACTCCGCACCATTAGTGGCATCAACGGCCTGGAAAAACAGGGTGCCTGCCAGGTCAATAAAGGAGCCCGGGCTCGAATTAGAAGCTCCCGCATTAATATCTTTCACCAATATAGTTCCAGTTGCAGTCCCATCGCTCTTCCATAGCTCTACACCGTTAGATGCATCAGAAGCCTGGAAAAACAATGTCCCTCCAAGGTTAAATAAGTTGGCAGGGTTAGAACTATTGGAGCCGGCATAAATATCTTTCACCATCACAGTACCTGCAGTGGTGCCATCTGTTTTCCAAAGCTCTGTACCGTTTATTCCATCATATGCTATAAAAAATAAAGTACCCCCCACATTCGTCAAATAAGCAGGGCTAGAACTTGCTGACCCGGGATTAATATCCTTTACCATCACGGTGCCCAACGTGGTACCATCAGTCTTCCAAACCTCAGTGCCTCCGGTAACGGTAGTAGCCGTAAAATAGAGGTTGGTGCCTATGACAACAAAATTGCTGGGGTTACTACCCGCCGTGTTGACAGCAGTGTTAATGTCTTTGATTAAATTAAATTGTTGGCTCGCTGCAGGATGAATGCTAAGGCCAATGGCAATGGCCAGCAGGTACAGAATTCTCATAATCAGTAATGGTATATATAGGCATTTTATACCGCCGCTGAGAGGACTAAAATGTATGGTCTTGAGTGGCTTGGCTTACCTAAGAGCCAAATATATATCAATTCATATATTTAAAGAAATGCCCTTGAAACCTATAATGACTGCGATTATCAGTTGTCTTCCCCTGTCCCTTTTGTCCCTATCGTCCCTTTCACTACATCTTAAAAAAGTTTCCCAAAAAATGTCACTCCCACCTGATTCCTTCAAAATTCAATATTCCCCCTCGCCCGCCATAGCTTCAGCGAAGGCGGGTTGTAGGCCATAGCTTTAGCGAAGACGGATTGTCCCTCTTGTCCCTCTTTCTTTTCCCTAATTCCAGCCCCATCTCTCCAAGCTACTTCCTTCGAAATTCGATATTCCTTGTTCATCTGTTCTGCGGTTCCTGTTCTCCCGACTCCAGACTACCGACTCCCGACTCATGACCCCCTCGCCCGCCGAAGCCTTGGCGAAGGCGGGTTGTCCGCCATAGCTTCAGCGAAGGCGGATTGTCCCAATGGTCACACTCGTCCCCTATCCCTAATGTGCAGCATTACAAACCTACAACAACAGAATATTTGGAAAACCCATGACTGTCACCATAATATTTTTACAACAACCATCTATCTCTTTACATAGGATACAATGGCGGCGGGATGTAGCCTGATAATTACAATAATTCCACTAACTTTTTTTAAGGTGCTTGACTTTAATTGTCCAGTATGTCAGCGTATCGCCAGAATCAGGTATGTATTGATGAGCAGTCATAGCAGGAATAATAATAAAGTCTCCAGGAGAAACCTTCTGTACAGTTGCATTCTTAATGCTATCGCAAAACCAATTTCGTGATGGTTCTACACCTTCTGATCTGATCATTTTTCCCACTTGATGTCCAATTCTAAGAATGCCATTTCCCGAGCGGATTATTGCTACATCATCAAATTGTTCATGGATTTCAACATAACCTGTCTTTGGCCTGACAGTTAACAAATAAAGCGAGCTGTCCTGACTTTGTCCTAAAGCGGTTCCAATTGAATCTTTCTTTATGAGCATATTTACGATAGAGTCTAGCTTAACTGTGCGGTAAGAAGTTATAGAATCGCCATTGAATTTTTTAAGTTCGGAATTAATATCAAATAAAGAATCAGCATTTTTATTTGAGTCAATTTTCGTTTTACAGGAAAAGAGGGTCACAATAAATAGGATAATAGTTAGTTTAATTCTATTCATATCATCGAAAGTTTTATTTAGCTATTACCGGCAACGTGGAACAAATTTCTGAAGCCAAAGATTCATGTCCCTTTAGCTGTAGTTTCCCTTCAGTTGTGTCGTCCATTAAAGTTATTGTGTTTAGTTGTTGTTCTACAGCCTTGGTTTTAGAAATATTCTGTTGGCCGAAGTGCAATTCCCCTTATCCATGTATCTGTTAAATGGAGGCTTCCCTATAATACATCTGTTAAGCTTCTCCAAATACCAGTATCTACTCATTGTCCCCATCGTCCCAAATGTCCCTCTCTTCATCCTAAGTAATGTTTCTCAAACAAAAGCCTCTCCAATCGAAACTAATTAAAAACCACAAACTAAAAACTACAAACTCCCCTCGTCCGCCGAAGCTTCAGCGATGACGGATTAACTTCCTTCTCTAGACTCTCCTCAATGGTATTTATCTGTTCGCTGTTTGCTCTGTAAATAAAGTTGCAAAAAAAGTTTTTGTTCCTTACGTGTCAAATGCATTCAATTCAAATACCGTTCGACCGAGCTACATCATAATAAAGATTACCGGCATAGGGATGACCATAGAAATTAACCCCAAATTCATCCTGGTCCCATTCTGCCTTGCTTTGGAAATTACGCTTCCAGTCTTTGGGACCATTACTTATCCAATCAGCCAACGAAAATGCGGACAATAAGCTTTTACAGGCTTATTTAAGTGAAGACGATACAAACCCTCATCTCATCCACGATCTTCCAAATTTGACAGCTCTATGTAAAAAATTGGCGGTCTTGAAAACATTTCAACAGCAGAAAGCAAGCGGATAATTTTTTCCCTTCCATTTTTCTCCCAACAATATTTACTAATTAATTAAACTCAATACTTCAAATGAAAACTCCTTTAATGATCGAAGAAGACAACCTGAAACAAGCCGCATTAAGATTAAGAGCTATTAATAACAAACTGAGAAAAAATATCCTTCGTCATATTCATGATAACGGTTCCCTCGTCGTCCATGATATTCATACTAATTTAAATATCGAACAGCCCGTAGATTCCCAGCACCTTGCCATTTTGAGAAATGCACAATTAGTACTTACAAAAAGAGAAGGAAGATTCATTTATTATTCAGTCAATTATTCACAACTTGATTTTATGCATAAAACCTCAAAAGAACTGATAAAAGAACAGTAAATAACCCCTCCTAAATCGCATTTTAATTGTATTATAATCTAACATCCATCCTGCATGGTTTAGTTTTTGTGCCTTCAAAGCTTTAAACTTCTATCATGGTTGGATACCACACCTACAAGTCCTGCATTGAAGCCTGTTTAAATTGTGCAGCTATTTGTAATCATTGTGCAAGTTCATGTACCAAGGAAAAGGATGTCAAAATGATGGCAAAATGCATTCAGTTAGATATGGAGTGTGCAGCTATCTGTTATACTGCAGCTCAATTGATGAGTCTGGGAAGCGATAAAGCTAAAGCTATTTGTAGCATTTGTGAAGAAATCTGTAATCTGTGTGCAATTGAATGTAGCAATCACCAGACAGAACATTGTCAGGAATGTGTACGCGCTTGTAAGCAATGTGCAGTGGAATGTAGAAAAATGGCGGCATAAAACATAATAAAGCGGGCTTGATGCCTGCTTTTCCTAACAATAAATTGAAAAAGATGAAACCAGAAAACCATATGTCTTCCATGAAAGGCATGAGTTATGGAAAGTTTATAGTAATGATCCTGATTTCGTTTTTAATTATGTATCTGGTAATGTTCTTAAATATGGATAAATTGGGCCATTATCATACAAGTGCTACGCGAATTTATATGGCGCTGTTAATGGTTGCTCCTATGGCAGTGGTGATGATGATAATGATGGGAAATATGTATCCTGATAAGAAAACAAATACAGCAATCGTAATAGGAAGTACTGTTTTCTTTGTAATTATTCTGATCGCTTTACGAACACAAACCCCCATAAGTGATGTTCAGTACATGAAAGCTATGATACCACACCACTCCTCTGCAATCATGGTTAGTAAACACGCCAACATTAAAGACCCGGAAGTAAAAAAATTATCAGAACAGATCATACAGTCCCAGGAAAAAGAAATTGCAGAAATGGAAGCGATGCTTGATCGATTACAAAAATAGAACAGGCTTTAGCCCTTATTTTTGCTAGCCTAATCGTAAGTTAAAAGCCAGCACTTCCTTTTACTTGTCCACCAAAACTACAACTTACAATGACCAGTAAATTTGCCGATTTATTTAAAGCTTTTTTCGATAGTGAAAAAATAGCAGGCTTACTACTTGTCATCTGCACAATTATTTCTTTATTTATCGCAAATTCTTCCTTTGGTGATGCTTACATTCATTTTATACACCAGGATATAGACCTGTCGTTTGCCAGGGTTTCATTGGATTATTCTACAGAACATTGGGTTAACGATGGTTTAATGGCCATATTCTTTCTAATGGTAGGTTTGGAAGTGGAGCGGGAAATTTATGTTGGGGAATTGGCAGATTTTAAAAAAGCCATTTTGCCTTTTGCGGCAGCAATAGGTGGTATATGTGTCCCGGCCTTTATACATTTTTTCCTCAACAGGGGTACAGAAACACAGGCAGGTTTTGCAATTCCAATGGCAACAGATATTGCGTTTGCTTTAGGAATACTGGCACTGGCAGGAAAAAAAGTACCTATATCAGTTAAAGTATTTTTGACAGCACTTGCCATTATTGATGATATAGGAGCAATCCTGGTTATTGCTTTTTTTTATACCAAAACAGTATTATTTACCTATTTGCTGGTTGCCAGTGGTATTTTGCTAGGTTTATTTATATTGAATAGACTAAAGGTTAAAAACCTCATTTTTTATATCATCCCAGGCATTTTCATGTGGTATTGCTTTCTGAAGTCCGGGGTACATGCAACAATTGCAGGGGTTCTGCTTGCCTTTGTCATTCCGTTTCATAATGATGATGAAGAAAATGTATCTTATCATTTACAACATTTTTTACACAAGCCCGTAGCTTTTATAATCTTACCCATATTTGCCCTGGTAAATACCGCCATAGTTTTACCTTCAAATATCTCTGGAAGTCTTTCTTCTTCCAATTCATTAGGTATAATTCTGGGACTTGCGGTTGGCAAACTCATAGGCATTTTTATGGTTCCATTTATTTTAGTAAAAATGGGCGTGGCAAATTTGCAGGAAGGCATAACATGGAAAAACCTTGCTGGGATTGGACTATTAGGAGGTATAGGTTTTACCATGTCAATGTTTATAAGCAATCTGGCATATTCTGACACTGCATTGGTAAGCAACTCAAAATTGAGCATTTTGGTAGCATCTACAATTGGTGCTATATCAGGATTATTGGTTTTTATGACAAATAAAAAAAATGCTTCATAACGCATAATCTGCCGTGTTCATTACCAACACCGCTATTCCATCTTCAACAAAAAATTAATTGTTCAACTTTTACAACCTTTCACACAATTAGTGAACTAATCGTGAAATAGGCAAATGGTTGAATCCTTCTAACAATGAGATCACCATCTGTGGCTTCAGCAGGTTGTATTGTGCATAGGAGGCATTAGGACCTACCTTGACAGTAAAACAATTGGGTCTCCCCACAAGAGTTTTGAACATATCTTCATCTGTTTTATCATCTCCTACCGCAAAAACAAAATCGTAGAGCTTATTAGTTAATATTTTTTTTATAGCCGTTCCCTTATCCGTTCCCCGGTTTCTCACTTCAACTATTTTATTTCCCTGAGTTACCTGCAGTTGCCGGGTATTGACTTGTTCCTTTAATTCGCCAGCTAACTCTTTTGCTTTCAAACTACCTATTTCATTATTGGAATTCCTGTAATGCCAGACAATGGAAAACTCCTTTTCTTCGACAAAACTATTAGGACAACGTCTCACATACATTTCCATAATATTATGCACGTTTTCCTTCCACTCACTATGTGTTTGAACAGCTGTGGTCCATTCCTTATCATTTTTAAGCTTAAATCTGGCTCCATGTTCAGCAATTAAATTAATAGGAAACGTAGCAAAATATTTATCCAGCCATATACTGCTTCTGCCACTAATTATATATACATCAGTGGCTTCTTTTTTACATAACTCTAATAATAATTTTAATAATGATTCACTGGGCTCCGCCTGCTCAGGGGTCGAGGTAAATGGAACAAGAGTCCCGTCATAGTCCAGCAACAGTAACCTGTTATTGGCATTTCTGAATTGGTCGTATAAATTCCGCTTGGAAAATTCATCTAAAAATATTTCCTGGAAACTTTGTTGCTTCAGCTTAATATTTTTTAACCCTATCATAAAGTCCTGGGCCCATGCCTTAACATCATAACTGATTAATCGTTGCTGCATGCTTCTCATCCTTTCACATTGTTCTTGTTCATCCATCTCAAGTCCTTCTTTTATTTTTTCTGCCATTTCCTGTATATCATTTGGATTAATCAATAATGCTGCGTCAAACTCCCGGGCCACGCCTGCCATTTCACTAATGATCAACACACCTTTTTTATCTTTTCTGCTTGCAACAAATTCTTTAGCCACTAAATTCATTCCATCTCGGAGGGGTGTAATTAATGCCAGGTCACATAGCATGTAAAGTGATAACAACTCTTCAAATTCCATTGATTGATAGCGATAAATAATAGGCTGCCAATGAAGATTTCCTGTTCTGCTATTGATGCCACTGATCAGGACATCGATCATTTGCTTTCGCTCCATGTATTTCGGTATATCATCTCTGGAAGGAACGATGTTCATCACAAAAACAACCTTATTTAAATATTCTGGGTTTTGTTGTAGGAAAAGTTCGTATGCCTTCAGACGATTATGCACACCTTTTGTATAATCCAACCTGTCAACCGAAAAAATGATCTTCCACCCTTCCATTTTCTCCCTCAGCAACTTTCTCCTGTCAACTACTTCCGGCCTATCAAAAGACTCATTAAATAATTTAAAATCAATACTGATGGGAAATACATCTACTTTGACCAATCTATCCTGGAAACGAATGATGTTCCTATTATTATCAAAACCAAGAACTTTTTGAACAGTCTCTAAAAAATGTGACGCATAATCTATTGTATGAAAACCAATCAGGTCAGCACCTAACATGCCTTTTATCAAATTTTGTTGCCAATACCTCGGCAATAATCTAAATATCTCAAAGGAAGGAAATGGAATGTGAAGAAAAAAACCAATGGTAATATTCGGCAGTTGCTTTCTCAACATTCCGGCAAGTGGCAATAAATGATAATCATGAATCCAAACAGTATCGGTTTCACGGCAATATTTAAGCAACTCTTCTGCAAACCTTTCATTTACCATCAGGTATTGTTCATACTCATCTTTATCATAGGAAGCATAGGATGGAAAATAATGAAACAATGGCCATAATACTGAGTTAGAAAGTCCATTGTAATACTTATCATATTGTTCTTTATAAACAAAAACTGGAAGGTATGTAAAGGTACCTTTAGATAAATGATAGGCTGCCGCTTCCCAGTCAGGAGGCGTACATCCTGGCACCCCCGTCCAATAAGTCTCAACAAATTGACTATCTGAATGATCCAGGTAGCTACTTATGGCGCTAACCAACCCACCTGAAGATGGCTGAATTTTCAATTCGTCGCATTCATTGCTAATACTTACAGGCAAACGATTGGCTACAATAAATAATCGGTTGTTGTTCATTTGTTACCCACAAGGTATTGCCTGGAACATAGATGCGTATTAAAATAAGATTAGAACAGTATTAAAACATGGAATGGATAAAGTATAAGCTGAACAATGATTTATTCACTATACAATAAACAGGCATAGAGATATTCTAAAATGCATGGGATAATACAAAAATGCATTCATGTTATCATTTTGCACAATTGAAAGGTTAAAGTTTAATCATTACCACGCTATCAGCAGAAAATCGAACCTTCAAAAATTTATACAATTGATCAAACTCTTTACGCTCGACGGGTTGATTGAATTTGTAAAAAAAAGCAGGGATATGCCTAATTGAACCTGAGGTATCTGGTATAGATAGCCATCCATTTGTAGCTGTATCAATAAAATTAAAAGCAATCTTAGTTTCCTGTATTACCTGCTGATAAGACAATGTATCTGCTTGCCGGGCATCTTTTTGACTGTTTAACATTTTTAACTCCATCTGTTGAAACATATTCCGGATAACTCCTGAACTCAACTCATTGACCTCTTCTTTAGTCATATTAACCCTGTGTAGTACCAATTGATATCCCTTGATACCATTCAAAACTAATTGATGAGATATATCATTTTTTAAACTATCAGGGATAGGCAGGCCTGAATGATATACTTTAATTAAGGTTGCTGAATCTTTTTTTTCCAATTCCCATTTTAAAATTTCATTTCCCTGGTTGTAAATATTTTTTAAAACTATATTATTGATCTTCTTTCTAACCGTTTCTTTTTGATACACACCAATCAAAAAATATATACTTGGTATGGTCACTATAATAATTAATGTAAGAAACAATACATTATAAATTCTCTGTTGCCGTGTAGTCCTGTATACTTTCTCGGGAAACTTTAAGTATTTAACTATTAAAAATGTAGCAAGGCTGATAAAAACTGCATTAATGAAAAAAAGATAAAAAGCTCCGGCAAAAAAATGCCATTGTTGGGTAGCAATACCGTATCCAACTGTACAAAGTGGAGGCATGAGTGCCGTTGCAATTGCAACACCAGGCAATGCAATGGAAGGGCCGGATCTTGAGGTGGAAATAATACCGGCAATTCCCCCAAATAATGCAACCATAACATCTAATAAGGTAGGAAAGGTTCTGGCTTCAATTTCTGCTGTGGGCTCCCCAAAAGGAGATATCAGGAAATACAATACAGAAGCAATAAGGCTTAATATAACGGCAATCAAAAGATTTTTCGATGATCGCCATAACAGTTGGTTATCATGTATACCCAATGACAATCCAATACCTAGTATCGGCGACATGAGTGGAGAAATTAACATCGCTCCGATTATAACAGCAGTTGAATTAGTATCTAACCCTATGGATGCCAGAACTGCAGAGCAAAATAAAAGCCATATGTTATAACCTCGGATAGAAACCCCTTCACTAATTCTTTCAATACTGCCCGATTTGTCAGATGTGGACTGAAGATCAAAAATCTTTTGAAATAAATAAACCATTAAATGATTTTAGTAAAAGGACACCAGCAAATTAATTTACAAACCTGTAATAATTCAATGAGAATATTCCCAACTCTCTTAAATTAAACTATATAACATACACAAATAAAATAATTAATTGCTTTATTAAAATCACATTAGAATAATTGAATGGAAAATCAATAGGCAATCATATAATTACCTTTGTAAAACTCCACACTCTTTTTCTATCCACATACTTAGGGGAATTATTAATGAATTCAATCTGGAAAGAACAAATATTTGACAATACCATTAAGGATTGGGCTATAGCGCTTTCCATCATGGTTATCTTGATGGGCCTTTTAAGAATTTTTCAGTTTGTAGTCATTAAGCGCATAAAAAAATATGCCCTTTATACAAAGAACACTTTTGATGACTTTTTTATAGTTCAACTACAGTCATTAGGCATGCCATTATTGTATATGATGGCATTTTACACTGGCCTTAAATATGTTGATCTTCCACAAAAGCCTGCACAGGTCGTCCATATTGGGCTTTTAATTTTTATTCTATTCTTTATACTTAGGATAATAAATTCTTTTTTATTCTATTCTTTCAAAATTGCTATTTCAAGAAAAGAGAAAAATGAGCAAAGAGAAAAACAGGCAAAGGGCATCTTATCAATTATCCAGGTTATAGTTTGGCTTTTAGGTATACTCTTTCTTATAGATAACCTTGGTTATGATATTACAACCCTGGTTGCAGGTTTAGGTATTGGCGGAATAGCTATTGCCCTGGCTGCTCAAACAATTCTTGGAGACCTCTTTAGTTACCTGGTCATATTTTTTGATAAGCCATTTGAAACAGGCGACTTTATCGTAATACAGGATAAAATGGGCACTGTTGAATACATTGGTATTAAAACAACAAGGCTTCGCACGTTAAATGGAGAACAGCTTATTTGCTCTAATACCGATCTCACAAATTCCAGGGTACATAATTATAAAAGAATGCAGGAAAGAAGAATAGTCTTTTCTTTTGGTGTAGTCTATAACACTCCTCCTGCAAAGCTTAAAAATATTCCCTTAATGATAAAAAACATCATCGATGATCTCGATTTGGTCCGCTATGACAGGGCGCATTTCTTATCATTTGGAGACTCAAGTCTTAACTTTGAAGTTGTTTATTATGTAAATTCTCCTGAGTACAATTTATATATGGACAAACAACAGGCAATTAACCTGGATATTATGGAGATGTTTGAAAGGGAACAAATCGAGTTTGCATTTCCAACACAAACAATTTTTGTAAGTAAGGTCTACCACGAAGAAATTCAGGCATCGTAATGGAATTACTTTTAAATACTTGAACAATAATGAAGATCGTTTGGAAAACCAACGTTAAAAACAAGATATTTTACTACTATAACCTTTTCTTTTCAAATGGTCTTAAGGTCAATGTTTTACAAGCAATACCCTTTTACGTTGCATCATTATTGGTAGGGCTGGTAGCAGTGGGTTATACAAAACTTTTTGTCCTGGGTGAGAACATCCTCAATGGTATATTACAATGGCACTATTGGATGATATTTATCATGGCTCCCCTGTGTTTCTTTTCAGCCTGGCTTATCATATACTTATTTGCCCCTGCAACAAGAGGAAGTGGCATTCCTCAGGTGATGGCAGCAATTGAATTGGCCAATGCTAAAAATGATAAAAATGTAAACAAACTATTAAGCTTTCGCATCCTGGTTACTAAAATAGTGTCAAGCCTCCTAATGGTTCTAGGTGGGGGGGCTATTGGAAGAGAAGGCCCAACTATTCAAATCGCAGGTTCAATTTTCCGCCTTGTTAATAAAGCAATCCCTGATTCCTGGCCTAAACTTTCGCGGCAAAGCTATATTCTGACTGGTGCGGCTGCAGGTCTCGCCGCAGCTTTTAATACGCCCTTGGGCGGAATTGTTTTTGCCATGGAAGAACTGGCTCAGATTCATATACGTTTTTTCCGGTCTGCCCTTTTTTCAGCGGTTATTATTGCTGGGTTGACGGCCCAGGGGTTTCTGGGTCCTTACCTGTACCTTGGTTATCCAAATGTCAAAGGTTTGGGAATATCCATCTTTCTGGGGGTAGTGACAACTGCAATAGCATCCGGACTATTGGGTGCTTTTATGGGTAAAGCTATTACCTCTGTAATGAAATGGACCTCCTCATTTTCATGGATCAAAAAAATGTCCTTGGTGATAGGATCCGGATTATTGGTGGCTTTTTTAGCAATATGTATAAATCATGACATCCTTGGCTCTGGCAAAGACCTGATGAATCAGGTATTATTTACAGAACAAAAAACTTCAAGCTTTTCCGGTGTGGCCATGCGTATCCTGGGCCCTATCATTGCATTTAATACAGGGGCTGCTGGCGGGGTCTTTGCGCCTTCACTTGCAGCAGGTGCATCCATTGGTACACTTATTTCCGATCTTGCTCACCTTTCAGATGCTAATGCAAATATTTTGATCTTAAGCGGAATGGTAGGTTTTCTTACGGGTGTAACCCGTACTCCATTTACTTCAGCAATATTGGTTCTGGAGATGACAGATCGCCATAGTGTAATTTTTCACCTGATGCTGGCTGCTATGATTTCAAATTTTGCAGCATTGTTAATTACTAAACATTCATTCTATGAGGAATTGAAAAAGAATTATATAGTGGAATCAACAACTGAACAAATAAGTACTAGTAAATTGAATCTTTAAAATAGCACGTACTAGGAAGACATTTAAAGGATCTTCTTCTATTTTCCTCTAATCTATATCCAGGTCCATATGTTCATTGTGTTTGCTATTTCCCTTGATTTTCTTCGATTTTTTTTCAAGATGCTCCTCTATTTTGCTACCAATGGCTGAAAGTAGTTGGTAATCCGAATGACTCCCCGTCCAATGACGAAAACCTCTTACCAGGATAATTTCTTCTGGCATATTGACCGCTTTACTCCCCTCAAATAATACTAGTCGGGCTATATAAATCCCTGGCTTATCAGGTAAAATATCAAAATAAGCCTTCCCGTTTTTGTAATTTACAATAGCTTGTAATGTCATAAAGCAATTGTATTTTTCGTTCTTGCGCAAAATTGATACTTAATAGCGGTAATACTTCCCAAGACTATATTCTAATGAAATTCTAATTCTTAGGTAAACACTAATATTTCTTAGCTTACTTTTTTAAAATAAACAAGGCAGGATTCAATATTCCACCTGGCTTCACGAAATCATTCTGCTCAATTTCTAAGGATCTACCGTTATTTTATTTTACCTAATCATATCTACTTACTGATTCAATACCTGATTTCCCACAAAAAAATATAAATTGTAAACGAAACGAACTCCATTAGTAATTGAGAAAATTGGCAGCTATACTGTTATTGAATATTTATGCCTTTAACGTTATTGGCTATAAACTGGTATTTTACTTTCAACAGATATACGCTGACAGGGAAATGATTTCAGCTCTGGATAAAGGCAATTACAATGAAGCCGATTTACTCACAATACGGATTCCGCTTTCACTTCCTTACCAAATAGACCGAAGCGATTTTGAAAGAGTAGATGGTGAAATAAATCTCCACGGTAATATCTACAAATATGTAAAGAGGAAAGTAGAGCATGGCGAATTGGTTTTATTATGCCTCCCTGATTATAGTAAAATGGAGATCCAAAACAACCAGGAAGAATTTTTTAAACTGGCAAATGAATTTCATCAAAGTAAAAACTCCGATAAAAAATCAGGCAGAACTTCGGAACCTATAAAAAACCTTTCTAAACATACTATCAGTATCTCTTCAAGCATCAGGCCTTATCATTGTCAAAGTTCAATAAATCATTGCATACGTTTTGTTGCCTATCTACCGTGTCCAAATAGGTATGCAATTGATCATCCCCCACAACCTTTATATAGCTAAGCTTTCTCTGTTTTTTTTAATTTCTTACTTATCAGGCAAAACTATTCTCACTGGATAATCTTGCCTTGCCATCTAATATTTTTATTTATGAAAATTAATATTCTGCTGTGTGCAATTGTCATGCAGTTAATAGCTTGTAATACAAAAAAAGATTATAAAACCATTTTTAACGATCCAAAGCTTTATTCTAATACAGTACATGAATTGAATAAGGTTGTAATGGGCAATAACTTTTCGCCTATTGTTGCTTCCCGCAACTATCTATATGCCAATGTTGCCGCATATGAAGTAATTGCAGCTGGATATCCAAACCAGTATTATTCGCTGGCGGGTCAGCTTCACGGCCTTACAACAGTTCCTCAACCGGTCGCCGGTAAGACTATAAATTATGAATTTTCTGCACTGATGGCATTTTGCACCCTTGGTGAATCAGTGACATTTCCGGAAGGAAGTATGGACGATTATGTCAATAGTTTAAAAAAGCTGGCAAAGGACCATGGTATGCCTTCAGACATTTATGAAAATTCCATCGAATATGCCAATTCGGTCTCAAAAGTTATTATGAGCTGGAGCAAAAAAGACAATTATGCTGAAACCAGGAGTATGGAACGGTATAATGTGCAAGCTGATGATCCCAGTCGTTGGGTCCCCACACCACCAGCTTATGCTTCGGCTGTAGAACCTCACTGGAACAAAATACGTCCATTGGTTATGGATAGCGCAGGGCAGTTTAAAGCACCTCCTCCATTCCCCTTTAATATTACAGATAAAAAAAGTGCCTATTATAAACAGGTCATGCAACTCTTGGATTCTACAAGGCACCTTTCAGACGAACAAAAGCACATCACAGAATTCTGGGATGATAATCCATTTAAATTAAATGTAAGCGGACATGTAATGTATGGCACCAAAAAGTTTTCACCTCCGGGTCATTGGATGAGCATCGTTGGTATTGCTGCAGAAAAAGCAAAAGCTGACTATGCTACGACAGTATTTGCTTATACTAAAACTGCTATTGTTCTATTCGATTCGTTCATCCAATGCTGGAATGAAAAATTCACTTATAATACTGTCAGACCTGAAACAGTTATTAACCGGTCATTCGATACGGATTGGCAGCCTTACTTGCAAACCCCGGCTTTTCCTGAATATACCTGTGGTCATTCAACAGGATCTTCTGCCGCCGCCGAAGCTTTAACAAGTGTATTTGGCGACAACTTTGCCTATACGGATTCTTCAGAATTGGAGTTTGGTATCAAAAACAGAAGCTATAAATCTTTCAATGAAGCGGCCATGGAAAATACCTGGGCTCGTTTCTACGGAGGTCTTCACTTTCACCCAACTTGTTTAAGCAGCAATAAATACGGAAAAGAGGTAGCACAGTTGGTTGATGAACGGTTAAATATGAAAAAGACAGGCAAGTAGATCCTTCTTGTATTATTAATATTCAAAATGACTATACACTATGTTGCCACTTACACAGGAACAAAAAATACATTATTCACTTAGAATAGCCATTGGCATGTGCTTTATTGGTCATGGCATATTCGGTGTTATCACCAAACCTATCTGGTGCAATTACTTTGAGGTATTCGGCATTGGCCATGAATTGGCTTATCAATTGATGCCGGTAGTTGGTGGTATCGATATTATATTGGGCATTACCATGCTTATTTATCCCTTGCGGAGTATTGCAGTATGGCTTATTATTTGGGGTCTTGTAACTGCTTCCTTGAGACCTCTGTCTGGAGAACCCTTTGCTGAGTTAATTGAACGCGCCGGGAATTTTGGGGCGCCCTTGGCTTTTTTAATTGTATATGGCTGGGAATACAAAATCAAAAATTGGTTTACAAAAATTCATCCTGGTCATCATATCTCGGAAATAAATTATCACAAAGTTGCAATGCTCCTAAGATGGGTAGTATTCCTGTTATTACTGGGACATGGTTGGTTAAATTTAATAGAGAAAAAAGGACTGATCGACCAATATGCAGGCCTGGGCTTTTCAAATGCAGCGCTGTCAGCCCATTTCATTGGCATTTTTGAAATTGCATCTGCACTGATAATATTAATCCGTCCAAATCCCCAATTTCTGCTGTTCATTCTATTTTGGAAAATGGCAAGTGAACTATTCTATCCTCATTATGAATTATTTGAATTTATTGAGCGGGGTGGTAGCTATGGTGCCCTGATAGCATTGTATAGTATCCAAAAAACAACGCAGGCTTATAAAGTTTTGCTCGTTAATTAATTTTTTAGCAAACAGTAAAAAAATGTCTTAATTTATAAATCTGTTTATTTTATAAACTCACCAAAAGAATGAAAAATACAAGAGGCTATCCAACTATTGGATAGCCTCTTTCTATTGCAAACAAATGAACACCAATAAAATAGGTACAAAACTAATGCCTGGCTTATATGCAGTATGTAGTATTCTATTTATAGTTTAATAATCATTCGTTGAATATAATCTCCAGTCTGATTATTGATTACCTGGATAACATACGTGCCAGCACCCAACCCCTTCATATCCAGCACACTTAAATAATTTCTTGGCAAGGAAAAGACTAATGCATCTGGATGCTTGATTATTACATAAAACCTTTCTATTTATTGCATCTTTTTTATCAGGTTATTCTTTGAAAGGTCCAAAAGAGGGCTATCGAAGCAATTACCAGTGAAATAGGGTAAACAATAATCTTTTTATACCAAATCTTTCGACCCATGGGGTGAATAATGAGTAGATAAATACAAAGTATAATTAAAATTTGTCCTAATTCAACACCGGCATTAAAAGAGATGATAGAAGTGAAAAATTTATTACGTGGAAGACCTATTTCGTTCAATGCAGCGGCAAATCCGAGTCCATGAATTAGGCCAAATAAAAAAACAATAAGTATGCGCCAAACCTTTAACTCGTTGATTAAAATATTTTCAACCGCTACAAATACTATGGAAAGGGCAATTAATGGTTCTACAATTGGTGGAGGAAGTGTCATTACACCTTTCATACTGAGTGCCAGTGTAATTGAATGGGCAAGGGTAAAAGCAGTTGCTTGCCATAGTATCGTTTTAAGTTTAGTATTTAAAAGACAAAGGGCAACTACAAATAAAATATGATCAATACCCATGGGTACTATATGCGCTATTCCAAGTTTGAGATAAAACCAAACCACGTCCCCGGCTGGAGCCTTTTCCAAAACCAGGTTGACAGTATGAGCAGAAGCCTGGGTTAACATCATTAAGCCCGGAACCAGGACTATAAAATATTTTGAAGCTGATCTTTTGGTAGAGGGCATGAACGAATGTTTGTTGATTTCAATTTTAAGTACAACAAATAATTTATCTGGAGTTGTGTTTAATTTAAAAATATTTACCCCTGTTTTAATGGAAAGATTTTCTTCAATGCATTTTTTTCAATATTCTTTCAAAAAGTTCAAACTTTTTACATACTGGCTAGCGCCTCCATTGCTTCCTTCTTTAACAGAGGGTCCAGGTTGGGATTATTTTGCAAACCTTGTTTTAAAAAGTTTGCAGATTTGACACGATCACCTGCTTTAGCATAAATAATCCCGGCACGAAGCAATAAAACCGGGTTTCTGCAATTGGTACGTAATGCACTTGATAAAAATGGAAGGGCTTTTTGAATATCCCCATTTTTATAGTAAGCCCAGGCCACCGCTTCGTTGACATCAATATTATCTGGCCGTCGGCTATATTCTTTCATTGCATGTTCAACTGCTTTTGCTGGTTCGTTTCTTAATAAATAAACATAAGCCAGTTCTTTATCTGCATGATGATTGACGCTTGCCTGGCCTTCTTTTGAACCCAGGTTTAATTGTTCAATTATGGTATTGACCATGGACGTAGCCTTACCCGGCTGTGAAGTCAAGCTGTATAGCTCGGCAAGCTGCTCTTTTAATGCAATATCATTCAAAGTAGAATCAGCAGATTCATAATACCTGATTGCTTTATTATAATCCTTTGATGCCATAGCTATATGACCTAAACCGGCAATAGCATATCCATATCCCGGACGTTCATTCAATGCAATATCATATTGCATTTCAGCGCTTCTGATCTCACCAGTATTTTCATACAACCGTGCTAACTGAATACGACTCCATTCTGTTCCTTCATCTCCATACCCTCCAGCTTCCACAGCCATCTTCATAGCTTCTATTGCACCTGGGTTATCTCCATGAATTTCACGTAAATAAGAAACCCTGGCATAAGATCGTATGTCGGGCCTGATGGACATCATCTTATCAGAATATTCAACAGCAGCAGGATAATTTCCCATCTCCACATTGCCATCCACCATGATGCCATAAACATAAGCATTGTAGGGATTAATTTTTTGTGCCTGGCTTGCAGTTTCCAGGGCATCGCTGAAATGATGTTGTGAAAGCTGCAGTATGGCCTTAAGGATCAATGCCTGGAAGTTCCGTGGCTCCATAGCAAGGACATCACCAATATATTTTGTAGCGGCACCATCATAATAAGTATAGTTGCCGGTAACCCTTGCTTCCTGGATGTAAAGTGCTGCCAGTGCCAGTGTTGATTTAATATCAGTTGGTGTTTCCCTCACAATGCGTATAAGCTTATCACCATTGGTTTTTGTAGTTGCCCATTCCGGAAGCAATGCGGCGCTACCTTTTCTTTCCTGTAAAGGATAAAAGGCAACTTCATTATTTTTTATTTTTGAACGATACCTGATGACAATAAAAGACGTCATCCCGCCAAAAAATAAAAGCAATAAAATATAGGTAAACTTTTTATGCATAAGAAGATTTTTAAGATTCGATTACCGCGGTTGTATATGGTTTGCTTGAAATGATATTCCTTTTTAAAAAGAATTAGGCCCGTTATAGAATAACGGACCTAATCACCTTAATCATTAATGTTTGATGACACGGATAGATTCTTTAACCTGTCCATTACTGATCGCTTTTACAAAATAGACGCCTTTAGACAACTCGTGAGAATCGAATATGGCACTATAGGTTCCGGTTTCCTGATGCTGGTTGACCAGGGTTTTCACCAGGTTCCCTGCAGCATCATATACCTGTATGATCACGTTTGATGGAGCTTCCAACCGGTAACGAATGGAAGTGCTATTGGTAAATGGGTTAGGCGATGACGCCATGAATACCTCTGGAGTGGCCAGGCGCATCACACTGCTGGGTTCCAGTACTTGCGGCTGTTCATATCCGGTAGGTAGTCCTGCACAATTACAGGTGCCCGGCCATGGCGTTTGCTCATAAGGAAATGAAGCCATCAATGTAGTATCATTTTTTTCAACTCCCGTGGAATAATTCAATACCATTCCCAGTCTTGTTGGTTCTTCATATGGCAAACCAATTGCTGCCAGCACCACACCGCTTACAGCCTGCAATTCAATACGTGTAACATCATCCTCCAGTCTTCTGCCATTGGGAAATCCATCCATATTAGGTATGAATTCCAAATTGGTGTTGGTGTTAAACCTGGCATCAGTTAAACCCAATACCGCTGCAGCCAGTAAACCTTCTGAACTGAAATCGGGGCTATTTCTTGGCGTTGGCGGAACTGCCATATTTAATCGCAGCATGTCACCTCCATTGGGTAAGAAATTGTTGATAAATGGTTTCCCTTCTGCCAGGGGGTTTCCGTTTTTCCCTGTAGCTAACTGGTAAGGCCTGATATTAGGAACTCCAAGCCGGAAGATGGGATAAAGGTCCACAGATCGCGGTTTTTTAGGTCCTGGCAATAATACACTTCCAAATGCTGCTTCATCGAAGGCGGTTCCTGAAACGGCGGAAGAGTGGCGTAAAGAAAAAAGCCCGTTCTTGCCATTTCTGAAATCAAATTTTCCCAGGGAATTCGTTTGAATTCGCAACGGAGACAAAGCAGGTACTGCCGTTCCAAACTGGCTGTCATCCATATAGAGCGCTAACTCGGGATTATAAAGGTTATCATCAAAGACCTCGTTCTTACTGAATTTACCATCATTCAAACTTGCCTCCTGGTAAGGAGTCAAAGAATTCCACAGATCTTTTTCTCCTATTGGATTTACCACTTCGTTAGTAAGTGGCATTCCCAACCTTGAAACCTGCACCCATGCCCCCTGGTAATTTTCAGTTCCATTTGTATTGAGTGTTCTGATCTTTCGCCTGCTGGCGGAAGCCCAAACACCAATTACAAAATTCGGGTCAAGGATCGAGGATGCTTTGTCTGCAGATTTATGGTCTTTTTGCAAGGTAGAGATATCAATCTGCAAGGCAATGGTGGATACATTTTTGCATTTCAATCCGTCTGCTGACTTTCCACCTGCAGTCCGGGGAATATCACCTAGGTCAAATGCGCCTGCCAGGTCCACAAAGAAAGGATCATCTACAGGGCCGCAGAATACTTTCTCTCCCGAACTTGCGGTCATGATGGCCTGGTTCATCAGGCTATTGTAATCAGGCGCATTCAGGCCTACAGGGCTACTTATAGAGCGGGGGCCAATATTGGGGGGCGGAACGATTCCATTGCTTACTATAGTTTGAAAATTTACCCCTCCATCCATACTTCTTTCAACAGTATAGGTTGTTTTAAGATTTTCCTTACCCAATCTTATATCAAAAAAAGTTGACGGATCTTCATTGGTCCTCTGGAAACTGAAACGATACACAATATCATCTCCGGATGAATAAGTGTTATTGCCGGCATTGTTATCAATATGTATCTCGTAGCGCACATTATCACTAAAATGATAGTAATAAGGCCCACCCTGTGGCAACTGGAATGGTATGTAATTGGCCAGGATAGTGATCTTTTCCGGGTTGTCAGGGCTTCTGAAGGCGTATAGGTCTGTATTATCAGCAGTCGGATCACCCAGCAGCAAGGGTGCCTCGCGATGACTGGATGACATCAAAATTGCTGCAATACTAAAAACGCCTGCAAGCAATAATGAACTAATTATCTTTCTTTTCATAATTATTTTCTTAATAGATTATTATTGATTGGTTACCACTGTACCTCTCCATGGAGCCTGTACATAAGGGAATGCGTTCTGGAAAGAAGTATCGTTCTTTTCCACTCCGGTTGAATAATGAAGTGTATTCACTAAACGGTTAGTAACAGGTGATTGGGATGTATTTGCAGGATTGTAATCGTCGTACCATAAGCCTATAGCTGCTAATACCACACCTCCTACTGTTTGCAATTCAATTCTTGTAACATCATCCTCCAATCTTCTTCCATTAGGGAAACCATCCATATTGGGTATAAATTCCAAATTTGTATTGGTGTTAAATCTTGGATCGGTTAATCCAAGAACAGCTGCCTGCACCAATCCCTCAGAACTAAAATCAGGGCTATTTCTTGGAGTAGGCGGAACAGCCATATTCAACCTGATCATATCACCACCATTGGGAAGAAAATTATTAATGAATGGCTTACCAGCAGCTAGTGGGTTGCCTTTCTTACCTGTGGCCAACTGGTAGGGACGAAGGTTGGGCACTCCCGTATGAAATATAGGCCAGATATCAACAGAACGTGGCTTACCGGGACCAGGCAATAACAGTGTTCCTGCAATGGCATCATCCAGAGCGGTGCCCGAAACAGCAGATGTTCCTTTTAGTGGATACAAACCCATCATTGTGTTTCTAAAGTCAAACGTGTGTAAAGAATTGCTCTGAACTCTTAATGCCCTGAAGGCAGGTACAGCACCACCAAACTTGCTGTCATCCATATAGAGGGCCAGTTCAGGATTATAATAGTTATTTCCAAATGTGCTTATATAGGCCAGGTCCTGGTAGGGTGTGAGGTGATTCCACAGATCTTTAACCCCCACATTGCTCAGCACTTCGTTATTCAAGGGCATAGCTACCCGAGATACCTGCACCCAATTACCTTCTTCAACAGCAGTACCTCCATTGGTTGGATTAAATGGCGAACCGCCATTCGGAGTCCTCAAAGTTTTAGTCGCCTGCCTGCTTGCTGAAGCCCATACTCCAATTACAAAATCTCCATCGAGAATGTTGGCTGCCTGGTTCACATTTTTATGATCTTTTTGCAAAGTAGAGATGTCAATCTGCAAAGCAATTGTGTGAACGTTATATCGGGCCAGTCCATCTCTTGAACCTGTTGTTTGACGTGGCAAATCGCCAAGATCAAAAGCGCCAGCTACATCTACAAAAAAGGGATCATCCACAGGTCCTGCAAAAACAGTTTCCCCTGTACTGGCCATTGTAATAGCATTATGCATTAATACATTATAATCACTGTTTAGTCCAACGGGAGATTCAATACTTCTCGGTCCTATGTTATTGGGTGGAACAATTCCATTGGTAACAATAGTTTCAAAAGCCGCACCTCCATTCATACTGCGCTCAAGTGTATAAGTGGTTTTTTGATTTTGCTTACCCAGCCTGATATTAAAAAATGTTGTGGGATCCTCGTTGGTGTTTTGAAATGTAAAACGGTAAATAATGTCATCGCCTGTGGTTGCTATGTTATTATCTATATGAATTTCATAGCGGATATTTGTTCCAAAATTGTAATAATTAGGGCCACCTTGTGGTAATTCAAGTGGTATATAATCTGCGATGATGTTCACCTTTTCAGGCTTGTCCGGGCTGCGGAAAACATAGAGGTCCGTATTGTCCGCCAGTGGATCGTCAGCAATCAATGGCGCCTCCCGGTGGCTGGAAGACATAAGTACGAAGGTGATAATGGCCCCTAATGGTAGCAACAGGTACCAAAGCCTTCCTTTCCTGGTAAAACTTTTCTGCATGGTTTAATTTTTTTAAATGAAAAATTGGCTCTACAGGATAGAAGATTTGATTACTGGATAACCGAAGCTTGCTTACAAAGGGGTGATTAAGGTCTTTACAAAACAGTTAGGAATACAATAAAGGCCTATTGTTGATATACGGTTTTAGATATTATTTGGATTTCTAAAAAAGAAAAAATAAAAAAAGTATAACTACTGCATGAATACAATTAACGGTGATATTGAAGCATCCATTCATAAATATTCATCCCATCGCTTTTGAAGGAAGGATCGAGTGCCCTGGTCCAGGCATCATGCCCTCCGGTAGGCCAAAGAGTTAATTTGGGCATTACTGTTGGGTGAAATGATGCTATAGAGGCAATGAAACCCTTAGCATAAGAAACGTTGATAGTTTGATCATCTTCTGAATGGAATGCCCATACTGGAAGGTTACCCTCGGCTATTCTTTTACACTTATCTGTACTGGCATAATCTGCAGGTACGCCAGACATCGGAATTATAGCAGCTATATTATTTGTATTGGTGGCTCCGAAATTGCTAATAGCTTCACTCCCGCTACTTAATCCAGAAAGATAGATTCTGCTACTGTCCACCCTGTATGTTTGCTTGGCAAATTCAATACAGGCAGCTATGTCTGCATTGCTTGCAAAGGATCTTGTTTGAGGCATGAGAATAATAAAGGAATAATCATTTTCATGAACCTTAAAGACTCCGGGTAAACGCTTTTCGTCCAACAGTTGCGCTGGGCCATCATTCAGAAGCAATGGAAGATCCAGGGATCCATTTCCAAACTGACCAGCACCATGAAGGAATACCAATAATGGATAAGATGAATGAGTTTGCTTATAATTAGATGGTATAGCTATATAATAACCACCAATATTACCCGTAATTGTATGAGTTACCGGCTGTAAAACGGATGTTATATCCAAAGCTTCCTTAATGACAGGATTATCATTTGGTTGGTCCTGACTGGACTTTTTACAACTGGTCAATAAAATTGAAATCAAAATTATGATGCAAAGCATTTTCAAACCTTTGAATCTGCATGCAAAATAAAAATTGATCAAGGCTATTATTTAAAATGGTAATTAAAACAGTTCTCTGAAACTGGTTTGGCTTGTTCCTGGCTTTAAAACAACAAAATATATGCCCCTTGCTGTACATTAGTTTTGTTTATACTGCTCTATTAATTATTGAAATTATATTGAACAAGATGTAAACAGAAATATAAAAAGGTGCAATCGACACCTCTGTATACCCCATATTGAGTAATAAAATAATATTCCGTAACTAGTTTTCACCTAACGATGTATATATTTTGCAACATGTATTTTATTTCACGTCAATATTCCATTTTCTCGACTTCCTTATCCTTTGACTTCACTTCCATAATAAGCAGTTGGATTGGCTTGTACTATTGCTTTACTTTTCTATCCTTGTTCCATTGACCGAAATTCCCTGGTGGTATACTTACAATGCATTTTGTTCATCAGGTCCCGAAACCAGCATCCCGAAGAATTTATGGCCCTTTTTTGAGTAACATAGTCAACTGACTCCAGACTACCGACTCCCGACCATGTCCCCCTCGCCCGCCGTAGCTTCAGCAAAGACGGATTGTTCGTCTGTTCTTTGGTCCCTGTTCTCCGACTCCAGACTCCCGACTACCGACTCATTTCCCCCTCACCCGCCGAAGCTTTAGCGAAGGTGGGTTGTCCCCCATAGCTTTAGCGAAGGCGGGTTGTCCATATCGTCCCATTAGTCCCTCCTCTTTTGCCTAAAACCTGCCCCCACAAAAAATGATTCTCCAACCTGACTACTTCAAAATTGGATATTGTCCTTGTGCCAGAAGCTTTAGCGAAGGCGAATTGTTCATCTGTTCTTTTATTCTATTGTCCCCTTTACCACTATTATCCCTCTCTCCGTCCTAAGATTTGTTCCCAATCACCAGCCTCTCCGAACTAAATAACTACAAACTACACACTACAAATTACAAACTGTCTTAGACTCCCGACTACAGACTACCGACTCCAGACTCACTTGTCCGCCGTAGCTTTAGCGAAGGCGGGTCGTCCCTTTCGTCCCATTAGTCCCTCCTCTTTTGCCCAAAACCTGCCCCCACAAAAAATGACTCTCCAACCTGACTACTTCAAAGTTGGATATTGTCCTTGTGCCCGAAGCTTTAGCGAAGGCGAATTGTTCATCTGTTCTTTTATTCTATTGTCTTTTGTTCCCATTTCATAATTTATTTTTGCTCTTATGATTTACTAGCCCGAATAGGTATTAGCACTTATTGCAACGCATTATAATTTGGTGTAACTATGTATGGTAAGTAGTATGGAGTACATCCCGCAATGAATCCTTTGATAAACCATTAATTTTTATTACGCTTTTACGGTTTTAGTAATTATACTTTTTTGATCCATTAGAACTTTATTTTCGAATAATCTCCAAAACTATTGCGTGAATGCAACATCCTGGATTAACTAAATAGTTGATACCTGTAAATCCTTTGCTTGTATATCCTGCTTATGACTTTGTTTTAAAATTTCAAAAGTTCTTATTGTATAATCCGTAAAAAACCATTTGCAAAATGGATGTGGCGAAAATTAAAGTAGTAATTATAGAAAATGACCCGGAAAACAGGGATCTCACAATTGAAGATTTTACTAGGATTGACTGGTTGGACAATGTAAAAATCGTAGAAAATGGCTACCTGTTATTTCATTATCTGGATCAATTGAACTCAGCAGATGAATATCCATCATTGATTATCGCAGATTATCTTTTACCAGGAATGAATGGTGAAGAGCTTTATCACCTTTTAAAAAGCCATGATACTTACAAAATAATTCAATTTGCTTTTTACGATTCCAATGTAGATGAGTGTTTACGTCCAAGGCTTAATAAGTTGGACGTCAAATCTTTTGACCGTCCATTTAATATACAGCAAGCCACTGAACTTGCTCAAAAAATAAAAAGGATAGCCTTAAGTAATTCTTTGGTAAGCTAAATTGCATGGCTATGCAAATGCTGATCTGTTAGCTTTTATGCCCTCCCGGAATATTATTTAAAAGTTCATTAGGGTTAAAAAGGACTGAATGCTTTTAGTTTATTGCGCCAGGTATCCTCCATCGATAGGATAATATGATCCTGTAACAAAAGAAGATTTTGACGACGCTAACCAAAGTAATAATTCCGCAATCTCATCCGACTCACCCAACCGGCCTATAGGATGCAATCCAACCAGTGCATTCAAAGCCGCTGTGTCAAGTGAATTCATAACCAGGGGTGTTTTAATATACCCTGGCCCAATTGAATTGATCCGTATTTTTTTATCAACATATTCAAGCGCAGCAGCCTTTGTCAGTCCTACAACACCGTGTTTAGCTGCAACATAAGCCGGTGAAAATTTAGTTCCGGCCTGTCCCAGGATAGATGCTACATTGATAATACTTCCACCTTTTTGAAGCATGGCAGGAATCTGGTAACGCATACCATAAAAAACACCGGAAAGATTGATGTCTATTACCTTTTTCCATCCATCAACCGGATACTCCCCGGTTGCTGCTAAAGGGCCTCCTATACACCTTCTTTGGCAAATAGAATTGCAGTTGACTTTCCTATGCCTGAACCTGCACCGGTTATAATGGCAACTTTATTTTCTAATAGTTTCATATAAAAAAATTTGAAATGAAAGAAGCTATTTTCAATTAACCTGGTAGCATATAATTCTCATGCATTAGTCAGAACAGAATGAATCGGTAAAGGTGCAGGATTAGTTATTTGCAAAGCTACTCGCATAAAAAAACAAGTAGGCAAAAAATTTCTAAGGTAAAACTGCTTACGTAACTCTATGCCCGAATTAATACCTACAAAAAATCGGTTCATAACACATCAATTATTTCACAACTAATTTATTAACTAGGCTCCGCTGAACTTTTAGCTGTAGCATTCTTTAAGCGAGTGATCCTTTCCTTCCATTCAACCAAAATGCTAAATCCATATTAAAACAGAGCACATTACCCTTTGTATGTTCAACAATTATTAATTTCCATAATCTAAACTAACCCGCTATGCGATTGCTGCCTATCCTCATTATGCTTATGGCCTTCGTTGGTTGTCAAAAAAGTGAAGATCAACTGGCTTCTCAACCCAATCCAGCAAATTCAGTAAAAGATAGTTTCTATTTTAAGGGGCAATTGAATGGAACGGATATGAATTGGGTTGTCCCTTCGCATAAAAATAACGCTTCATTTACCTATCAGGCCGGGGCTTCAGAAGGCTATAGTGATTTGAGTAGCGAATGTTCAGAGGGTCACTGTTATTACATGATTGCTTCAACGCAGATATTTAGAAATGTTGCTGATTTACACCCGCAAATGAACATAGCATTCAATATGGCTACTTCTTCCTGAAAAAGGGAGGAATTTATATCCTGGTTTACACCAGGTACAAAAACTTATCAAACTTCAGTACGCCAAAGCACAATTACTGATCTTTTGGATCCTTCGAAAAATGGCCTCGTTGTATTTTATATTGATAAGGACGGCAATACTTGGGCAAGCAACAGGGGAAGTCAGCAAGGAAGTAGTTTTGAGTCTGTTTCATTCAAAGATGAAATCCGCACTGATGTAAACACCCAAAAAGTCTGGCAAGCCCGGTTTTCTTGTATACTATATGATGATTTTGGAAATACGATGCAATTGAAAAATGCAGAAATCTACGGTCCTGTTTTACTGCCCTAGATCATTAACCACAAATTACAAACTACAAACTACCCTCCTCCACGGTAAGTTCAACAGAACAGATTAATCTGTTCTGGATTCTTTGTCCCAATCGTCCCACTCGTCACCTTTCCCTTCGTACTAAATACTGTTCCAAATAATAAGTTTCTGGCGCCTGATTAACGATCCAGGAACAGTAAATCATAAACCAGGAATAAACCTATGCCTACAATTCTCCTGACGCATTTGTCTTTATCAGGAAATAGGACCTGTAATAATTAGAGTAGGCAATAAAAGCATAACCACCATCACTGGTTTGCTGTATCATATGAGAAATATCAAAATTTCGATAAGTCACCTCCCATTCTTTATTATCATGGGAATCCAACTTGAAAAGCCTTATAAAATAAGGCCCATCCATTGTACCAATATTTCCCAGTACAATACTTCCACCATCTTTTGTAGGTTGAAATGAACGGACAGCATCTGCACCATTGGGTTCGCTTAAAGTCACTGCATGTTGCAGGTTACCGTTGAAGTCAAATCGAAACACTTGCAAAGTATGAAGATAGTAGTTCCCAACTGTTGCTCCACTGACTAGAATTTGATTGCCGACTAAATGCAAAAAACCTGGAAATGCTGTTGTTAAGGTATCACCAAAGGATGTTTCCCAGATCTTTTCTCCTAAACCATCAATTCTCAACAGTCCATACCTCGAATTAGATTTCATTCCAAACATGACAAAGGAATTGTCTGAAGGAATTTCAACAAGATCTCTCACAGTTAGGTACGAATCATCAAGCGGGTATTCCCGTCTCCATAAAAGCTGGCCATTACTGTTAAGTCTTATTAAAAAAGATGCTAGTGGTGGAAGCTGGTCACCAGATATAATAATGTCTCCTTGCTGCGTTTCAAGAAAAGAATTAAAAACCTGGTAATCAGGAGTACTTAATAGGTATTTCCATACCACATTTCCTTCATAATCAATTTTAAGAACTCCTCTTTGCAACATAATCAGGTAGCCATTCGAAGTGCTCCTGATTTTCGACAGCTCAGGGCCTTCCCATTGATAATCATATCTTTTAGACCATTTCACATTTCCCAGGGAATCAACTTTCATCATACGAATAGCAACCGTCCCGGGCTTACCATCACCTACGAAAAAAGTATCTCGCGCTCCTCCGTAAATAAATACATATCCGCCATCCGGGGCGAGGGTCATTCCATATACATTTCCTACATCGGGGGGAAGTTGCCTTGCAAACTTTAGATAAGGATCTTTTGTACCAAATTGAATGGTACTTGAAATCGAATCATTTCCACTACCATAGGCCACCACTTTAGCTTTGTAGGTCCGATTTGCCTTGAGGCTAATAAATTCAAAATCGCGTTTCGTAAGCTTAGAGGCCACCTTCGTGTCGTCCAGGAATACGGAATAGGTGGTTTTACTAGAATCACCGGCGCTTGTCCAGGCAATCTTTGCACTACTTGTTGTGGAATCCACAAGGCTTATTGAAAAACCTTTTAAACTATCACTACTAGGATTAGTTATTACTGGCGGCTGAACCTCCTCAACACTGTTCTTTTTACAGGCTAACAATAAACAGCAAATCAATATTACAATAGTCGTTCTCATTTGGTAATGATCAGCTACGAATGTAACAACAAAATTTTCGTCCTTGGGGAATCTTCCTTGCCAGGTGCACTTCCCTCTCATTCATCATTATCTTAAACATTGATTATCAAATTATCACTTCCTTATTCCTTGTTCATCTGTTCTGCGGTTCCTGTTCTCCCGACTCCAGACTACCGACTCCCGACTCATGACCCCCTCGCCCGCCGAAGCCTTCGCGAAGGCGGGTCGTCCGCCATAGCTTTAGCGAAGGCGGATTGTTCATCTGTTCTGCGGTTCCTTTGTCCCTCATGTCCCCATTGTCCCACTCTCAAACCTAGACTCTGTCCCTAACAAAAAAGCCTCTCCCACCTAATTACTTCATCATTCGGTATTCCTTGTCCTATTGTTCTCCCGTTCCCTTTATCCCTTGTCAACTAGTCAACTTGTCAACTTATTAACCTTTTCCCCGTTCCAAAATATTCTCCTTTTTTTATATACATTTGATCCCACAATCCCCACCACCCCATGCCCCTAAGCTGGAATGAAATTAAATCCCGTGCCCTCGCCTTTTCCAAAGAATGGGAAAACGAAATAAGTGAAGACGCCGAAGCCAAGTCCTTCTGGGACGACTTCTTTAATGTCTTCGGCATCAGCCGCCGGCGCGTGGCCACCTTCGAACAGCAGGTAAAAAAGGTAGATGACAAATCAGGCTTCATAGACCTGCTCTGGAAAGGAACCATCTTGGTAGAACACAAATCCAGGGGTAAAAGTCTCGACAAAGCCTACCAGCAGGCAAAGGATTATTTCCCGGGACTAAAAGAAGCCGAGCTTCCCCGTTATATCCTGGTAAGTGATTTTGAGAATTTCCGCTTGTATGATCTCGATAGTAAGGAGCAGCACGATTTCACCCTCAACAAACTAGTTGACCATGTGCACCTCTTTGGCTTTATCGCCGGTTACCAGAAAAGAAGTTATAAGGACCAGGATCCCGTGAATGTGGCAGCAGCTGAACTCATGGGCCGACTGCACGACAAATTAAAAAGCATCGGTTATGAGGGGCACCACCTCGAGCTCTATCTCGTAAGGCTGGTCTTCATGCTCTTTGCCGATGATACCAATATATGGGAGAAGGGGATCTTTTACGACTACCTCGACCTGCATACCCGCGAAGATGGCAGCGACCTGGCTGCCCACCTTTCCCAGTTGTTTGAAGTGCTCAACACACCAAAGGAAAAACGGCTCAGGAACCTTGATGAAAGCCTTGCCGCCTTCCCCTACATTAATGGAAAGCTATTTGAAGAACATTTGCCAACGGCAGCCTTTGACAGCAGCATGCGCAAAGCACTGATGGATTGCTGTGGCCTTGACTGGGGCACTATCTCTCCCGCTATTTTCGGTTCACTGTTCCAGAGCGTGATGGATGAAAAAGCCAGGCGCAACCTGGGTGCACACTATACCAGCGAAAAGAACATACTGAAGTTGATCAAGCCCTTGTTCCTCGATGAACTCTGGGCCGATTTCGAATCCGCCAAAGCTGATAACCGGAAGCTGCAGAAACTGCACGAGAAGATCAGTAAGCTGCGTTTCCTCGATCCTGCCTGTGGTTGTGGTAACTTCCTCATCATGGCCTATCGCGAGCTGCGGCTGCTGGAAATGGAAATAGTAAAGCAGCAGTTGAAGGGGCAAACGGTAACAGATATCACCACCTTCTTCACTATTGACGTAGACAATTTCTACGGTATAGAATACGAAGAATTCCCCGCACAGATAGCCCAGGTAGCCATGTGGTTGATTGACCACCAGATGAACATGAAGGCCAGCGAAACCTTTGGAGAATACTATGTACGCCTGCCACTAAAAAAGAGCGCCACCGTAGTCCAGGGCAATGCCCTGCGGATGGATTGGCAAAGCCTATTAACTGAAAAATCCAAGTATAATTACATAATGGGTAATCCCCCGTTTATTGGGCATCAGTGGCGAAGTCCCAATCAAATGGAGGATATGGAAGTAGTTTTTGGAGATGCAAAAAAAGCAGGCAGACTGGATTATGTTACAGCATGGTATTTGAAAGCTGCTCAATATATGCAAAACCATAATGTTTCAGACAATGATTCCAAAACAATACCCGCAATGATAAGGACAGGTTTTGTATCAACTAATTCCATTTCTCAAGGTGAACAGGTAGGAATATTATGGAGCGAGCTATTTAGTAAATACCATATTAAAATTCATTTTGCGCATAGGACTTTTAGCTGGAGCAACGAGGCAAGAGGAAACGCTGCAGTCCATGTCGTTATAATTGGATTTGCAAATTTTGATTCTACAAATAAATTGCTGTACGATTATGAGCATCTAAAATCTGAACCGCATGTAATTCCTGTTAAAAATATTAACCCTTATTTAGTTGAAGGCAAAGATGTGTTTCTTCAATCTCGCACTAAACCAATACATGGCTTTCCGGAAATGTTTAAAGGAAGTCAGCCTACAGATGGTGGTCATTTAATTATGACAAGCGAAGAAATGAAGGAAATGATTAAAAATGAACAACAAGCCGAGAAATGGATAAGACCTTATATCGGGGGCTTCGAACTAATGAATGGAATAATCAGGCATTGTTTGTGGTTGAAAGATTGCCCACCTGATGAATTACGTAAAATGCCACTTGTTTTAAAAAGATTAGACGAAGTCCGAAAAGCAAGGAGTTTAAGTCCTACAAGAAGCGTAAGAGAATTTAGCAAATTTCCACACCTATTCACACAAGATCGACAGCCATCCACCAACTATTTAGCTTTGCCCAGAGTTTCATCAGAAAGTAGATATTATATTCCTTTGGCATACTTAACCCCTCATACCATTGCTCATGAAATGCTGAATATAATACCAGAAGCATCTTATTATTTATTTGGCATTCTTATGAGTGCAATGCACATGGCTTGGACAAAAACTGTTTGCGGTAGATTGAAGTCTGATTATCGCTATTCACCTGCCATTTATAACAGTTTTCCATTTCCTAAGGATATAAATGATAAACTTAAAGAGTCTGTCGAAAAAGCTGCACAAGCAGTCTTAGATTCAAGGGCACAATTCCTTAATGCAAGTCTTGCAGACTTGTATGCCCCTAACACTATGCCTCCAACACTCGTAAAAGCCCACCAGGCCCTGGACAAGGCCGTAGATCTCTGTTACCGTACCCAGCCCTTTACCTCAGAAACCAAACGCATAGAATACCTCTTTGAACTCTATGACCAATACACTGCTGGCTTGTTTACAAAAGAAAAACAGAAACCAAAACAAAAAGTTCAATAATTCGCATGAGTTATCCACGCTTTGTTTTAATAGGAAACGGATTTGACCTCGCTCATGGTCTTAAAACTTCTTACCGAGACTTTATAGATTGGTATATGTGCAGCTGCTTCAAAGAATTTGTAAATAATGGAGTGTATAACGATTGCCTTCTTGATATAACATTGCTTAATCCCGGCACTTCAACAATTTTCCCAACAGAACCACAAACTATACAAGAAGTTTTAGATTTAATTAATAGTACTAACACTCAAAAAATAAAATTTAATTCTCATTATTTTAAACGTTTAGTTGAGAGTTTCAAAAATGGAAACTGGATTGATATTGAACGCAATTATTTTAATACCCTTACAACATTTTTTAAGCAGGCTCCTATTAACTCAAGTCAGCACATTGTAAATGTGAAATTACTTAATACACATTTTGATTTTTTAATCTCAAGGCTAACACAGTACCTAGATTTAATTAATCATCAGATTCCACAATGCAAAAAAATATTTGAAGATACGCGCACTAATATTTATAAAGCATTACAATTAAAAGAGGATTCACCGGTTACTTTCGTAAACTTTAATTATACTGATATGCTGCAGGGGCTCAACTATGCCTATGAAAATGAAATAATACACATTCATGGACAGGTATCAAACAAAGATCGAAATCCAATAATTTTTGGATATGGTGATGAAACAGCTCCTGAATATCAACAAATAGAAGATAGTGGGGAGAATGCCTACCTGGAGCACATCAAATCATTTGCATATTTTAAAACCAACAACTACAATAAACTGATTGCGGGTTTAGACAATGAACCATATGTAGTATCTGTTGTTGGTCATTCTTGTGGCCTATCGGATAGAGTTTTACTCAACGAGATATTTGAACATAAGAATTGTCTGGAGATAGACATCTTTTTTCATAAGCGTGCCGATGGAAGTGATAACTATAAGGAAATCACCCAAGAAATATCCCGCCATTTCAAACCTCACAATAAATGGATGTTCAGAAGAAAGATTCTTCCTTATAATGAAGAAAATTATATCCCACAAAATATTAAGTAGGAAACCCAATTATAAATTGATTTACTAGATGCTATTTTAATTGATAAAACTTTGGAAAGCTTAAATCTTAAAAGTGTATTTTTTGAGGCGTTAAAATATCCTGAATACGCTAGGCCTAACTTTTATATACGTAAGCAACAGGAAAGTGGATGGTCAAAAGGCGTTTATCTTACAGCATTAAATGAAGTTTATTACACCTGTGTGGAACAACTTCGATTCGCTTTTAGAAATAATTCGAAACAAATAGGTATCTCAAATTTGAATGAAATTCCAATCCCAATAAAAGATTTAACAGGTGAAGAAGGAAAAAACTTAATAACTAAAAAAGAACTTGACAATTTACATTTAGCAGTTCAAGCAGCTCAATACTTCAATGCGCAAAAATTAACCTTTTCTATTTATGAAAAACTTTCATTGATTGAATATGCATTAAGTTATATAAAAACGGAATTCTTAAAACAATCTCAAGATATCGATGGACAAACTTCTACAAATACAAATTCAATTTGTTTGTATTTAATTGCTCAGGATGGACCCTTTTTTGATTTCCCAACATTTAAGAGCTCGATTAGGGAACTTCTTTTATCAGGATCTGAATCCAAAGTTCTTTCTAAAATTTTATCGAAATATCATGCAACAGCAACGGATATTGTAAATATCTGGAATGAAAAATTATCAGTAATAGAAAATAGGCTTTCTTTTCAGTATTATACTCCAGAAACTATACGTGTAGAATTTTATGGCAAACAATTGAAACATATTATATGGTCTGACATTGATTTATTTGAATTAAAGCAACATAATTTATATACTAATAGAGATTTGGCAATATATGCTGCAAACATTGCAGCTCTCCTGGCCTCTGAAGTTTTAATTAATCAACCTAAAGAACTCACAATTTATAAAGGTGGTTCTTATACCAATAACACACTTGAACTTCTAAAGCCATATTCCGAAGTAACGGAATTATACAAAAAAGCAATTGAAAGAATTAATACAAACGTAGATCCAAGAAATGCTATGGATGATTTACGTTTATCGTTAGAACTTTTATTAAAAAAAGTACTTAAAAATGATAAATCATTAGAAAATCAATGCAATGATTTAGGAAGATTTCAAAACGAAAGAGGCATGTCTAAAGAAATGAGAAACATGTTTATCCAGTTGCTTAATTATTATACAAAATATCAAAATAATCATGTCAAACACAATAACACTGTAAATACAATCGACCTTGAGTTCATACTACACATCACATCCATTTTCATGAGTTCTGTTTTGAAATAAACATTATAGGTAATAATTCATATCATGATTTTCTTCACCCGTGAGTTTCATTTGCTAATCATGCTAAGTTGACTCGCATTATACCAACAGACATGAGCCTCCAGGCATATGCCGCCAGCCCTGATAAAAGCCCACCAGTCCTAGACAAGGCAGTAGACCTCTGTTAAGGCGCTCCCAGCCCTTCCACAAAGAAACCAAACGCATAGAATACCTTTTCGAGCTCTATGACCAATACACCTCTGGCTTATTCGTTAAAGGAAAAAAGAAATCAAAACAAAATGTTCAATAATTCCAATGTGCTATCCACGCGTAGTTTTAATAGGAACCGGCTTTGATTAAGCCCATTACCCTTAAAACTTCTTACCGTTATTTTATTGATTGGTATATGTGCTTTTTATTTCGAGAGATGTCATTTAGCAATGGGGGCTTTGTCAAATTCTCCTTGTGGAGTATAATGCCAAATTGATAATTTACGTGAAGGCTTAAATGTCTGCAAATAACCATTATTTGATATATTAACGCCTAATTTAAAACTATCACACTTTAATTTAAAATGCTCTTTGACTAGAAATTTATATTGGAGAGATTTAGAAACATCAAAGGTATTCAGGTTCTGAAATAAAGATTGTTGAGATGATTCATTTGAAAACCATTTCTTATAATTGATATGTTCTTGCCTAGATGTTCTACATAGACCTGCATAAATATCTGCTAGTTGTAAAATAGGAAAATTTTTAGAGCTCAATTCTTTAACCTTTGAGTAATTAATTCTTAAATCTGTATAAAAGCCAAAAAGATCAGGCTCGAGTTTACAGATAGCCCTAATTGGTCTATCATTCAAATATTTAACCACATCCGAGTGCCAATTTATTGCAGAAAATTCATCAGGATAAAATTCCCATTGTGCATCAACAATCCACTGCTTATTTATGCTTCTGAGATTATGATAATACATTCTACATAGGTTAGCTATATCACATCTTCCATAAACACTATGCCGTGAATCCTTCTTGTCCCATATTATAACATGTATTCCGATGAAGCCTTGATTGATATATTTTAAGCTTAAATCAATAAATTCTTTAGCTGCAGCTACTTTTCTATTATTATTTACATTCTTAAACTTAAGCTCTTCAATACCATATTTTTCAAGAACATTTTTTAATTCTTGATTAAGTTCTTTTTGATTGTGTTTTTCGCCAACAATTTTCGCTAAGCATCCAAACTGGTTCCCTCCTTCATACCCTGATTCATCAGAAAATATCTGAAAAATCCTTTTCTTATCACTCATAAAAATAATTTTAGTTTGTGTATGAATAATAACAGATGAATCAAAAGCGTGAAACATATTTGTTATATTCTTTTACTTACCCCCTTGGTCGTTTTTATAGACAACCCAAGTCTCAAAATATTTTATTAGACTAAAAAAATGAATCCAGACATATGCACATATGTGCATAAACTGTATTTAGGCAATGGGTCTAACTTGCTAATTCTTATCCAAATATATTATTTTTTAGTTATTATTATTATATTTAATTTGTATTATTGCTCCCATAGCTTTTTGAACAAGATTGTATCTCAACAAAAAAAACACATGAATTTGTTAGCAGCTACTTGACTTGTTCACGCAATTATCAAAACCAAAAAAAAAATTCAAATTAATTATGAACTTACTGCGTTATGAATTTATGAATGCACCTCAAGGCTCTTACAATTACAACCTTGGACAACTTGTAAAAAAAGTAAGATACTATAGAGAGTATGTATCCATAGACGACTTTAAAGCTGCGATACCTGAACTAAAAGTAATGGAAAGAAAACTGCAATCTTTTGACCAAGAAATTGGACTTGAAAAGCGGGAATATCTTGAAGAAATAATGGATGAACTTAAAAAGGAAAGTGAAATAGAATTCCAATTATTGGAAGAAATAGGAAGAACTTCTAAAGCAATTGTTAGTGCTTTATACGACACAGATTTTTCAATGGATGACTTTTTATACGAATTTAGGAATAGTGATGCCGTTTATTGGATTGAGTTTTATGGATATCAAAACACAAAAAAGATTGACGGAACATTGCTTGTAGTTAAAGAAGTTTTTCGTTCTGTTTGTTATAAGCTTGGAATTGTTTTTATTGACAGCTCTCTGGGTGACAAATAGCACTTCCCTTCGCCAGCGAGTCTCGCTTTCCAGTAGAGCAAGCTGACTTTCTTCGCCCGCGGGTCTCACATGCCAATCCAGGCAAGTTGACTCGCAGGTTGTATAATAAACTCTCAAAAGAAGAAATAACCATGACTACAATAAATAAATATTCCCCTCAATCAAGGCCACACCTAGGCGAAACACCAACCAAAAAGCTGGAAGAAATGGAAATGGATCCCAAATAATTTGCCCATCGTACATGAAAACCCGAAAAACTATAACAGCCATTTTGAAAGGAAATAGTTCATTCCCGACATTGCATTTCTGTTTGTAGCTGTCACCAGGATTCCATCTCATTTCTGGATGAACCATCAAAAAGCCTATGATCAGTACCTGGCCCGGTTAAAAGACAATCTGAAATGATAAACTATTCCGGACATAGTTAGTCCCTTGTGTCCCTATCGTCCCCCACTTAATAATAGTTTGTTTTAAAAGGCAACCTTACTCTCGCTTAAATATATTGTATAGCGCTTCATTCCCAATATTGATATATAAAGTACACAGGCAGACCATTTATAAGAACTGCGTAATATCAATATCATCAACAAAACTTATGCTTATATTGGCTGCACCAAAACTTAACCCTTGTGAAAATCACTTCAAAAAACTTGCTTTCTCTTTGCAAACTGTCTTTCATGCTTACGTGTATACTTGGGTTACTTCTAAGTTGCCAAAAGCCCAATGAACCGGTTCAAAATCCTACACCAAATCCAACCCCAAACCCCACGAATCCCACATCTTCCACATGGCTTGATTCCGCAAATATTGCTATCGTAGGCAATGAAAACGGATACATCTATTATTGGAAAAATGGGTATAAATATTCTTTAGGTCCACTTATGCTTGGCGAATCGTATGCCAATGATGTCGCTATATCAGGTAATGATGTCTATGTTGCGGGTAGACTTGGATATAAAGCCAAAATATGGAAGAATGGTGTAGCCACTGATTTAACAGATGGCGTGTATCCGGCAGCGGCCAAAGCAATATCAGTAGTTGGCAATGATGTGTATGTTGCCGGGTTTGAATATTACTTTGCCGAAGTAGTTTTATGGAAAAATGGAGTAAAGTCGGTAGTTGCTAAAGGGCTACCAGGAACTTACGATGATTTAGATTTCGTGGTATCTGGTAGCAATATTTATATGTGCGGGGCACTCGGTTATAGTGCCTATGTCTGGAAAAATGGTGTGCAGACCAAACTAAGTGATAGCTCAAGCTATGCACACGGAATAGCTGTAAATGGAACTGATGTTTACGTGGTCGGAGCAGAAAATGATAAAGCCGTCTATTGGAAAAATGGCATAAAAACAATATTATCCAATGAACCGTCCGCCGCATATGATATAGCAATATCAGGTTCAGACGTCTACATAGTAGGTCATGAAAATTGGCGAAATGCTGTGTATTGGAAAAACGGCAAGATGAATATCCTGGAAACCGGTTATTATTATTCAGCTACTGCCAATGCAATTAAAATCCTTGATAAAGATGTATATATAGTTGGTTCGATTGGCGGGGGCCTTTCTACCGATATTTGTTGGAAAAATGGGGTCAGGCATCATGTTGGTTATTCTCCCACCGATAGTACGGCAACAGGATCGGCATATGGAATAGATGTAACTAAGCGTTAATTATTATTTTTTTTCTTCTTCCCCCGCGAGGTACTGTCTGAAAAACCAAATTTATTTAGACATATTTTTTAATTTTAAGTAACGAAAGAGAGCATACGGCGATAGCTCGACGGATGTTCATCTTGTGTAGCTCTGTTCAACAACGGAGCTACTTTTTTTCTGCACCTATGCTTCAATATTAACGAAAGAGAGCGCCAGCTCCTTTTCTCCGGATGATTTATACCCATAGAATGGATCATATGCTTCATCTTTCTTCCATAATGTATAAACTAAAATGAGCAGCTTCTTTTGAACAGCTGTATAAGCTTTCATTTTTACCTTCGTTGTTTCATATATCCGATTGTATAGATCTGCAAAAGGTTTTTGCCGCAATCGTACAACATTAAATGCTGGCAGATGCATAATTCT
>NZ_JCANTR010000010.1:0-188306 GCF_059568575.1 Flavisolibacter ginsengiterrae DSM 18136
GCGAAGGACCCTTGCCAATCTATGCAGGAAAAAAGGCATTGCCTATGCCCATGAACGGATAGGCGATGAAGAAGTGTTACGCAGGGTACACAGCTTTTTAGACTCGCTTCACTGTATGGCGATAAGTGCAGCAGATTTTGAGTTATGTATTCCCATGCTGGTTAAAGAGGCAGATGCCAGGTCTAGCAGTAAACTCAAAAAGCCTGTGAAAGAGAAAAAGGAAAGCGTGACCTTCATTATGAGTGAGCCACCAACAGCAGATGATAAGGAATTACTCACGCATGAAGAATATGACTTTGACTGGAATGTGGTGTTTGCAGGAGCGTTTCCAAAAGACTATGAGATACCGATTGCCATGGCTCTGCGCGTAAAGGAGCGATTCAGGGGACTAAAAACAGTGCTGGTAAAGCCAAGAGAAAAGATCATGGATGAATGGGTACCGTTGGAATAGAAACTACTGAAGATTTTTAATTGTCAATTGTAAATTGATATCCCTGAATTGAATAGATTGATGAGGTAGGATAAAGAATTTTGGATATTGCTTTTAATTAGTTTGCCAATAATATTGCGGTATCAAAACACAACCCATTATTTGCATGTTGGCAAAGAGAACCTATTTATAATTGAAAGTTCTCCTGACAATACCAGGGAGAATACAATGGGATGGCTGATTGGCACAATGCGCAATAGAATTAAAAACAGTATTACATGGACGACACAGCAATTAAAGAATTACATAGGCAACTTCTGACTTTTTGGAATAATCAAGATGGAGTTGGCATGGCTTCTTTGTTTAGCGAAGATGCAAATGTTGTGGGATTTGATGGAAGTCAAATGAATGGACAATTACAGATTGAAACAGAACTAAAAAGAGTTTTTGCTCATCATAAGACAGCAAGATATGTTTGGAAAATTGAAGAAATTCGATTCTTAAATTCACAGACTGCCTTACTAAGAGCAATTGTTGGAATGGTTCCACCAGGCAAAAATGAACTGAATCCAGCAACGAACGCTATTCAATCCCTAATTGCTATTAAACAAAATGATCTTTGGAAAATTGCACTTTTCCAAAATACTCCTGCGCAGTTTCATGGACGTCCAGAATTAGTTGACTCCATGACAAAAGAACTGAGTAAGTTAATATAGATACCATCTAAAAATTTACGAACGTACAACAAGGACTCCTGTCGTGCTGCGGGTTAACATATCCTGGTCGATATATTGCTTTACAGCTGTAGTCCCAGTTAAACAAACATAACCGAGCTTTGGAATATCTCATGCTTAAGGGATAATGGTGACCTTACAAATCTTAATATAATGTGGCTGGATATTTTCAAATATGACCCGATAGCTCCCATGGTTGAACATACAAACAAAGCAGTTTCACTCTCGGCACAAAGGGATCTATTACATAAAACAATTTCAGTACAGGAATTGTGGCAGCTTACTGAGCCCCAAAATATTTTAAGAAAGCAAAATAAAAATGGTTCATGGGATTATCCGGGTGCAAAAGAGCATATACGGACAAAAGAAAATTATAACCAATTGGAGACTTACAGAAATGTAGGGATCCTAATTGAAAAGTTTGGATTTACGAAACAACATTCAGCCATACAAAAAGCAGCCGAATATCTTTTTTCATTCCAAACCAAAGAAGGTGATTTCAGAGGTATTTACGGCAATCAATATACCCCTAACTACACGGGTGGTATTGCAGAACTATTAATCAAGGCAGGTTTTGAAGAGGATAAGCGAATTGATAAAGTGTTTGATTGGCTCATTGCCATCCGGCAATCAGACGGAGGATGGGCCATACCTTTCAGGACAACAAAAAATAATATCCATATCATTTCGACTAATGACCCGGTCATAGAACCGGATAAACTACAACCTTTTTCCCACATGGTTACAGGTGTTGTATTAAGAGCTTTTGCCGCACATTCATTCTACCGGAAATCAACAGGGGCAAACAAAGCAGGCAGGCTGTTGTTATCAGGCTTGTTCAAAAAAGATAAGTACGGGGATAGAGGGGAAAAAGAATATTGGTTAAGGTTCACTTTTCCGTTTTGGTTTACAGACCTGGTTTCTGCCCTTGACTCACTTTCCTTATTGGAGTTTTCAAAGAAAGACCCTGAAATAGAAAAAGCCCTTCACTGGTTTGTAACGCATCAAGGAAAAAAAGGATTGTGGAATTTGCGAATAACTAAGGGTCAAAACAAAGATGTTACCCAGGCATGGCTTTCGTTGGCAATCTGCAGGATATGTAATAGGTTTCTATGAAAATAAGTTTCCTGCAAAGACGAATTCTATATTCTGGTGGTTAGCGTAGAAACATTGGTATTGCCAATGTTGGGACCTGACATGAACTAATCAAAAATCCTTTCGCATAAATCCCAACGGAGGCTTTGCCATTTATATAAATTGTCTTATCTTTTAATATGTTTTCAGCACCCTTTGCTAACTGCAGCACATCCTAAAATGTCGCATTCTTACCACTAATTACCCTTACCGGACCAGAACTTTATACCAGGAAAAGATGTAAAGAATTCCTAAGAAATACCGCATTACCCAATTCTTTTGAGAGTCCTCAGTGAAACCTGGCAAGGTGCGCAGGAAAACGTATTCAACACCTTAATTATATAAAATGAAATGGACTTTATTACCAATATTGTTTGTAGCAACAAGCATAGCTATTCTTATCCCTGCTTGTAAAAAAGATAATTCTTGTGAAACCTGCGGTAAAGACAACAAGCCACCCAGAGCTTGCGCAGGCCTGGACCAAACCATTACTTTACCTTTAAATTCCGTGCATTTAAATGGCCGTTGTTCCACTGATCCCAATAATGATATTGCGGGTTACCTCTGGACAAAGATTTCTGGACCTGGCCTGATCAGCATAGACAATGCAAGGGATGTTGAAACACAGATAAGTGGCCTGGTAGAAGCCACCTACCTGTTTCAATTGAAAGTTACAGACGCAGGCGGATTGTTTTCGATGGATACCGTGCAGGTGGTTGTAAATCCTCAATCAAATGTTGTATATCAACCAGGCAATGATTCGCTTGTAAATATCTACGTGGCAGGAGACCTAAATGGCCAGGCTACTTATTGGAAAAATGGCCAGCCTGTAACACTAAAAAGCAAATCTAATAATTCCGGTGCCACTTCGATTGCTGTTGCGGGCAGCGATATATATGTGGCCGGGTGGGATGGCGATGGTTTTGTACAACGTTTTAATATAGCCAAATACTGGAAAAACGGCGAACCGGTGGAGCTGACCGGTCCTACAGGTGCAGGTGCGAATTCTATCGCGGTGTCAGGCAACGATGTGTATGTAGCGGGGTGGGAAGTTAAAGGATCCGCGTCCATAGCCATATACTGGAAAAACGGACAGCCAGTTGCACTCACGGATGGAACAAAGGAAGCCGAGGCCAGATCCATTATTGTTGCAGACGGCAATGTGTATGTTGCTGGTTATGAGAATGGGGTAGCCATGTATTGGAAAAATGGCCAGGCAGATGCCCTTACTGATGGAACTCAACAGGCTTTTGCCTATTCTATAGCTGTTTATGGCGGTGATGTATATGTTGCCGGATCACAGTCTAATGGAACGGCGCACGTAGCCAGGTACTGGAAAAACGGCCAGCCTTTTACACTAACCAACGGTTCAGCAGTTAATGCTACTGCTAATGCTATAGCTGTTAACAGCACTGGTGTGTATGTTGCCGGGTGGGAAGGCGACTGGGTTGGAAGGGCAGGTGGGACAGGAGCTGTAGCTAAGTACTGGAAAAACGGCCAGGAAGTGCAACTTACCAACGGATCAAGTTACACTTACCCCACTTCTATAGCTCTCTTTGGCAGCAATGTATATGTGGCAGGAACTGAATCTTATACGGCTTTATATTGGAAAAACGGGCAAACCGTACCTGTTACCGTGTCCAATAACGCCTGGGCAACTAGTATATTAGTTGTACCGAAGTAAATCAGCGGGGCAGGAATTGTTCTCTGTTTCTCAGACAACAATAATTAAGAAAAAACGGTCCTGAGCTTAAAACCAAAAGCTATGAAATTCGATGCCATAGAATAAAATTGTATAATGCCGATAAGGAGCGCATCCTCTTTCCAGGGTCCATCAAAAAATGTATATTAGAGCCATTACAATCATTTTAAACCATCCTCAAAAACTGGTTGTTGGATTGACAATATGATCAGAATTTTTACGGTCTTAGTAATTGTTTGTGTTTTTGCTTGTAACAAAAAAGATGCTTACGTGAATGCTCCCGGGATATTAATGTCTCATGTATGGTATCCCTACAAAACAGCAATCATCACCGTTGACAGTGTTTCTATTGCAACTGTGGATGTTTCGGGCAATACCCAGGTTCAAAAAAATGTAAAAAGATCCGATACCTCTTATGTACTATCCCAGTGTGTGCAGCAATCATTTTACCATTTTGAACAGAACGGAGCTTTGACCATCAATGACATGTGTAATACTTCCCAACAGCCATTACATGCCTCATGGACAATTACACAGACCAATATGATGACGATTCCTTTTCCATGGAATACAACATCAGGGTATGGGGGCTTTATGCCGGGAAGCGGACAACTAATGCAATTGGATAACAGGCAATTTGTTTTCAACACAGCCAGTGGAAGGTCAACCTATGCCAGCTCAACAAACGCAGATGGTTCAAAGGTTTATGAAATGCATGCTATTTCCATTAATGAAAGCATCACTTTTAATAGTTTATAGAAATTCGCGGGCAAAAATTTAAACTTCCCGTCGCCATTTTTTTCCCAGGTATTTCCTTACCGGTATATCGTAAAACCGCATTACCAAATAAGCAATCAGAATCAGCAACATGATCCCCGGTATGATGATTTAGGGCAGATCCTCTACCAGTGGTTTCTGAGTTGTATAATAATTACCAAAGATCCAAATGACGGCATAATGTGTCATATACAGAGGATAGGATATATTGCCAGAGAACCGGCAAACTTTTTTCCATTGAGGCGAGAGGCTGGAACCTGCACCAAGAGAAACAACCAACGGAAAAATGATCAGCACTGTCAGTGCCTCTGTCAGCCAGTTCCACTCTGAGCCGGGCATCATAAAGACTACAAACAATACAATGGCCAGCACGGGAAAACCAATCCTGTTTTTAATGATCCAATTGGAACGGTAAAGCAGGAGACCTGCTAAAAAAGAATACGCAACACGGGCACCACCATCCAGGAAGTTGTCTTTTGACCATCCGCCCAGGAGGTTACCTGCCCGGTAACTAACGAAACAAATGCCTGCAGCAGCCAGAATAGTCAAACCAGCAAGGGACCGGCGGCCTATTTTGTAAAAAATAAAAGCATACAATATATTGGCGACATATTCCCAAAAAAGCGACCAGGATGGCGCATTAAAGGCAAATAGGTTAAAGGCCCGTTCCTCCATTAAAGGAAGAGGAACCAGGAAAACTGAGCCAATAAAGAGTAAAGCAATCTTGCCTGCGCTGTAGGCTAAGGGCGCTGCAAAAGGATCCAGGAAAAATCCCAACAATCCCAATACAGAACCCAGGACCACTAAAGGATGCAACCTTATAAGCCTTGACTTAAAAAAAGCGGCTACCCCCATTTTCCGGAACCGGTCATCATAAGCGTAACCAATGACAAAGCCAGATAAACAAAAGAAAAAGTCAACAGCTAAGAACCCATGACCAATAAAGTTTTTGTCAGGATCAGTGAAAATCCATTCCATAAAATGGAAAATAACAACAGCCAGTGCTGCAATTCCTCTTAATCCATCAAGGATGTCAAAATGCTTTTTCGTTTGAAACGGGTCCGGAGCTGGTTTTTCTTCTTTCATCAGATTCAACAAATGGATGTAATGCCAATATTACAAGATCATGGGTCTTACAGTATTGGCCAGGCAATGGTGCTAAATGTAAGCATCAATCTGCTACCACGCGTGGTAGCAGATTGAAATACCAGGCTTTCCAGGTGTTGAAAAAAATAATTGCCCCTGGTGGTTATGTTTTTTGTTTTTGTGTTTACTACAACTTGTTCATCGTATTCATTCATTAAAAATCAGAACAACAAGTAACATGAAAAGCAAATTTACTTCCGCACTTCTCCTCTCTATGAGTGTAGCCTTCCTTGCACTGGAAAGCTGTCAGAAAACCGAGATCCCTACCAATGCCAATCCAGGCAAGGTGAATACTGCCTCTGTCAATGCCATAAGTAAAGGTTCAGTAGGACAAAACTCCCTGGGTAAAAATTCTACAGGTGGAAGTGGAACAAGTACTGGTGGGCACAATGGTGGAAGCAGTGGAGGTGGAACTGTTACCACTACGGATCCGTCACTTGCACCAGCCGATACTACAACTTCACAGCTTCCTGTGGGAGACATCATTACTGCCGGAAGGTGGAAGCTGACTTCTTTTGTCCAGGGCAATGACAACACCACTTCACAATTTGCCAATTATATTTTTACATTCAACAGCGATGGTAGCATGATAGCCGATGATAACGGAAACCAGACCATAGGCTACTGGCACTACCAGGAAGCCATTTTTTATTATGGCATTCCTGTTTATGGCAGCAGTCCTTACGGATTTACGATGACCATTGGATCTGGTCTTCCTTTAACCAGTTTGAATGAAAATTATTTTATCAGTAAAAAAACACTGACCACTATTTACATAGACAGTATCAATCCTAATGAAAATGCCCATATAACCTTTTCTAAGCTTGCACAATAAGAGGTTTCGTTTTTTATTCGAAAAGGGCTATTGCATAATAGCCCTTTTCTTATTGAATGAATCTACAGTGTTGAACATTAGTAATAAATTTAAGGTCAGAACAAAGAATGCAATGCAGGTACGAACCTGGTGAATATTTGCTGGTGTGCATCAATAAAGCAGGAAGTGAAAACCGAAGACAATATAACAGCTGCTACCAACAGCAGATTTCCGGGCAAGTAAAGACAAAATCATAATCAATGAATACTGACCAATCACTACAACTGGATATTTATATCAACTACCCGGGACATTGCGAAGAGGCATTCAGGTTTTACGAAGAAAATCTTGGGGGCAAAATAACCATGATGATGGCTCATCAACAAGCCCCACCCCATTTTCCAAAGGAATGGAAGAAACCAATTCTTCATGCCATTATTGAAATAGGTGGTACCCTTGTCAGGGGTGCCGATGTACCAAATGCCGAACCCATGCGCAGTGCCTATTTAACACTGCGACTGGAAACGGCGGAGAAAGCAGAACATATCTATAACCTGTTTTCGCAGGATGGTGAGATCTTCATGAAGATGGAAAAAACCTTCTTCGCCAATCGCTTTGCCATGCTGCGTGATAAATTTGGAACCTCCTGGATGCTGCTTCATGAAAATTAGGGATCTACTCTTTCAGGTTTAAAAACTGAATATTCATTTTCGTTCGCTGTAAAGTTCTTTAGGATCTGCAATTGTAAGGACTGACGGAACAAAGCATTCCGCCCTATTAGACAACCTTTGGACGTTACGACTCTTTGCCAGCGTATTGCCAATTACCTCGAGGGAAAAGAAAAAGGGTGTCCCGGACATCCGGGGCACCCTCCTGATGTTATTTTAACCTTCTATTGGTGCAAGGTTACCGTTCCGATATTGGTCTCCTTACCAGGATGCAATTGTATACTGTTTAGTGTGGTATCTGCATAGCCATTAGCAGTTGCGTTGACAAACAAATTGGCTGTAGCAGACCTGATGCCCCGTATTTTGAAATATCCATCCAAACGTGGCATGGCTACCAGCGTATCGCCATTACTGATAGTGGAAACAATGGCATTGGCTTGCGCAGGCTGCACCCTTCCTTCAATGGCTGCTGTGGATCCTGGAGTAAACAGGTGAATGCTGGGCCTGAGGTAAAAATGATTATCCTGTTCTTTTATAATGGAGTGCCCTGCATCAAAATCAAGCCATAACTGTAAGTTGTTACGTCCCTGGTTTTCGAATTCATCATCCTTCGGCTTGATAATAATTTGGTGATGATTGCTATGAAGATATAAGGGATAGCTGACACTGTCTGCTACCACGGTATTATGATCACCCAGCGTGATGCGCACTTTACGAATGGCGCCCGCAGGTGTATAACCTGTTGCCAGCAATGTGTCGGTGCCATTGCTCAGATTAAGCAGGTTGTAAACCCCTGGACGAATGGACAAGGTATCCCATTTACCACAGCCGGATCTTTGTTCAGAACTATCTTCATCATGATCATCTTCATGTTCATCGCCGCGATCATCGCTTCTCTTGTCCCGACAACAATCAGGTAAGGTCCAGACTTCTACACGCATTATGTCGATATTGACAGCATCAAACCTGGCAGGGCCATCGGTAAGAAATATTTTAACCTGGCGGGTTCCGGGAGAAGAGGCGCTATTTTCCTTTTTACAGGAGGCCAGCAATAAGGTAAAGACAAGGAAAAGCGAAAAGGTCACGGGGTACCTGTGGATGTTTTTCATTTTTTGTTTTATTAGGTTACAAATTATATGGATACAGGTTTGCTTGTATCCCAGGATTAACGCTGCAACCCAGCAAGAAAAATGCCACTTCCTGCAACCAGGTGCTTACCCGGGTAAGATTGCGAAATAATACGCTGAAAACGGTTAGATATGTACGTTGCCAGGCAGTAAGGAGAGAAAGGCAAGTGGTCCACGGCGCTATACAGCAATGATTATTATACATTCAAAACCATTAATAAAGATGTCTATGTAAAATGCAATGATCAAAACTTAATACGGGTAGCTTTAGCTGCAACCAATGCAACGTTCCATCTTGTTTGCTTGTCAAAGCCTGTAAATGTTATCATATGCCTGGTACTTTTTTAAGGTTGGTATTTATTTTGTCCAGTGTTTTATTCTTTTCATGTAAGAAGGATCGCGATCAGTTTCCCCTAATTACAGGCAGCTGGGAATTGCGTACCAGCTATAATGGCCAGGGAGGGGTTTTGAACTACCCTGCCGGAAATGACAATCTTTTACAATTCACTTCCACCAATTACCAGAGGTATTCAAATGGTGTCATTCAGCAAAGCGGCAGTTACAAGATCATAAAGCATAACTCACAGGTGATGGGAGGTGTAAGAGACAGGATCGTTTATGATAACGACATGGACGCACCTGCCATTATTATTAGCCTGTCGCATGATAGCCTTATGTTCCAGATTGATGCATATGATGGTCCGGGATCGCTGTATGTTAAAGAATAAGCGGTTAATGATTATTGCTTTTTCACATGGCCTTTAAAAGTGCCATTGGGCTGCACGGAAGTAAAACCAGTGGCCTTGTGATCTTCCACCTTGAAATGCACGTTATACCCATTGACATTCTTTAAAGTAAATGTATCAGCGGAAAGCGGCACCATTTCTTCATCCACATCACCGGGCACATTGGCCCAAAGTGCACCATTCTTTATATAAAATGTTACGGTTACCGAAGGTCCTTCAATTTCAAAAGCACCTGTATACTGCTGCAATTCCTTTTCTGACATGGTGAAATTCGGCTTCCCTTCGAGTACATTTAATTTTCGCCTGGTATCTGCATTGAATTGTATAGTCAATGCTTTATTGTAATTAGCCATTGCATTAAGGGTATCTTTTTGTGTGGCAAGCAGATCGGCATAGGAATCATATACATTACTACTGGTGGGATAATTCTCCATGTTCATTTTGAAAAGAGCAGCAGCCTTGGTAAAATTCTTTTTAGACATGGCGTCGTAACCCAGGAAATTGATGAATGATTCAGGGGGCGAAACTTTGTAACCCATTTCCTTTGATACCTGGCTGTAATGTTTCCTGTATTTAGCTACAAGCGCAGCAGAGGTATCGGAAAACTCCTTACCCGTTATATGTATCCGGTAGAAATTAAATATGTACCGCAATCCATCATATTCGCTTACCAGTGGAACTGAGCCATGGTTATCATCTGCATAGTATTTACTGGCATATTGCAAATTGTTTTTCGGGTTGGCCTTTATGTATGTATCCAATGCAAAAATGGAACGTATGTGCCGGGTTTCATCAGAAGTATCCTTTTTCATTTGCTGCAATGTCATTCCATCAGGCATGGTGTTGGCGATACCGATGAACAATTTGGTTCCGTCATACCTGTTCGAGGATAACTTCTTTTTTACCGCTGCAAGAAATCTTTGATGATCGTACCACATGCTGGGGTCAATAGCTATATAGGCATTGAATAACCCGGGATGATTGGCGAGAGCATCGATAACGGTTAAACCTCCAAATGAGTGCCCTACCAATACCTTATAGGGCGCAGCAGGATATACAGAGTCAATATGAGGCACCAGTTCCTTTTCAATGAATGCAAGGAAATTTTTGCCACCACCTGAATTTTTAGAGAAGTTGGAATCCATTGCTGGCAGATCACTGGCAACATGCGTAGGTGTAAGGTCCCTGGTTCTGTTCGTATTGGGAATACCCACTACGATCATCTCCGGCAATACCGTATTGCCATTGACCTGGCTTAGTTGCTGGATCAAGCCTGTTACAGAAGGAAAATGCCCATCGCCATCCAGCAGGTAGAGCACAGGATAGCGTTGCGTAGCTACATGATTAGGCGCTGTTATATCCGGTGTATAAACCCAGACCTGTCTTTTTTCACCCAAAATGGTGGAGTAAACGGTATCGATTTTCCCGATCACTATTTTATTGTCGGCCTGAGCCTGGACAGCTAATGCGATGAATAAGCCAGGCAGTAAAAGCAATAATTTTCTCATGCGTTTGTTTGGTTGTATGTAATTGAATGAAGGTGAGGGGGCGAGGAATAGTGTAGCTTTTATAAGCTCACCAGTTTCCATTGCATGAGCGACACTATCTATCCCTTTATCCAAATTTAAAACTTAAGTACAAAAACTCTTATTAATATATTAGGTACACTACCCTCTTGAATAGTATAACGCCGCCTAATATCCTCTATCAGCAATTCACGCCATTTTGTTTAAATTAATTTGAACAACTTTGACTTCAAATTTCTTTACCATGAAGGATATTAATAAAACCTTCTTCGCCCCGCAGCTTTTTATAAAGAATGGAACAAAGGATATCAGTTTTTATGAAAAGGCTTTTGGTGCCATCGAGCGGATGAAACTGACTAATGACGATGGCAGCATACATGTGGCTGAATTAGCTATTGATGACACCATATTTCATCTACACGAAGAAACATCGAACCCCCGTCATTTTAACCCGCAAAAACATAATGGCACTACCGTTATTATCGGCCTATTTGTTCCGGATGTTGATGCAGTCATGGGTAAAGCGGTGGAGGCAGGTGCGGTAGTATCATCTCCTGCACAAAGCTATGACTACGGCTACCGGCAGGGCCAAGTCATAGATCCATTTGGGCATGTGTGGATGATAGAAATGAAAATATAAAGGTCATACCTACACGAAGAAAGACAAAAAGACATTCATTTTATTGTAGTCCTAAACAGTAAAGCGTATTATATCATGCTTTACTTCCAGTTTATAATTTTGATTTTCCCCACGGATGTATTCGGCCAGGGCTTCAATCCGGGGATAATCTCCTTTCCCGACAAACAACCTGGCGTCGTCAATCAAAATCACATGCTCATAAACACCCTGATCCAATATGGCATGTAGTTCCTCGAATATGGGACAGTCCTTATCTCCTTTGGCAGTTTTACCTTCTGAGTAATGACCATCCAACCAAAATATGGCAGGTTCGTTTACAGTCTTTAAAATTTCCGGGAGTTGTTTTCCACTGTCTCCCTGGACGATCAACACATTTCTGTCATTCTTAAATCTCTTCTTTGCTTCCAGGTACAATTCATTACTCAATTCAATGGAAATAAGTTTTTTGAAACTACTTTTCTGAGCCTCCACCATATCACCCAGGTAAGTTCCTGTTTCTATAAATGTTGAATAATTATGGCGCTGCTGGTATTCTTTAATGATTCTTTGTTTCACCACATGAGGTGGTGGAACAGGACAACCATTCCTTTCCCATTCTTCCATTATTGCTGCTTCAGTTTTAATACCTGGTCTGTTTGGTTGATACTGAAAGCGAAACCTACCGAGTATATTCCTGAACGTTTTTTTCATAGGTTTCATTGGTAGTGATTTATACTGGTATAATATAGAATATCATCATAAAATGACTGGCGGAAGTATGATGTATAAAAAGTAGAGCCATCTATCGGAATCGAACCGACGACCTGCTGATTACGAATCAGCCGCTCTGGCCAACTGAGCTAAGATGGCTTGGGAAGAACAGGTAAACATTCCAGTACTAATTTAAAAAATCCTGCACCAAAATGCCAGCCTGTTCTCCTGATAGTGATCAGTTAAAAGGTCTTTTTTACACCACCCGGTACCTTGGCATTCTCAGGGTATAAAACTGCCTTCACATAATTGTCCATGGTTAGAAATTTCTGTGCTGCCTTTTGCAGGTCGCCAACCGTTAATTGATCAACCTTCTGCTCATAGTCCAAAATGTTTTCAGGATTTACCTGGTCAATGAAGGCACGGGACAAATTATCCAGCCAGTAATTATTTTCCTGCAACTGTGAACGGTAATGCTTCTTCCATGTTTCTTTTACCTTATCAAGATCCTTTTGCTCCACTCCTTTCTGTTGCGCATTTTTGATAATGGTCAGCAAGGCATTGGTGAGTTTGTCCACGTTTTCGGGTCCCGTAGGTATGGTTGCGGAAACGGAATAATGCACATACGGTCTTTTTTGAATGGCGCCTCTTAATCCGCCACTATACATACCTCCCAGTTCTTCCCTGAGCTTTTCGATGATGGAAATATTCAACACATCGAGCAATGCCTGGAAGGCCATGTTTTCCTCGCGGCTGTATTGGGTTTCGCCCGTCCACAGCATAGTAATAAGAGCTTTTTCCTCCTTCCCCTTTTTAATATTCGCTTCAACTACACCCTTAACCGGCCGAATGTTATTGTCCTTAAACAAGTGGTCCGAAGGTGTGGCGGGTAAAGAGCCCAGGTACTTCTCCAGCAATGGTTTGGCCTTTGCCAGGTCAATATTGCCTACAAAGGTGAAATGCATACCATCGGCATTGCCAAACACCTGTTTGTAAATGGATAATGCTGTATCCAGGTTCAGGTTATTGTACTCTTCTTCTGTAGGAATGACACTGACCCATGGATTGTTGTTATAAACGATCTTCATTAGTGTATCCTGGTAAAAGGCCTGGGGATTGCTTTTCATGAATTGCACCATGCTCTTCTCCTTGGTCACCATGGATCTGAACAGGCTCTCATCCTTCCGGGGCTGTGTAAGATACAGGTTGACCAGCTGCAGGAATGTTTCAAAATCCCGGACACTGCTGCTGCCTTCTATTCCTTCTTCATGTTCATTGATATACGGTGTTACTTCAACTGTTTTTCCTGACAGGAATTTCTGAAGGTCCGTGGGTGAAAGGTCTTTCACTCCCATTTCATTTACCACGTTGGCTGCATGTTTGGCGTTATCCTTTTCAGCTAACGGAAACCGCTGATAACCACCCCAGCGCCAGGCATCCATCAATACCTGGTCATTTTTATAGGTAGTCGGCTTGAGTGTAACCGTCACTCCATTGCTCAACGTAATATTGGTAGTACCCAGTTTATCATTCTTTGTTTCGGAAGTGATCTTTCCAGGTGTTGGTGTTTCACTCATCAGGTTTTGCGCCACCGCCTTTTCCTCGTAAGGTTTTACTTCCTGTTTAGTTGCAGCAATCATATCGGACAAAAGCGCCTCATTGGAAGGTAGTTTGTCTTTCATTTTCGAGGGTGCCATCAGCAAGGCAAAAGCATTTTTATTATCAGGCATCTTCCTGGCTACAGCATTGATCTCTTCTGCGGTGATACCTGGCAAGACCTGGCTAATGAATTTGTAGCGGTTCTCAACACCTGGTATTGGTTCGCCCTGCAAAAAATTATTCAGGTATCCCTGCACCAACTGTGCAGATTGCAATTTATCTTTTTCATGAAAGGCTGTTTCAGCGCTGTTCAACAGGGAAGCTTTTACCCTTTCAATCTCTGTAGGTAGAAAGCCATATTTGCGGGCCCTTTCCGTTTCTGCTACCACGGCGTCCAGGGCTTCCTTGGATGTATTATTTCCCAATACTGCAAAAGACACAAAAGCTTCGTACCCGCGGATAAACGATTGCTGGCCGGTGAAAGCATATACAAAAGGTGGATTCTCTTTGGTGGTCAGTTCCTGCAGGCGCTCGTTGATCAGTGAGTTCACCAGGTCATTAACCAGGTCCTTGCGATAGTCGGCCCATGTCTTTATTTTTTGAGCAGGTCTCAGGTAGTTGATCACTTCCAGGATGGTGTTGGTATTCTCTTCATCTGTCAGTACCATGGCCTCTGGTTTTGTTCTTGGTTTTATAGGGATGATGGAGGGACGCGGTTTGCCTGCGACAGGATTTTTAAAACTGCCGAAATGAGCTTTGATCTTTTTTTCCGCTTCTGCAGGGTCAATGTCACCCACAACGATAACTGCCATCAGGTTGGGGCGGTACCATTGTTTATAAAAGCGCTGCAGCGTGGCGGGCTGGAATGTTTTTAATATGGAGTCCGATCCAATAGGCAGGCGTTCTGCATACAGGGAGCCATTGAATAATTTAGGGAAATACTGGCGCAGCATTCTTTGCTGGGCACCCTTGCTCAGGCGCGACTCTTCCAGCACTACGCCCCTTTCCTTGTCAATCTCTGATTTGTCCATCAGGTTATTGAAGGCCCAGTCTTCTAAAACTGTAAATCCCTGTTCCACGATCTTAGGATCATCTGTTGATATGGGAAGGATATACACGGTTTCGTCAAAGCCTGTGTAGGCATTCAGATCTGCACCAAACTGCACCCCAATCTTTTGCAGGTAATTCACCAGTTCATTCTTCGGAAAATGTTTGGAGCCATTGAAGTTCATGTGCTCCATAAAATGCGCCAATCCACGCTGGTCCTTATCTTCCATTACAGAACCTGTATTCACAGCCAGGCGCAGTTCCACCTTATTATCAGGGAGGGTGTTTTTTCGAATGTAATAGGTCAGCCCATTGGATAGTTTGCCAACCCTGACATTAGGGTCTACAGGAACAGGGGCTGATAAATTGATCTGAGCGATGGATTGTAATCCTGTAAGGAATACAAGCAGGAAGACATAACAATGCCGGAGCTTCAATATCATAAGAGTTTTGTTAGAATACTAATATAATCGAATTGTTCTATTTGAAAACGGGTATATAAAATTTAAAAGAAGGATAAACGTTGAACAGTTGTATAAAAAAGTTAGCCCTCTAACCAGAGGGCCAACATTATTCCTATTCATTTTTCTTAAAACGCCTTCTTCTTTTCTGAAGAAGCGGCACCATTTCCTGAAAGGTATTTGTCCAGGAAATCGAGGGTGACCTTTGCTGCCTTTATCTGGTTCTCTTTTTTGATGAAGCCATGGCCTTCATCAGGGAACAGAACATATTCCACCGGCGTTCCGTTTTTGCGGGCCCCGGCCACTATCTCATCACTTTCAACCTGCAAAACACGTGGGTCATTCGTTCCCTGTAGCACCAGGAGTGGCGTTTTGATCTTATCCGTATTGAACAAAGGTGAAATATTGTGCAGTCTCACACTGTCTTTTTCAGGATCACCCATTTCCTCATACAAAGCTTTTTTAAAGCTTTCCCAGTAAGGCGGAACGCTTTTCAGGGTACGTAACCAGTTGGTGACACCAAACAGGTCCACACCTATTTTAAATTCATTGGGGTACTGGATGATTCCTGCCAGTGACATGAAGCCACCATAGCTGCCACCATAAATACCGATCTTATTGGGATCAATATAGGATTGGGATGCCAGCCATTTTTTACCCCATACGCAATCCTTAAGGTCCTTATCACCATGGTTCCGGTTATCCATTTTGTAGTACGACTTACCATAACCACTACTGCCCCTGTTGTTAACAGCAAGTATGGCATACCCATGATTGACAAAATATTGAATGGCCTGTGAATAACCGGCACGACTTTGTCCCCCAGGACCACCATGCACCCATACTAATGCCGGCACCCTTCTTCCGGCAGATGCCTGTTTGGGCTTATAAAAAATGGCAGGCACTTCCATACCATCAAAAGACTTAAACCGAACCACCTGTGTATCCACCAGGTCATTAGGATTGATCTCCGGGTTCAGTGCAGATGTCAGCTTTTGCATCTTACGGGTATCGAAATTATACCACCACAGGTTAACGGGCGAACGATCGCCGGCTACGTAGATGATCATGTTTTTTTCTGACGGCGAAATGCTGACACCCTGTACATTCCCCTCCTTAACTGCAGGAAAAGGAATTTGTTTCCCGGTATGGTGATCAAAGAATAATACCTTATTGCGACCATCCTCATTGATGCCAATAACGTGATATTTACCGTTTTCGCTGAGGTACATATACATCACATCCCATTTATCGGAATACACGGTTTCTTTTTTACCAGTGGACATGTTGTATTTCATCAAACGGGCAAATTCATTATCCTCATTGGTGAGGTAATAAAAAGCACTGTTATCCAGTTCAAATGCCTGTGGGGAATAGGTGGCTTCGTCTTCGACAGAGATCTTTTTCAAATCACCGGACTTCCTGTCCAGCAGGTACATTTCATTTTTATCCGTGGTGATATTCTTCACCAGTAATATGTGATTCTCATCCGGCGAGATGCTTCCCACATCAAATCCCTTATCGTTGGTATAGAGCAACTCTGGTTTCCAATCGGCAATGCTCATTTTATACACATCAAAGTATTTGGGATCACGAACATTGGATTGGTAGTAGAACGCTGTTTTGGCCTTGTTCCATCCAAAGAAACCAGCCTTTTCTTTTTCCCCGGGTGTCAGGTCCCTGGTAGAATCGCCTGATTGCAGGTAAATGTGATCATTTTCGTTACCGCCCTTGTCAGCAGTATACAGGAAGGCATTAGATCCCGGGATATAATCGATCATGAAATAGGACTCTTTGGTAGATTGTGTTAGGGGCTTCTTTACTTTGGAAGCCAGGTCCAGTTCGTAGACATTGAAGATGCCCGTACTGTTGTCATGCAGGAGGATCTTATTTTCCTGCTTATTAAAATTGCCACCGCCAAAATTGATGGTCTTGTAAAACTGTTCAATGGTGTACTTTTTTACAAATTGCTGTGCGTTCAGGGTTTGAATGAATAATAAAAAAAAGAGGGAGAACAATGCCCGGTTCATATGCATAAGTTTTAGTCCTTAAAAGTTAGTGCATTAAATAACCGGGGCAAAAAAATATATGATGGAAGGAGAAAGGGTGAAAAGATGATAGGTTAAAAGATTAAAATGGAAGGAATTAGGTTTGAGGATAAATAAATTATTAGTTTGTATGAATACGTAGGTAATTCATGAATTGCCACAATTCAGGAAATCCAATTCTCCCCAAAAATCCAGTTCGATCCCAAAATTCCTAATTCTCTTTTTTGTACTGCTTCTCCGCTTCCTGTGCTTTTTTAAAATCCAGCACTACCCCATTGATGCAATAGCGAAGACCTGTGGGGGGCGGACCATCATCAAAAACATGTCCCAGGTGCGATTTGCACCGACCGCACATCACTTCGGTGCGCTTCATGCCATAGGCATTATCAGGCGCGTAGATGATGCTACCCTTGCTCACCGGCTGGTAAAAGCTGGGCCAGCCACAGCCGCTTTCAAACTTGGTATCGCTTACAAATAAAGGGTTGCCACAAACGGCGCAATAGTAAGTGCCCTTGTCTTTAATATTTTCCAATGGGCTGCTCCAGGGCCTTTCAGTCCCTTTTTCCCTGGCCACCTGGTACACATCTGCTGGAAGGATCTTTTTCCATTCCGCATCGGTCATCGTTACTTTCGAGCTGTCAGAATGGGAATATACCGGGTTATTTTGATTGGTTGAGTCCATTGTTGCCTGTTTTTTGGATTGAGAATAAGTGCAAAACTGCAATCCCAATGCCAGTGGTAATAAAATAAGTATTCGTTTCATGAAAAAGGTTATTCCAAATTTACGAAGAATGAAAAGGAGCGGTTTTGTAAACAAATGTGAAAGCCTTGCTGCTGCCTGGGTTGCTGAACATACCTATTTATAATAGCATGTTCTTTTACTTAGGTGCTATTAATGTATAACCTAACGAAAATCATATGGCTGCAGTAGCAATGAACCCCCGGCGAAGCGCTTTTTCCTTATATTTGTTTTTCAAGCTTAGGAAGCGTCTATGTTCAATTTGATCTTATTTGGCCCCCCGGGAAGTGGAAAGGGCACCCAATCCGAAAAAATAGTAGAGAAGTTTGGTTTGATACATTTATCAACAGGTAATTTGCTGCGCCAGGAAATAGCTGATAAAACCCCGCTGGGTCTTGAAGCCAAAAACTTTATGGACAAAGGGCAACTGGTGCCAGACGAAGTAGTGATCGGTATGATCGACTCTTCGCTGGAAAAGCATGCGGATGCCAGGGGTTTCCTGTTTGATGGTTTTCCACGCACGATCGCCCAGGCAGAAGCCCTGGACAAATTGCTCGCACTGAAAAAGACCGGCATTTGTAAAGTGCTGGCCCTGGAAGTGACAGAAGATGAACTGGTAAAAAGACTGGTAAAAAGAGGCGCCACCTCCGGCCGCAGTGACGATACGGACGAGCAGATCATCAGGAAGCGCTTTAGTGTGTACAAACAGGAAACGGAACCAGTGGCTGCCTATTATGAAAGCAAGGGTAAGCTGGAACGCATACATGGTGAAGGGTCCGTGGAAGATATCTTTTCGAAACTCAGTGGTTGCATCACCACAGAAATGGATAATCTCTCCGCTGCCATTGCCGAAGGCAACAACAGTGACGAAGCATAATTAATAATTTACCTCATATTTTATATAAGCCCTGCACTGGTAGGGCTTTTTCTTTGCTCCTGTACCTGAAACAGGGGACCACTACTCACCGGGCCGCAATTTTTACCTAAATTGGCAGCTACTTACAACTTGCATATGAACGAAGAGAAATTGCAATTTCTACAACACAGGCTGGTAACCCTGTTACGCCAGGTTCCCAGTGACACCCCTCCGCAATGGGGAAAAATGACTCTTCAGCAGATGGTTGAACATTTTTCTGACTCCGTACGCATTGCATCCGGGAAAACAAGCTATACAGATATTGTAACACCCGAGGAGGACCTGGATAAAATGAGGAGCTTTTTGGTTAGCGAGAAACCATTCAGGGAAAACACGATGAATCCATTGATGCCGGAAGTGCCGGCACCTGTACGAAACAAATCGGCAGAAGAGGCGATCAACGAACTGAAAACGGAAATAGCAGATTTCTTTTCCTTCTTTGACAGGAACCCTGTCCAGGCCACCCGTAATCCTATTTTCGGCGACCTGAACTTTGAAGAAAATGTGCAATTACTCTACAAACACGCCCTGCATCATTTAAAGCAATTTGGAATAACCCTTGAAAAAGAAACACAGGCATGAAGAAACTCGGGAATTATATTACAGGTAAATGGATAACTGGCGACGGTGAAGGACAACCACTCTATGATGCTGTAACGGGCGAAGCCATTGCTGCCGCAACTACCAAAGGACTTGATTTTGCAGCAGTGCTCCGGTACGGACGCGAGGTGGGTAACCCTGCCCTTCGCAAAATGACTTTTCACGAAAGGGGACGCATGCTGAAGGCGCTGGCTACCTACCTCATGGAAAAAAAAGAAGGGTTTTACAACATCAGCTATCATACAGGAGCCACGAAAGCAGATAGCTGGATAGATATTGAAGGCGGAATAGGCAATCTATTTTCCAATGCCTCTCTCCGACGAAAGTTTCCTGACCTGCCCTACACAACTGATGGTGATCCTATCGGCTTGAGCAAGGGAGGCAATTTTATGGCACATCACCTCTTGGTTCCCAAGGAAGGCGTGGCTGTTCACATCAATGCCTATAATTTCCCCGTCTGGGGCATGCTGGAAAAATGCGCGGTCAACTGGCTGGCAGGGGTGCCCGCTGTAGTAAAGCCCGCAAGCATTACATCCTACCTTACCGAAGCCGTAGTAAAAGAGATCATTGCCTCAGGCATACTGCCTGAAGGTGCCTTGCAGCTGCTTTGCGGAAGTGCCGGCGACATGCTGGACCATGTGATGGCCCAGGATGTGGTAACCTTCACCGGATCAAAAACCACAGGCCTGATGCTGAAGTCGCATAAGAACATCCTGGCGGAAAGCGTGCCTTTCAATATGGAAGCCGATTCGTTGAACGCACTGGTATTAGGTATGGATGTAACACCAGGCAGCCCGGAGTGGGATATTTTTATTAAAGAAGTTCGCAAAGAAATAACAGTAAAGGCAGGGCAAAAATGCACGGCTGTAAGGCGCATATTTGTTCCACAACATTTACTGGAAGATGCGACTATTGCGTTAGGTAAAGCTTTGTCTCAAACTGTAATAGGTAACCCGCTTAACGATAAGGTAAGGATGGGGTCATTAGCCAGCCTGGGGCAGAGAGAAGAAGTGCGACAGAATGTTCAAAAATTGTTGGCCAGCGCACAAATAGTGTACGGATCTCTTGATAGCCTGGAAGTAATCGATGCGGATGCCAGTAAAGGCGCTTTCATTTCCCCTATATTGCTATTAAACGAACAACCGTTCAGATCTGAAGCGGTTCATGATATTGAATGCTTTGGTCCTGTAAGTACCATCATGCCTTATGAGGATATAGGGGAAGCCATTGCACTGGTTAAAATGGGAAAAGGTTCTCTTTGTTGTTCCATTGTTACCAATGATGATCGTATAGCTACCGAATTTGTGATAGGTGCAGCCACACACCATGGAAGGATATTGGTATTGAACCGCGATGATGCCAAAGAAAGCACGGGGCATGGTTCTCCGCTCCCATTGCTGGTTCACGGAGGTCCCGGTCGTGCGGGTGGAGGAGAGGAAATGGGTGGCATTAGGGGCGTGAAGCATTACATGCAAAGGGTGGCCATCCAAGGATCACCAACCACCATTACCGCCATCACGCAATCTTTCCAGCCCAATGCAAGAGGCATCCAAACAGATGTGCACCCCTTCCGTAAATATTTTGAGGAACTGCAGGTAGGTGACCAGGTGATAACAGCTAAAAGAAAGATTACCTCTGAAGAAATAGATGCCTTTGCCGATTTAAGTGGCGATCATTTTTATGCACATAAAAAAGGTACTGATTTCACTGGAACCATGTTCGAGCAACAGGTGGCTCATGGATATTTTATCCTAAGCGCAGCTGCCGGATTGTTTGTTGATGGCAGTGAATTGGGGCCAGTGTTGCTGAATTATGGAATAGATGAGCTGCGGTTCACCAAGCCGGTATACCCTGGTGCGGAACTGACAGTGAGGTTTACCTGCAAGGAAAAATTGCCACAAGACCCCAAAGATGAAAATGATATTCCAAAAGGCATTGTCAAATGGCTGGTGGAAATGCTGGATGAAACAGGGGAACATGTGGGTATAGCTACCATCCTGACAATGGTGAAAAGAAAACCCTAATCATTGATTCATTATATAAACAGGCACAGGATTCCCCACCTTGCCTTTATTAATGCAGGCATTATTTTTTGATACCTGTATTAAATTAATATTGAATAAAATAACGATACACGACGGTCATTCTTTAGCAAAGAATCTTGCGGGTATTCAATAATTTTGAAACAGGCAAGGAGGTATAACCTGAACTTCTTTCCATCTTAATAAAATTGTAGCTATGGCAAAAGACATGACCAACGGATATGTAAACACAGAAACGCACAATGGAATAACCACAATAGAATTCTTTCATCCACAAAGCAATTCCTTACCCTATAGGTTGCTGGAAGACCTGGCAAATGAAATACACGCTGTAGGCACTGATAAGGAAACGAAGGTCATTATTATTCGCTCCTATGGCGACAAAGCATTTTGTGCCGGCGCTTCTTTTGATGAACTGACTCAAATAGAAAATGAAAAAAAAGGTTTTCATTTCTTTAGCGGGTTTGCCAATGTGATCAATGCCATGAGAAAATGTCCCAAGATGATCATTGGCCGCATTCATGGCAAATGTGTGGGTGGCGGGGTAGGTCTTGCTGCAGCTATGGATTATGCCATTGCCCTGGAAGGAGCAGAAATAAAACTCAGCGAACTGGCAATTGGTATAGGTCCATTTGTAGTGGGTCCTGCCATACAAAGAAAATTAGGCCTCTCTGCTTTTTCGCAATTAGCCATTGATGCCGGAATGTGGCGCAATGGAGACTGGGCGCGCAGGAAAGGATTGTATGCAGAACTGCATCCTTCCATAGAAAGTATGGATGAATCCATATCAAGACTTTCCGGCCAACTGGCAAAGAGCAGTCCTGATGCCATGGCCGCACTTAAAAAAACGCTTTGGCAGGGAACAGAAGATTGGGACGACCTGTTAATTCACAGGGCCGAGATCAGCGGAAAACTGGTGCTAAGCAATTTCACCCGGGAAGCCATTACCAAATTCAAGAATAAAGTTTCCTAAGGATACAATTACATTGTAAGGGCTGGCACACTGCCAGCCTTCTTTTTATTCCATGATTGAACGATTCACTGAAGCAACATTGCCGGGATTATATAAAACTATCATTCAAAAGGATGAACAGCTTGGCATGATCGTGAAGGAGTATGGGCATCCTCCCCTATGGATACGACCTAATAATTTTGAAACACTGGTGCTTACCATATTAGAACAACAGGTATCGCTGGCATCTGCCTACGCAGCCTACAAAAAATTAAAGGAAAAGATCAGTAACATCACTCCGCATGCATTACTCCAGTTGTCAGATGATGAATTACGCAGTTGCTATTTAAGCCGCCAAAAGATCGTTTATACGCGGGGGTTAGCCAGGGCCTTAACAGGGGAATCCATCAACCTGCGGAAGCTGCAGCATCAGCCAGACGAAGTGGTGCGGCATGAATTAAAAAAGCTAAAAGGCATTGGCGACTGGACGGTTGACATATACCTGTTGCATGCACTGCGTCGCACTGACATCTTCCCGGTTGGCGACCTGGCACTGTTGAACGCTATTAAAATGGTGAAAGGAATAGATAAGCTTTCAAAAGAACAGGCTCTTGAGATGGCTGAAGCATGGAAACCCTATAGATCTATCGCCACGATGCTTTTCTGGCATTATTATATCAAAAAGAAAAACATCCGGATACTGCATTGAAACATTTAATCAATTATCCCAACTCATAAAAATATAAAAGCACTTCCGGGGAAGCGCTTTTATACAATATCCAGGAAGGTTTTTTATCAACCTTATTTTCTACTTACATATACAACCCACCATCCACACTCAACACCTGTCCTGTTACATATGCACTCAGGTCTGATGCCAGGAATAAGGTAACATTAGCAATATCATCGGTAGTTCCAAAGCGTCCCAGCGGAATGCCTGCCTTGTATTTATCGGCTTGCTCACCTTCTTTCAGGTATCCTGTCATATCAGTTTCTACAAAGCCGGGAGCTATGGCATTGCAACGGATGTTGCGCCTGCCTAATTCTTTTGCCACTGATTTGGTAAACCCGATAATACCAGCCTTGGAAGCCGCATAACTGCTTTGACCGGCATTACCCATTAACCCGATCACGGAGCTCATGTTGATGATGCTACCTGCCTTGGCCTTCATCATGGGACGAATAACCTGCTTGGTCATATTGAACACACTTTTGAGATTGATCGTCATTACATCATCCCATTGTTCCGGCGTCATGCGTAAGAGTAAATTATCTTTAGAGATACCTGCATTATTTACACAGATATCTACCTGTCCAAACTCTTTGATCACGTTATTCACCAATGTCTCACACTCGGCAAACTCCCCTGCATTGCTGCGATAAGCTTTTGCTTTCACACCTATTGCCACCAGCTTTTGTTCCAGGGCTTGTGCTTTTTCAGCGCTGCTTTCACTTACATAGGTAAAGGCAATGCTGGCGCCCTGCTCTGCCAGTTTCAAAGCAACTCCCTCTCCTATTCCACGGGCAGCCCCCGTAACAATGGCAACTTTTCCTTCCAATAATTTCATGCGTTAATTTTTACAGGCAACAAATGTAGGTAACAGGCAGAAATTACATCGGAGAAATTGAGAAATGAATTAGAATACTCTTATGCTTACAGCATAAAGGACTTGATATCGTCCAGGATAGTTCTTTCGTTAGACAATCTTGGCACCTTGTGTTGTCCGCCAAGTTTTCCCTTGCTGCTAAGCCAGTTGGTGAAAGTATTGAGTGGCACTGATTTGATCAGGGGCATCCTTAAGGCTATATCCTTATATCTTTTGGCTTCATAATCGCTGTTGATGTTCTTTAAAGCTGTGTCAAGTTCCGAGGTAAATCCTGCCAGGTCCTGGGGTTCTTTTTCAAATTCAATGAGCCATTCATGGGCACCATTACCTTCTTCTGAAAAATACACAGGTGCTGCGGAATAATCTTTCACCACTGCCCCGGTTTTTTGACTGGCAACAGCAATTGCCTTATCCGTATTATCAATAATGATCTCTTCGCCAAAAGCATTCATATAATGCTTGATGCGACCGGAAACCTTGATGCGGAATGGATCCAACGAAACAAATTGAATGGTGTCTCCCACCAGGTAACGCCACAATCCTCCATTGGTAGTTATCACCAATGCATAGTTTACCCCAGTCTGCACATCGTCAAGCTGAATGGTTTCCGGAAACTCTTTCCCGTATTCACTGAGTGGCATGAACTCATAGAAGATACCATGATCGCACATCAGCAACATACCTTCTCTTGTAACATCGTCCTGCGCCGCAAAAAATCCTTCAGATGCATTGTACATCTCCAGGTAATTAATAGGCGCACCAATTAATTTTTCAAACTGTTGCTTATAAGGAACAAAGCTTACTCCACCATGCATATACAGTTCAAGGCTGGGCCATACTTCTTTAATGGTATCCTTTCCTGTTATCTCCAGTATACGCTTTAACAGGACAATAAGCCAGGTGGGCACCCCAGCCATGGAGGTTACGTTCTCTAATATGGTTGATTGGGCAAGCTTTTCAATTTTACTTTCCCACTCGTCCATCAAAATTATGGAGGTATCCGGTGTCCTGATCCAGTTGGACCAGAATGGAGAATTCTGTACAATAACCGCACTCAGATCGCCATAATGCACTTCTTCATTCACCTGGCTTATCTGGTGACTGCCTCCAATAATGAGACTCTTACCCGTGAGTAGATCACTTTCGGGATGAGTGGCGTAATAAAAGCTTAATACATCTTTCGATGCCTTGTAATGATTATCCTGCAGACTTTCCTCGCTGACAGGGATGAATTTACTTTTGTCGCTGGTGGTGCCGCTGCTTTTGGCGAACCAGGATATTGGAGTGTTCCACAGTATATTTTCTTCCCCCTTCATCATCCTGTCTATATAGGGTTTCAGGCTATCGTACTCCTGTATGGGTACTGTTGATTTGAAATCCTCCAGGGATTGTACGTTTGAGAAACTATGCTTTCTGCCAAACTCCGTGTACTGTCCTGCAGCCAGCAGATCCTGCCACACATCGAACTGGTTTGTCGCCGCATCACTCATCCATTTTTCTATGGACCAGAGGCGCCAGCGGGCAAAACGCGATATGGCAGGGCTAAGCAACTTCATGAGTCGGGGCAAAATACGAAAGAAGAATCATTTAAAACGGAAAACAAGCCAATGGCAGGTATAGCGGACTGAGCCATAGATGCAGGTTTTAGCTCATATAAAGCGCTTTACAGGCTGTCAGTTAAAGCTTCGGGATTAAAATCCTGCATCAGGTAATCTTTCCTTTTCAGCTCAAAATTTCTTCCCAGGTATAGTTTCTTCACCTGCTCGTCTTCGGCCAGTTCTTCGGCCGTGCCATGTTTGAAGATTTTGCCTTCAATAAGCAGGTAAGCCCTGTCACAAATAGATAGGGTCTCGGTAACATTATGATCGGTGATCAATATGCCAATATTCTTAAACTTTAATTTAGCCACAATAGCCTGTATATCTTCCACGGCTATAGGGTCAATTCCCGCAAATGGTTCATCGAGCAATATAAATTTGGGATCAACTGCCAGCGCCCTGGCGATCTCAGTTCTCCTTCTTTCACCACCGCTTAATACATCACCATGGCTTTTGCGCACATGTGACAGACGGAATTCTTCCAGCAATGATTCGAGCTTTTCTTTTTGTTCCTTTTTAGGAAGCCTGGTCATTTCAAGGACGGCCTTAATATTATCTTCTACACTGAGCTTACGGAAAACAGAGGCTTCCTGTGGAAGGTAACCAATCCCCATCTGTGCCCTTTTATACATAGCCAAAGGAGTGATGTTCTCATCATTGAGGAATACTTCACCTTCATCTGGCTTGATCAAACCTACCACCATATAGAACGTAGTAGTCTTTCCCGCTCCATTCGGACCAAGCAATCCCACGATCTCGCCTTGCTTGACCTCTATGGAAGTATGATTGACAACAGTCCTGTCTCCATAGCGCTTTACCAGTTCATTGGTATGTATTCTTATACTCAAAAGAAAGTTTTGGTAAAAATAATTGTTTCAAAGGTTGCTGAACAGTTAAACAATAGGTAGGTGCAGAAAGGATATATAAAAAACTTCAATCGAATCGGCTGATTTATAATTAAAAGGGGTTAACTGATCTATATTACTCATGGTCCTTTATCTTGTGCCCTGCCAACTTATCAACTTTACCTAAGTTTGCGGCTCTTTATGAAAGTTATCGACCACATCAGGAATGGCGAAGGAACACTGATCTCCTTCGAAATATTACCTCCACTTAAGGGCAAGGGTATCAATGCGCTTTGGGAGCATTTGGACCCTTTACTGGAATTCAATCCTTCCTTCATCAATGTTACCTACCACAGAAGCGAAAGCATGTTCAAACGCAAAAGCGATGGCACCTTTGATAAGGTTGAGGTACGTAAACGGCCAGGTACAGTAGGTATTTGTGCTGCCATTCAGAACCGCTACAAGGTTGACGCGGTAGCACACCTTATTTGCGGAGGGTTCAGCAGGCAGGAAACCGAAGATGCCCTGATCGACCTGAACTTCCTAGGTGTAGATAATGTACTTGTACTTCGTGGAGATGCACCCAGGAATGAGACTTTCTTTGAACCTGAACCAGGAGGACACCGTTTTGCCATTGAATTAATGCACCAGGTGATTAATATGAACAATGGGATCTACCTTGAAGAAGATCTTAAGAATGCTGTGAAGACAAATTTTTGTATTGGCGTAGCAGGCTATCCTGAAAAACATTTTGAAGCGCCCAACATGCAAACAGACCTTCAATACCTGAAGGCAAAGGTTGACGCAGGTGCAGAATATATTACTACGCAAATGTTTTTCGACAACAAGAAATATTTTGACTTTGTAACGTCCTGCCGCAATGCAGGTATTACAGTCCCCATCATACCCGGACTAAAACCTGTAAGCTCTAAAAAACAGCTTACCGTAGTGCCAAGAACCTTTCACGTGGATATTCCGGCAGAACTTTCAGGTGAAATATTGAAATGCAAAACGGATGCAGATGTAGAGATCGTAGGAACGGAATGGCTGCTGCAGCAATCAAAAGAATTAAAGGCAGCAGGCGTACCCGTGCTGCACTACTATACTTTAGGAAAACCAAATATCATTTCTAATGTAGTGAAAGAGATCTTATAGTAGTGACAAAGATCTTATAATAGAAAAGAGACCTCTAGGGGGTCTCTTTTCTATTATTGCCTAAATTGTAAAGCTTAATATCTTTTCGTTTTCTTCAGTTCTTCCAGTGCTTTCTGGTTCATTACAACCGGGTATTTTTTTTTCAATTTTTCCAGCCAATCCTTTTCAAGTTGTGACTGGTAATCTGTGATCACCAGTCCTTTGGCATCAGCAAAATTGCGGGGTTCTGTCTCCGGGTAATATTTCAGTATATAAGCAAAAGAAGCTGTGTTATCTGCTTTGTTTACCAATGGAGCTGTAATGGTACCTGGCGTTATAGAAACATGTGCAGGGTTAGGCAATTGCTCCAGTTCAAACCTGGAAGAATCAGCAGCTATCTTTTCACTCCTGTCACTCACCAGTGACCGCCATTGTGATGGGGCTTTTTTTAATTCAGCGGCCAGTTCATTTGCACTCGCCAGGTCGTTGGCATAAAAGATCACCGCATCTGCACTTTGCTTCCAGTTATATTTATTCTTATGTGCATTGTAATAACTGACCAAAGCTGCAGAATCATTTTGGGCTGGTCCCCACACTTCTCTTTGCATGATCTCGAAAAACAGGTTTCCATCCCTGAATTCATTGATCTGCTGGCGGAAGTCATCATTGTAATCTTCCAGGTGTCGCTGGTAATAATCAATGGCGCTGGCATCAATAAATTCGTCCATTACCTGCGCATAGGGTTTTATCCCGCTGCCATCGGCCATGAACCTGAAATTCTGGGCATAATTGATCCAGTCATTCACTGTTATGTTTTGTTTTCCAACCGTGAACAAGGTGGAAGCGCTGGTAAGCTGTAATGCACTTTTTGGCGATTGATGATTGAATACACTGTCAGAGTAAGCCCAAAGTTCTGTATTACTAAACACAGCTTTTTTGAACCTGGCATCCTTCATTATTTTCTTTGCCAGCAAGGATTTGGTGGTGTTGATACGGTCACTTTGTTCCACTTTAGCCTGCATAGCTGCCAATGCCGTAGTGGAAGGTTGAGAAGGTATGGCCACCTTACTGATCCTTTTTACAATATGGTAACCATATGGTGTAAGAAAGGGAGCAGTTACATCACCATCTTTTGATAAGGAAAATACCGTTTTTTCAAATACAGGATCATAGTCACCAGTGCCAAATTCCTGCATTTGCCCATTAGATGCACCAGACACCATATCATTACTAAACTGGGAAGCGAGTTTTCCAAAATCATCACCTTTAAGTATGCGGTTGTACAAAGAGTCAGCTAACTTTTTTACAGCCGACTTTGAAGCTTCATCAGCATCGGGAGGAAAGGCAAGCAGGATCTCGGCTGCTTTCATTCTTCCCAGGGTTTTTCTTTCACCAAGGTTTTTAAAGATATGGTAGCCTGCCTTTGACCGGTATAATGGCGAAGTTTTACCCACTGGCGTAGAGTAGGCAAGGTTCTCCAACTCATAGGGCAGGTTGAAAACCGTAATATATCCCATATCCCCGCCATTGGTTTTAGAGGAGGGGTCATCTGAATATTTCTGAGCCAGGTCCGCAAATGGCTTACCTTTTTTTAGATCTGCCTGCAATTCGGCAACGGTCTTGCGGGCTTCAAGGGTATCAGCGCCCCTGGCGGCAATAAAGATGTGGGCCAGGTGAATATCTTTTTGAGAACGGGCAAATGCCTCTTTTACCAGTTTCTGGGTGCTTTCTTTATCTGTAAGGTATGAAGGCAGGATTTGTTGCCGCAGGCTTTCCAAGTCTGTAACGATCTGTGGTAAGGTATCATATCCTTTGGAACGGGCTTCTGCTATCTTAAGTCTCGATGCGATATAGAGATCAAGGTAATCAAGGAATGCTTTTTCTGTTTTGACCCCTGTATTATTTTTCTGGTAGGCTTTCAGAAATTCATTTACTGAAACAGAGTCCTTCCCATAATGAAATAAAGTTTGTGCTGTAGCCGAAAATGAGGCCCAGAGAAGAGCAAAAGCAATTAGTTTTTTCATAGTTCCTTTAGCGATTTTTGAGCTTGTATTGCAATATTTCATCTACCTGTTCAAACGTCACCTTTTTAGCGATAATACGTTTGTCTTTATCAAGCAGGTACAAAGTAGGAAAAGTTTGAACATCATACAACTGCGAGTAGCTTGGTATATTGGCACTGGTACGTGCCCGGTCATCTTCTTTTGAATAATACACATTCACCCAGTCGGCCAGGTGATGGCTGTCAATAAAAGAGGTCCAGTCCTTCCTGCTGCCATCCGTTTCCTTGGCAAGTGCAAATACTTTTAATCCATAGCCTTTCCATTTGGCGCGGTACATACTATCCAGTTTTGGTAAGGTTTCCTTACAGTGGCCGCAGGTGGGATCCCAGATTGCTACCAGCACAAACGGTGCTTCCACAGCATAAAGGCTTTTTTTCTGTCCAAGGCTATCAGGTAGTTCTATCTCCGCTGCCGGCGAGCCCATAATATTCGCCATAAGGCTATAGGCCCGGTCTGTGATCAGCTTCTTCCCTTTTTCCGTGAGCCATGGATATTCCTTTTGAGCAAAATACTTTTCAAAGAGATGAACAAAGACGGCGTCTTCCCACATGTATTTCTGGTTAAGGTACCTGTTCACAAATTTCAACAACATGAAACGCTGCATTTCATCATTCACGTTGGCATAACTCATCATCCAGTCCATTTCTTTAATGACAGAATCTGCTGCTGGATAAACCAGGTTCTCCATGTATTTATCCACGCGGGCATCAAAGAAAGGCGTACGGGCCAGCCTGTCATCAGACAGGTTCACATCATCCCAATAATGCTTTTTAAAATAATGGTAGGCAAACATCGAATCAGTTTTTTCCGCAGGGTCATTTTTAGGCACCTCTGGTTCCTTCATGGCCTTTAGCAACACGGCCAGGAAACTTTGCGGTTCTTTAGCTATTAACGATTGGCGATAATCCCTGATCTTTTTATTGTATGTTTCTACCTGCGAGGTAAGCTTTAAAGAATCCTCTTTAGCAGCACCTTTTCTTTTTGCCAGCAAGGCATCGATGGCACGACCATTAGTGGTCATAAATTCCTGGTAAGCCTTAAAGGCTACATTCTCCGGTGAATTGGTAAAGCTTACTTTTTGAATATGGGCCGTGTCTCCCTGAATTGAAAACTTCTGATTTTTATCTATCAATATCTCGAAGTTCTGTGCCCTGTCAGGATAGCCAACCAGGTAAATGCCTCCACCCAATTTTTTATTCCCTTTAAAAACGCCCTCACTATTATTGTTCAACATCACCGAATCTACAATGGGCAATTGCCGGCCATAATAATGCCCCAAATAGATCCATTGATTCTTAAAAGGTTTGAGTGTGACCTTGATCTCGTAGCCATTCTGGGCAAAAAGAGAAAGAGAAATAAAAGCAGAAAGAACGGTGGCAGTATATTTCATAGCTTGAATCTATCTCGTAAAAATATCTAAAAAGAGTGCAAACATGGTTAAAGAGTTGCAAAGACAAACAGTATTTCCATGGGTTGAGGAATTTTCTAAAACTATCTATATACTTCCCTGTTCTTATTCACGAGGAGTAAAAAACCTATAGAGTATATAGCTAAAAGGTTTGCCTGGCAGTGTATTTCATTTCTGTTAGAACCTTCTTAAACCGGGAGAGCCTTCCTAAACAAGAGGTCAAAGGCCGTACTTTTACGCCGTGAGAAGCAAAAAGAATATTGTTTTACAGGACGTTCAGGTAGAGAATTATGCTGCGGAAGGTAAGTCCCTGGCGAGGCGGGATGGTAAAGTGATCTTTATAGAAAATGTAGTGCCGGGCGATGTGGTGGATGTGCGACTTTTAAAAAACAAAAAAGACTGGGCTGAAGGTTATCCCCTTGAATTCAAAACCTATTCAAAAGAAAGGGTGGACCCTTTCTGCCAGCATTTCGGTGTGTGTGGCGGCTGCCAGTGGCAAATGCTTCCTTACCAGAAACAATTGGAATACAAACACCAGCAGGTATACGACAACCTCACCAGGATCGGGAAGATCAAACTTCCTGAATTCTTACCCATTATTGGCGCTGAGGAGGATAAGTTTTACCGTAATAAGCTGGAATATACATTCAGCACCAAAGAATTTACCGTTTCCGCACCCCCGCCAAGACCAAGGGACAACCAGGCTAATAACCAACCAGGAATCAGCATTGGTAACGCATTGAATGAGATAGCTGGCAAGCAATCTGCGCCATATATTCCAGGTGCTTTGGGCTTTCACGCCAAGGGTTTCTTTGACAAAGTGGTGCATATTGAAAAATGCTGGCTGCAGGCAGAACCTACCAATGCGCTGCGGAATGCAATCAGGGAATTTGCCTTTCAAAATCATTATTCTTTTTATGATTTCAGGGGACACCACGGCTTCCTGCGTAACCTGCAGGTGCGCATATGCACTACAGGCGAAGTAATGGTAAACGTTGTCTTTGGAGAGGAGGATAAAAAGAAAAGGCTGGCACTCCTGCAGTTTGTTGAACAGCAGTTCCCGCAGGTAACCACTTTGTTATACACCATCAATTTAAAATGGAATGACTCACTGCATGACCAGGAACCGGTTGTGTACAAAGGCAAAGGATTTGTGATAGAAAAATTATCTGCAGGTGCAGGTTCCGAACCCTTTCAATTCAAAATAGGACCCAAATCTTTCTTCCAGACCAACACCCGCCAGGGTGAAAAGCTTTACCAGGTAACAAAGGAATTTGCAGAACTAGATGGATCGCAGGTATTGTATGATCTTTATTGCGGCACCGGGAGCATTGGCATTTTTTGCAGCCAGCATGCTAAAAAGATCATCGGCGTGGAAATGATCGAAGCCGCAGTGGAAGATGCAAAGGAAAATGCATTATTGAATCATATTCATCATGCTGAATTCTACAGTGGTGATGTTATAGATATTTGCAACGATGCATTCATCCAGGCGCATGGCCGCCCCGATGTGATCATTACCGATCCGCCCAGGGCGGGTATGCACGAAAAGCTTGTCAGGAAGATACTTGAAATGGAAGCACCAATTGTGGTTTATGTAAGCTGCAATCCTGCCACCCAGGCCAGGGACCTTGCCCTACTGGATGAGAAATACGAAGTAACCCGGGTGCAGCCGGTTGACATGTTCCCCCATACACATCATATAGAAAACGTAGTACAGTTAAAAAGAAAATAAGAATTCAGGATGAGCAATTTCAAATTTACCCGGCCGGATAATTTCCCTCCCATAGTCAAGAATTTGATCATAATCAATGTACTGGTTTTCATCGCCCAGGTAACACTGGGTCAATATGGAATAACTGAAAGGATCTCGCTATACCCCATCATGCCGGCTGAATTGCACCAGATACTGGTAGCCAATAAGATCTATGAACCCTTTGAGCAATTCTATCCTTACCAGATTGCGACCCATCTTTTTGCGCATTCTCCTCAGATGATCTTTCATATTGTCTTTAATATGTTTGGTTTGTGGATGTTCGGAAGGATACTGGAAAATGTTTGGGGGCCAAAGCGCTTCCTGCTGTTCTACCTGATCTGCGGTGTAGGGGCGGCTGCCTGTCACCTGGCCATCCAGTATTTCAGGTGCCAGGAACTGCTGCAGGCCATCAAGGCCAATGACCCAATTGCCCAAAATTTGATAGGCGCGGCAGCACCTGCACTAGGCGCATCAGGCGCAATAATGGGTATCTTTGCAGCATTCGGATACTTGTTTCCTAATACGGAGTTATACATCATGTTCATACCGGTGCCGGTAAAGGCCAAATGGGCCATGCTGGGACTGGCGGCAATAGACTTATTTGGAGGCGTAGCAAATATCAGCGGCGATAATGTTGCACATTTTGCTCACCTGGGCGGAGCTATCACTGGATTTATTTTGGTGCTTATATGGAACAAAAGTAGCCGTCGACGGTTTTATTAAGTGGCAGATAAATTGCAGTTTCTTTTTTATTCACTATGAGTTACTATCAACAACAAAACAGACATCGCCTGTCTATAGGCCAGGATGGTAATGCGCTCACCTTATTGATCGCCATAAACCTTGTTGTATTTGTGATCCTTGCCTTTATAAAAGTGATCTACTATTTCAGCCAGGGCGATGCAGGCGTGTCAGCGTTTGATAATAATATCTTTCATTGGGTGGCCCTCCCTGCAGACCTGGGCACTTTTATCACCCGCCCCTGGACCTTACTCACCCATATGTTCGTGCATAGCACTGAATCAGTTTGGCATATCCTTGCCAACATGCTATGGCTTTGGGCGTTTGGCTACATATTGCAAGACCTTGCCGGCAACAGGAAGCTGGTACCAATTTTTTTATACGGTGCACTGGCAGGCGCATTTGCCTATATGGCTGCCTATAACCTGATTAATCCCCTGAAACAAAGCCTTCCACTGGCCTATGCCTGTGGCGCTTCTGCAGGTATCATGTCTATAGCTATAGCTACCACTACATTGGCACCAGGCTACAGGATTTTTCCCATGTTGAATGGTGGTATACCCCTATGGGTCATCACAGTTCTTTACCTGATCATCGACCTGGCAACAATTCCTTACAATAATCCCGGTGGACATATTGCCCATATAGCTGGTGCTGCCATGGGCTTCCTTTTTATGCGCATGATGCAACGCGGTAAAGACTGGGGCGCATGGATGAACAATTTCTTTGATTGGGTCAATAATCTCTTTAATCCCGACAAGCCCCAGAAGGGTAAGGTCGTTAAGACTCAATTGTTTTACAAGGCCAGGGTACAGCCATTCATTAAGACCCCCCTTGTAACCCAGCAAAAAGTGGATGAGATCCTTGACAAGATCAACCAGAAAGGTTATAGCTCCCTTACAGACGATGAAAAAGAGATTCTGAAAAGGGCCAGCAAAGAAGATATTTAATCCTCTTGATTGCTCGATGGTAAGCTTCCGGGCCTACCTTTTTCGTTTTCTCGGCAATTGCTGAGCAATTAATTCGTTTTAATAACAGCAATTCCTGAAATTCGTGTAATTCGTCTTCTGATGGGGATCAACTACCGGCGCTCTACCAAAGTATTATTTATTGTCATCAACCTGGTGGCAGCCATTATTTTCCTGCTGGCTTGCTGGGCTCCGTACCTGAACCCCCAAAAATGGTGGGCACTTTCCCTGATAGGACTTGGTTTTGCTTTTCTTGTGGTGACCTTACTGGCTTTTATTTTTTTCTGGCTGGTCTTTAATGCCCGGTATGTATTCATTTCCATTCTTGCGCTGGCTATAGGTTATAAAGCTGTATTGGTCTTCTTTGCTTTTCACAACCCCGATAAATTCGATTACGAAAAGCCTAAGAACACACTCAGGGTGGTCCACTGGAATGTTGGACGCTTTACGGAATGGAGGCGGAATAATAACAAGGGTAGCCAGACAAGGCTCAAAATGATGGACCTTATAAAGGAACAGAATGCCGATGTCATTTGTATGCAGGAATTCTTCCATTCCACCGACAGTATATACTACGACAACCTGGATTATATCCGGAAAGAATTGAATTATCCCTATTATTATTTCTCCTGGGATGGTGATGGATACAAGCAATGGGTGGGACAGATCATTTTTTCCCGGTTGCCCATTCTTGATACCAATATGGTGCGCTTCCCTGCACCCAGCATGCCGGAAGCATTGTTGCAGGCAGATGTCCTTTTTGGCAAAGACACTGTTCGCCTTTATACCACGCATCTTCAGTCCGTAAGATTTGGCAAGGAAGACTTTGAACGCCTTCACCGCATCAAAAAAACGGATGAAACCATGGTGGAAGATTCAAAGAACATCTTTGTAAAACTAAAAAGAGGAGTGGTCAGGCGTTGTATCCAGGCCGACGTGGTAAGACAGGTGATATCATCCTCTCCCTATCCCTATATACTTACTGGTGATTTTAATGATGTGCCCAATTCCTATACTTATTTTACCATCAGGGACCAGGATCTGCAGGATGCCTTCCTGGAGACAGGGTTAGGTGTAGGGCGAACCTATTCCTATATTGCGCCTACCCTGCGTATTGATTACATCTTCACAACCAAAGACTTTGCTATCCGTCAATTCAACCGCATCATTAAAAATTATTCAGACCATTACATGTTGGTGACCGATGTGGCACTCAATAAATGAATAATACCCAGTTAAACTATTATTGACTTTTTCCAGGCATTTATTTTTCGGGGGCTTTCGATTATCTTTGAGCCGTATGATCGTAATTGACACCTATACTTTTCAATGTTGTTGCTGCTAGCTATCCCGGCCCTCCCGCATTTTTACGATCCCATTCAATAGTTATTTATGAGTCAACTGAAAGTATACAATTCCTATATAAGAGATAAAGAAGAGTTTGTTCCCCTGGTTCCAGGACATGTGGGCATGTATGTTTGCGGACCCACTGTAAGTGGTGAAAGCCACCTGGGCCATGCCAGGCCCTACATCACATTTGATGTGGTGTACCGTTACCTGCTGCACCTTGGTTATAAGGTTCGCTACGTAAGAAATATCACAGATGCCGGTCATTTTGAAGAAGAAGGCCGTGAAGCTGAAGACAAGATCTCTAAAAAAGCAGTGATTGAAAAGCTGGAACCCATGGAACTGGTACAGAAGTATACCAACCTGTTTCATTGGGCCATGGCAAAATTCAATACCCTGGAGCCAAGCATTGAACCTACAGCCACCGGTCATATCATTGAGCAGATCAATATGATCAAGGATATCATTAAAGCGGGTTATGCCTATGAATCTAATGGCAGTGTTTACTTTGATGTAAAGAAATATGCCGCTTCGCATGAATATGGGAAACTGAGTGGTCGCATTGTCGATGACCTTCTGGAAACTACCAGGGATCTGGAAGGGCAGGAAGAAAAGCACGACAGGGCAGATTTCGCACTCTGGAAAGCTGCACCACCTGAACATATCATGCGCTGGACCAGTCCATGGGGCGAAGGATTTCCAGGCTGGCATATTGAATGCTCTGCTATGAGTACCAAGTACCTGGGAAAGCAGTTTGATATCCATGGAGGCGGAATGGACCTCTTATTCCCGCATCATGAAAGTGAGATCGCACAAAGTACCATATGCAACCATATTGCACCGGTGCGTTATTGGATTCATAATAACATGATCACCATTAATGGGCGCAAAATGGGTAAGAGCTATAATAATGTGATCAGGCTTACCGAAATGTTTAGCGGCAATCATCCCCTGCTGGAAAAAGCTTTTTCACCGATGACCATCAGGTTCTTTATACTGCAGACGCATTACAGGAGTACTTTGGATTTCAGTAATGAGGCATTAATTGCTGCAGAAAAGGGATTGAAACGACTGATGGAAGCATACGAATGGCTGAAGACAATACCCACAGATGGACTGGTACAAGCTAATGGAAAGAATAAGGAACTGGATGAAAAAGTAATTGGCTTGCTCAATGAATTTGACGAGTTCATGAATGATGATTTCAGTACCGCCAAGGTAATGGCCAATATGTTTGAACTGGTACCTGTGATCAATTCACTAAAGGACAAAACCATAGCTTTTGATAGTCTATCATACGGAACTATGCAGTACCTGCAATCAAAAATGAAGATCTATATCGAGGATATTCTTGGACTCCGCAGTGAATCTGAAGCTGATAACAATAAGCTGAAGGGAGTAATGGATGTTTTGATCAGTCTGCGTAAAGAAGCCCGCAATAAAAAAGATTGGGCAACCTCAGATAAGATCCGCAATCAACTTTCAGATATCGGCATTCAACTCAAGGACGATAAGGATGGCAACATTAGTTGGGTGTTGAGTTAAAATACCACGGTCCGGGATCATTTGATGGCCCGGACCATTTCTTTTTTGCCTTTTGCTCCGGGCAATTTATTCATCTTAACTCCTCTTTTTTCAAAGCAAATATAGATTTTGCATATCACCACACCCTGGTCTCGTAGTGATCAGGAATGCTGATCGTATGAGAGCCATCAGCCGTTGAAGTAATTTCCCTTTGCACCATGCTTTTCAAAACTACATTTGCACTATAACATCCACAAAATTAATACGCAAGCCACATGTCTTATACCCTTCATCTTTCAAAGGATAAAAAACTTTCAAAACTGGTAGCCCAACACGAACCCTTTGCGTTGAAATTCCATAAGAACATTTGCCTAAGGCTTTGTGCATCCATCATGAGCCAGCAATTGTCAACAAAAGTGGCCAGGGTCATTTATCATCGATTCCTTGAATTGTATGGCGGAAATGAACCAACTCCCCAACAAATTGTGGAAACATCTTTAGAAACCCTGCGTGGGATAGGGCTCAGCAATGCCAAGGCCCAATATGTTTTAAACGTTGCCCAGTTTGCAATTGACCATAACCTTGATGATAAGCGATTGAAAAAGATGAGCAATGAGGAGATCATTGAATTGCTCACACAAATCAAGGGAGTTGGCAGGTGGACTGTAGAAATGCTGTTAATGTTTACACTGGGAAGAGAAGATGTATTCGCCGTGGATGATTACGGCATACAGGTAGCGATGAAAAAGATCTACAAACTGGATGATAGCAACAAAAAAGAAATGAGAGAAAAAATGTTGAAGCTGTCTCAAAAATGGTCGCCTTACCGTACTTATGCCTGTCTTCATTTGTGGCAATTTAAAGACAACGTCCCTGTGACCTGAACATGGATCTAGATCCAGTAACTCTTCAATGAGCAACAAACGGGTATTTTGATACATATAATCCCAACTTGTTGACCGAGCTTAAGATAAGTATCAAACTATATTTATGCTGTATTGCTTCCTACTCCATTTGGGGCTGATATGAACAAATAAATCCACACAAATCACTCATTGGGATTGATTTTCATGCATATAATATCTTGAAATAAATACTGGCACAGTATTATCCCTTATAGAGACAAACGAATGATGTATGAAACATGTGTGGGAAAGCTTAATTGGCGAAAATGGTGACAGGCAGGAAACGGCCTACACCAGGAAAACAATACTGATGGTTCTATTATTCCTTACATTTTTTGGCGCAAGCTTTTATGTAATGATCGAAAGCCTTTTCAGCTAATTAACACTCTATATAAATTCCGGGGTAAGCTATTGTGTTTTATGTACTTGAAGAAATGGAAGCTTATCCCTTTTTTTATGCCCCTACCTGATATAATAAATGATCCTATTACATAATTGATATTGACCTGTTAGTGGAACAGGTTTTGCGAGAACATATTGCTTAACGTGTTTGTATGTTATTGAGAGATTTTAAGCGATTAAAACGGTCCTTACAATTGGACCTTTTAGATACAGAAGGGGTAATGCTTGTTGAATGCAGGGGTCTTAGGGTTACCATGGAATTGTATGCATTTCTTGATTATTACGTGGAGGTATTTCGCGGACAGGAAAATAACAAGATCATCATGATACATGCCTTTGATGATACCGAGTGCCTGGAGCCCTATCTTGAACAGATCGACATATCTGGTTTGGTACCTCGTCCTATCTGATATGAAAATACCATCTTACATATTCCTGATACTTTCCATTTTCTATTACGGCAACTTTGCCTAACATGAAGTTTACGCCTCACCTGGAGACCTTTACTATTAAAGACGAGGAATTTCAATTATATGCACCTTCATCTAAAGAAGTGCATGATGCCTATACCAATAAAACAATTGGCTTCCCCTATTGGGCGCAGGTGTGGCCATCTGCTAAGGCACTGGCAGGATTTATCCTTGACCATCCTGAATTAATTAAAAATAAAAAAGTATTGGAACTGGGGGCTGGCCTTGGCTTACCCTCCCTGATCTCCGCCAGGTGGGCTGCATCTGTGGTCTGTTCAGATCATGATCTTACCGCCATTGAATTTGCTGCTTTGTCTGCGCAATACCACCAATTGAAAAATGTCTTTACCTGCATTATAGATTGGGACCAACTTCCTTTAAACCTGGAAACTGATGTACTGCTGCTAAGTGATATCAATTATAAACCGGAAGCATTTGAATGGCAACAGGAATTCATCCTTTCCTTTCTCCAAAAAAATATCACTGTACTTCTAAGTACCCCCCAGCGACTCCTTGCCCGGTCATTTTTAATACCACTGATGAATTTTTGCAGGCAGCATGAAGAGATCATAATACCACACCAGGACAAAGAGGTTATTATTTCAGTAATCGTCTTGAAATCTTAAGTCACTTAGATAACCAAAAACAATTTTTTTAAAATATGCTTTGATTATACCTCCCAATTCATCTATTTTTTCTAAATTAGATTTACTTCTCAGCCAAAACAAGCCACCTGATTATGCACACTTTCCAAGTTGGAGATAAAGTATCATTCCTGAATATTTTCAAGCAAGGACAGGAAGGCCTCATCCAGGACCTTGTAATTGCCGGTGGCAATTATGCTTACTGCATTGAAGGGTATGATTTCATTGTACTGGAAAAGAACATACTGGAAAGGCTGGTGAAGGCAGATAAAAAAAGCCAGAGCTGGAAATACAGGAATAGTTGATCTATACTTTCAATTCCATCATCTCAACTACAGCTTTTTTCATTCCACCAGTTAATTTTTTTTACAATTTTTCAGTAACTTAAGTATTCATTCCTTTCTATGAATGCTGGCTGTACTTATTGAAAATGTTATTTAGGATTCAACTCTTATACATAACATTTAAAACTTCCAAAATGAAACGGCTTCTAATCATTCTGTTAGCATCTTTAGCTCTACCCCTTTTATTAACGGCACAGGATAAGGTCAAGACCAAAACAAAAGATGCCGAAGGAAAGGTTACCAAAATGAAGGACAAAGGAAATATGGATATGAAAGGCGATATGATGGACTATCCTTACAAGCCGGAGTATTCATCTAAATTCCAGTTGGGAAATCCTGCACATGGCAAGCTGATCCTGGATATGTGGAAGGACTGGGATGATAACCAGCTTGACAGGCATGCCGATGCCATATCTGATACCGTAGTTATGCAAACTTCTGGTGGTGAATTGATAAAAGGAAAAGATGCTTTCCTTTCAACTGGTAAACAACAACGCAACACGATCGCTTCGGCTAAAAGTGGAGTAGAGGTTTGGTTGCCACTGAAAAGCGTTGACCGTAACGAAAATTGGGTTGCCATCTGGGGGCATGAAGATGATACTGACAAGGATGGTAAGGTCACTTCACAAATGATACATGAGATCTGGCGGATCAATAAAGATGGAAAGATCGATTTTTACCGCCAATACACAGCCAAGCCCGTTATGCAGCAACAATAAGCATTGTAATGATTGGTAAAAAGCAGGGCAATGCCCTGCTTTTTTATGGGTAGTATGCTATAAAAGCCAATTGTAAACTACCTGGTGCCCAAATTTCCATTGATGGACCCAGGCAAATACTTATAAATAGCCACACAGAAAAACATGGCATTATCCAAAAGTTCAGCGCTCAAACTTCCAACTTCCTTTATCTTCGCAGCGCTTTTATAAACAGATAATATGCTACCTAAATACAAACGTATTCTTCTTAAGCTTTCCGGTGAATCTTTGATGGGTGACAAAAGCTTTGGCTTTGACACCACGGTGCTGGGTCAATATGCCCTGGACATCAAATCAATCGTTGACCTGGGCGTGCAGGTAGCAATTGTTATTGGTGGTGGAAACATCTACCGCGGCATGAACGAAGCTGAAACAGGCATTGAAAGGGCTCATGGCGATTATATGGGCATGCTGGCTACGGTTATCAATGGTATGGCCCTGCAAGCCGCCCTGGAGAAAATAGGCGTATATACCCGCCTGCAAAGCGCCATCAAAATGGAACAGATTGCAGAACCCTACATCCGCCGCAGGGCTATCCGCCACGTTGAAAAAGGCAGAGTAGTGATCTTTGGTGCTGGTACAGGTAATCCTTACTTTACTACCGATACGGCTGGTTCGTTGAGAGCCATAGAGATAAAAGCAGATGTGATCATGAAAGGCACCAGGGTTGATGGTATTTATTCTGCTGATCCTGAAAAAGATCCGGCAGCCACTAAATTCGGCAGCATCACTTTCCAGGAATGTATTACCCGCAAGCTGAATGTAATGGATATGACGGCATTTACCCTCTGTATGGAGAATGAACTGCCCATTGTTGTTTTCGATATGAACAAACCCGGGAATTTACGTAGGGTTGTTACGGGAGAAAAGGTAGGAACACTGGTTACCGTATAAGTTTTAACCCTCATTATCCCTGTTTTAAAAAAAAATCATTAGTTTGTTCACCGAAAACTTACTGAACTAACTGATGTCACTCCTTTCTATTAATCTTAGCCTTCTGGAAATCGGTGTGCTCCTTGCCGGCGCTATTGTGTTAGGGTTAGCCATCTATTTCTTTATTACCAGCCGCAGGTCACTTAAAGAGACCATTGAAAAAACAAATCAAAAAGTAACTCTGCGCCCCGGGTTTTACAACTCCCCTACCTCTGTTCCTTCCAGCATACAGGAAAGGACCATAATTAAAGAATCTCACGAACCTAAAAAAGAGTCAAGAAAAATATATGAAGAAGCACCTGCTGAATATATACCGGCAAAATCAAAGCAGGTTCCTAAAGAAGAATCTATTGATGATCTGAAACAAACTATTCTCCAACAGCAGAAATTGTTGAACAGCTTTTTAAAGCAGGTGGAAGAGATAGAGAATGAAGGCCGTGAAGAACTGGAATTACAGAACAAACACCTGGAAAAAGAAATTGAGAACCTGGAAGCCAGGCTCGAAAAAAAACAGTCCGAATTAGAAGAAGTAAAACAGCAGGCTTCCATGGCGGAAAGAATGGCTGATAAAATTGAAGAAGTTTACCAGGAATTTGAACTGCTGCAATCAAAGATGGCCAGCCTGGAAAAACAAGCTAACCGTGCCAACAACCTGGCGCTGGAACTGGAAGATACCAGGCAGTCATATGAGCAGGTGCATAAAGATCTGCAGCGCAAAGCAGAAAAACTGGAAGAGACCTATGCGGAAAACCAGCGCCTGCAGCAGATGATGAATACTATGGAGGACAAGCTGGCGGAGGCTAACCTGCAAAGACAGCAACTGCACAAAAAAGTTCAGTTTCTTCAGGACCTGAACACAGACCTGCAAACGGTCTCCGACACCAATAAAAAACTGCAAACTGAATTACGTCGTATTGGCGAGTTGGAAAGCATGCTGGATATGATAGCTGAGGAAAGAGATTATTTGCTGAGAAAAGGTTCCGGTAAATAAGCGCCCTTTACCTTTGCGGCATAATACGTTCGTATGAATCCATCCATTGCCGACCTGCGCAAAGACTACTCCTCCGAAACATTACTCGAATCCGACATTGCTCCACATCCTATTCAGCAATTTGACAAATGGTGGCAACAGGCTATTGACAGCCAGGTAGATGAGGCCAATGCTATGACACTTGCCACTGCATCCAGTGACGGCATGCCCTCGGCACGTATTGTCCTGTTAAAAGGATATAACCCGGAAGGTTTTGTATTCTTTACCAATTACAAAAGCTATAAAGGCTTGCAACTGGAAGAAAATCCTAAAGCCTGCCTGATCTTTTTTTGGAAAGAACTCGAGCGCCAGGTGCGCATCATTGGCCTGGTTAACAAAATACCAGGACAGGAAAGTGATGAATACTTTCATTCCAGGCCTATTGGTAGCCAGGTAGGCGCATGGACTTCTCCTCAAAGCCAGGTGATACCCAACCGCTCTTGGCTTGATGATCATTACCAGGAAATGTCCAGGCAAATGGAAAATAAAAAAATTGAAAGACCACCCCATTGGGGAGGATATATAGTAAAGCCCGTGATTATGGAGTTCTGGCAGGGGCGTCCCAGCAGGCTGCATGACCGGATACAATATACCCTGCAGGAAAATGGAAACTGGAAGATTGAGCGTCTTGCACCCTGATGGCAAAGTTGAAAGGTTGATAAGCTGACAAGATACTGGTCCTTACCTACTTATCAACCAGCCAACTGTTTAGCTTTCCTTTTTCTCAGCAGGTTTGTTACCTGTGGTTTTCTTTTCGCTGGCAGGTCTTGCCTTTCCAAAAGAACCTTTAAAGATCTTACCTTTCTTTGTTTTTTTATCACCTCTTCCCATAGTTGTATTTTTTGTTTTGCAAATGTCGTAAAAAAATATCCACCGCTTAAACCTTTAACGTGTTGTGGTGGAGAAATGTATGCCTTGGCACTGGCAGCAAATGAAAAGCCCTGTACATGACAGGGCTTCAATGCATTTGTGCAGCAATTACAATTTGGCTGAAAGCTCTTTACCAGCTTTGAAGCGGGCAACTTTTCTAGCTTTGATTTTGATTACTTCACCTGTTTGAGGATTACGGCCATTACGGGCAGCACGCTTGGAAACAGAAAATGTTCCGAAACCTACTAAAGTAACTTTTCCACCACCTTTCAGGGTCTTAGTAACGGCTTCAACAAAAGAATCCAATGCAGCATTAGCTTGAGTTTTTGTAACACCTGCATCATCAGCGATCTTGTTGATCAATTCAGCTTTGTTCATAGTTGATATTTTAAAAGTTTTGACAGCAACAAAAATAGAGGGTTTTTTTATCCAACAAAATAATTTTACTCATTTTATAAAAATAGTTTTGTCGGCTGAAATCCTTATGGTATAAGGGTTTTACGGAATTTTACGTAGTGTTTCTTACATATCAAACGGCTATGCATTTAACTGAAACCCTTACCCACAGCGTGTTTCAAAGGATGAATCCTGAAATGCAGGCAGGGCAAGGCTTACAGGGGAATATACAATAAAAAGAAAAAGAAAAACTTTACGCGTTCAATTTGTACACATCTATTTCACAACCTGCATGACACTCCTGAATGCGATGAACCGTTCACCCCATTTTTCAAAACTTTTCTTTCTCATATTCGCGGCATGCAACTCTATATAACGGTTGTAATCCGCCTTTGACGCAGCATGGTATTGAATGGCATAAGTTGGCCCTTCCGTATCATCTACTTCCAGCAACCGGACCACTTTATAATCTGTAAAACAACCCGTCTGTAGTATGGCAGGCGAATGCTCTTCCAATATCCACTGCAACCAACGGTCAGCAATAAACGGATCTACCTTTACCGTCACATTATAAATGATGGCAAATTCCTCCTCTCCCTTTCTATTTGCTTCGTCCTGCCCGGTAGTATTCATCTTAATGGATTGATTATTTAATTTAAACAATAGCCTAAAAACTTATCTGTTATCATTCTCTACGGATTATTGAACATCCAGTTCAAGGTAAACAGGACAATGATCACTATGCTTTACATCGGGATAGATCTCCGCATCTTTTATATAAGGACCCAATGGGTCGGTCACACTGATATAATCAATACGCCAACCTTTATTGGCGGCACGCACAGATGGAAACCGCTGGCTCCACCAGGAGTAACGGTGAGGCTCAGGGTGCACCTGCCTGAAACTATCCACCCAACCATTGCTGTACAATTTATCCATCCATGCCCTTTCTTCCGGCAAAAAACCAGATGTGTTCTTATTACCTGCAGGATTATGAATATCTATTTCCTTATGTGCAATATTGTAATCGCCGCACAGCACCAGTTTAGGATGTTCTTTCCGAAGCCCCTGCACATAATCAAAGAATTCTTCCAGCCATTTGTATTTGTAAGACTGTCGCTCGTCACCAGTTGTTCCTGAAGGGAAATAGGCATTGATCAACCGCAGATCACCAAAATCCAATTGTATCACCCGGCCTTCATCATCGCTTACCTGGTGACCTGTTCCGCATTTCACGTAGTCAGGTTTAATTTTCGTAAATACCGTAACACCACTATATCCTTTCTTCTGCGCACAAAACCAATGGTCATGGTACCCCAGGTCATTGAATAACTGCACATCCACATCAGTTTGCTGGGCCTTAGCCTCCTGTATGCATATCACATCAGCAGGATGCGTTTGCAGCCAATCCAAAAATCCTTTTTTAATGGCCGCCCTGATGCCATTCACATTATAACTGATGATCTTCATTTGGCAAAAGTAAGAGAGATCGATCATGGATCATCACGGATGTTCCTTGTGTCCTCCATAGAAATTCTAACCAATATCATTTATGAAGGACATCAAAAATGTTTTACTTTTAAACACAATGGAGCAGCAGATCAAGTCCCCTAAAAAAAAAGTTGAACCCATCATTCCCCCCAAAGAACATGTGTACCTCGATGGGCCAAAAAGCAGGGGCTATGAATTAGAGTTTGCATGGAAAGTATTCTGGGAATTCATCATGGGTTTTCGCAACCTCCACTTCGTTGGACCTTGTATTACGGTCTTTGGTTCAGCCAGGTTTAAAGAAGATAATAAGTATTATGAATGCGCAAGGGAATTTGGTAAACGCATAGCTGGTTTGGGATTCACTACACTGACAGGTGGTGGCCCCGGCATCATGGAAGCTGCCAACAGGGGCGCCTACGAAAACAACGGGCTTTCCATTGGTTGCAACATACAGTTACCCTTTGAACAGGTGGGTAATAAATATGTCCACAAATCACTCACCTTCGAGCACTTCTTTATAAGAAAAACCTTGCTCATCAAATACTCCTACGCCTTTATCATCATGCCCGGCGGATTTGGAACCATGGATGAATTCTTTGAGACCCTTACATTGATCCAAACAAAAACCATCACCACCTTCCCCATCGTGATATTTGGTAAAGAGTATTACAAAGAATTAATGGAGGCTATGGAAGACATGGCTGTGAAGGGAACCATTTCCAAAGAAGACATGAACCTTGTTTTGCTTACGGATGATGTAAGTGAAGCCATGGAACATATCAGTAAATACATCACGACCAACTATAAGATTCGACCCCGTAAAAGACTATGGTGGTTACTGGAGAAAAGATAAGCAGATGCGTTAATTTATTACCCGAATTATTCCAACGAGGTGATACTTTCTACTTCAATGACAGCATCCGTATTAATGGGTCCATAAACATGCGGGAATTCTTCATTGACGGAAGGCGCCAGGTCATACTTCCAGGGAGCAGTAAGTCTATCCGTATCAATTGTTAAACGAACAAGATCTGTTTTTCCTTTGAAGTATCGTTGTAATACCCCTGCCACCTGCTCCGCTTTACTGCAATGAATAAAGTTTTCCAATGCAAGAGAGGGCGCAATGTAAGCGCCATTCTCCGTCGCTTTATTCCATTCTTCCCTTGTAGTAACGTGATAGATGATTGCCATTATGCAAGTATACAACTATGCCTTTACTTCATTGACGCAGGAGCTTCCATTTTGAAAACTATCCAGGTTATTCATAGTTGTTTCCGCAATATTGTGCAGCGCTGTATCAGTTAAGAAAGCCTGGTGGCTGGTGATGAGCACATTGGAGAAAGTAAGCAAGCGGGCTATGACATCATCTTGTAAAATATGCTCAGAGTGGTCTTCAAAGAATAATCCTTTTTCCTCTTCATATACATCCAGGCCAAGGTACCCGATCTGGCCCGACTTCAAAGCATCGATCACATCTCTTGTATTGATCAAAGCGCCACGACCTGTATTGATCAGCATGACACCTCTTTTCATGCTTTCGATGGAATCTTTATTGACCAGGTAATGTGTTTCTGGTGTCAGGGGTGCATGCAAAGAAATAATATCACACTGTTGAAATACTTCTTTCACCGAGGCGAAGCTCACACCATGTTTATCACCCCATTCCTTATCAGGGAAAGGATCGTAAGCCATAAGCCTGCAACCAAATCCCCGGAGGATTTCAGCTACTCTTTTGCCGATCTTGCCAAGTCCAATGATACCCGCCGATTTTCCGTGCATGTCAAAACCAGTAAGTCCATCAAGAGAAAAATTCAGGTCACGAATACGGTTATGCGCCTTTATCAGCTTCCGGTTCAATGTCAACATCAACGCTACTGTATGTTCAGCCACGGCAAACGGAGAATATTCCGGCACCCTTGCCACCCTGATACCATTTTTGGCTGCAGCCTCCAGGTCTACATTATTAAAACCTGCCGACCGCAGTACAATAAATTTAATACCCATCTTACCCAGTTGCTTGATTACTGCTGCCGAAGCATCATCGTTAACAAAAATACAGACAGCATTACAACCCAATGCCATCGAACTGGTTTCCGGACATAGTTGCGGTTCCAGCAACAACAGTTCATGGTGACCTTCAGCCGCTTTCAGCAGATAATCTCTTTCAAACCTGTGTGTGCTATAAACGGCTATCCTCATATGTAAATACTATAGGTAGGGAAGTTACATTCATTTTCAATGCCGTCAATTTCCGAAATGTTCCCTTACTCCACAAATCCAATGCACTCAATCTTCTACCATTAAAGCTTCTATTGCCCTGTAAGCTGCCCAATTACTGCTTGCTTATATAAACGCCCAATCGGTATTTCAGTAGTATGCATTTTCACACAGTTGCTGCAATATCCAGAAATTTTATCCAGGGAAATGATATAAGAACGATGCACCCGCAGGAACTTATGTTCAGAAAGCAGGCTTTCCATAGCGCTGATGGTTTGTTTTACCAGCAGGTGTTTACCGCCGGTAAAGAACAGCTTTACATAATCTTTCCAACTCTCAATGTAAAGAATATCGTCAATAAATATTTTTTGCATCACCTTCTCCGATTTCAAATAAACAAAGGCATTAGGATTGGAAGGATATAACTTTTGTTCGTTAATGGTTTGATGGTTGCCAGATCGCTTAAGCTTGTCAATAGCTTTTAAAAATCTTTCAAAGGACACGGGCTTTACGAGGTAATCCACGGCATCCAGCTCAAAGCCTTCAACTGCATATTCCCTGTAGGCGGTTACGAAAATCACCTTTGGCGGATGCGTTAGGCTGCGCAGAAACTGGGTGCCTATGATCTTAGGCATCTTTATATCCAGGAACATCACATCCACAACTTTAGCATGCAAAACATCCATGGCTTCTATGGCATTAGTGCACACACCCACTAATTCCAATCCACTGATCTGGGAAACATATGATTGCAACACTTTCAGTGCCGGGGGTTCATCGTCAATTAACAGGCAGCGGATCTTCATGCATATATCTTTTGAAATGATCACCTACATTTACACGGGACGCATCATCATGTTCCTGGAGGTTCAGCAAAAGAGATACTACGAAAAACTCCCCCTCGTCTTTCAATTTCAGGTCATGTCTCTCTTGGTACAATAACTCCAGCCGCTTTCGTACATTATTGATGCCCACTCCATTTTCATGAAAGGGAACACATTGGTTCTTACTGTTCACCACTTTGCACTTGAGCTGCTGACCCTTCACCACAATATCGATGCTCATCCACGGCTTTTCCAGTTGCTCGGAAGTGCCATGCTTGAATGCATTTTCCAGGAATGGCAGAATAAGCAGCGGGGTAATGAATTGATCCTGTATATCGCCCTCTATGTTCATAGATATATCAAGCTTTTCACTATATCGCTCCTTTTCCAGATCAATATAATTTTTCATGATGTCCACCTCTTTTTCCAACAGCACTTTTTCTTCCCGGCAGTCATAAAGCATATAGCTTAACAGGGAAGAAAGCTTTAATATCATCTGTGGTGTTTTAGGCGAATTTTCCAGCGCGAAAGCATAAATATTATTCAATGTATTGAATAAAAAATGAGGGTGCACCTGGGCCTTTAGCAACTGCAGTTGTGCAGTGATTCGCTCCTGCTGCGCCAGCATCAGGTCTCGCTGTTTGATGGTCCATAGCTTAAAAAACCTGATGACCATCGGCGTGGCCACTGCGGTGGTCATACAAAGGTAGCTAGAGGGTAGAGGCATTAATGTTTTTTGAGCGTAGATGTGATCTAATTCCAGGTATTGCTGTAAGGGCACATATACGTAGTACCTATAACAGCCATTGATCAATAACCCTGCTATTGCCCAACACACACCTACAAGGAGGAACTGCCACACCTTACCCTGCAAAAGCAAGCGGGGAATGGCCCCATATACAAGAGGGTATCCAAAAAAAATAAAAACAGGCGTCCATACGATCATGCTAAATACCTGGCGGGGGAAAGAATAGCCTGAGCCGGTAACTATCCAGAATATAGCCCATATAACAATGTGACAAGACCAATATGTAAGATGACGCCATACCCTGTACTTAGGAAGGAAAACAAATTCATTGGTTTTGGGCAAGGTCATCGTAAGTAGTTGTTTTTACAATTTACCATTTCTCTTACGCTTTTTCAACAACAAATTAGATAAACTGCAAATATTAGCGACAAACAGCAATGAAATAAAACCAACACCATACAAGGGCCATGGCAGCTTTATATCTTAAAAATTTCACGCATGTCGATTTCGGTTGGAAGCGGCATGCAGAGCATCTTACCTTTTTGCTATCAAATCATTTTTAACCTAAATCAGCTTCTATGCATTTACACGTAAACAACAAACTATTGGTGATGCTATTTGTAGTCATTGCCATTGCATCATGTCAGAAAAATGACCTTTCTGCACCCCCTTCCACAGCCAGTGCCCGGATGGCTAATAACGACACCCGAGGTCATTTAAAACAAACTAAAACTTATACCTCAGATGTCGTTAAAAAATGGCTGGCCGTACAATTGCCCCTATTATATTCCCCTCCAGTTTCTTATGGCGTCAATCCAGGAAGATACATGGCCTATAGCGGTGTGGCGCTATATGAAGCAGTAGTACCCGGAATGCCTGCTTATCAAAGTCTTTACGGCCAACTGAATGAAATGCCCGAAATGCCCAAAACCGAACCAGGCAAAGCTTACCACTGGCCTACAAGTGCCAATGCAGCCTTAGCAGAAATCACCAGAAAGCTATTCACTTTTACATCTGCCACCAATGACGCCGTTGAAAAGCTGGAAACAGAACTCAACCAGGCTTACGCATCAGAAATTGGCGACCCGTCCATTATCGAACGTTCTAAGGCATTTGGCAAAGCAGTGGCCGATAAAATTTTTACCTGGTCCACCACCGATCATCCATGGACCTCCTGGACACCGCTGGTATTGACGGATCACTCACCAGGTAAGTGGTGGCCTGAAAATAACAATCCTGTTATACCCAACGGCCTTGCCTATTGGGGCGACACCCGCACCATGGTGGCCGGCAGTATTGAGAATGTCACCTCTGAGCCTTATACCTATAATGACATGGATAAGAACTCATATTATTACCACGATTACCAAGAGGTGTATGATATTTCGAAACACCTGACCTATGATCAAAAGCGGCTGGCCAAATATTATGATGATCCTGCAGTGAAAGGCTATCCTGCCGGGTCTAGTTATATCTCTGTTTTCAAACAGGTGATAGAACAATTAAACCCAACCTTGGATGTAACGGCCATGGCTTATGCCAAAACCGGTATGTCGCTCATGGATGCCACCATTGGCTCCATGAAAGCCAAATACCATTTTATGCAGGAAAGGCCCTTCCAGTTCATTCGTCGTGTTATTGAGCCCTCCACGGATCCTACTACCTGGTGGAAGCCATTTATACCTACGCCTCCATATTCCGATTTCCCTGCCAACCATGCCACATTCAGCGGAGCGTTTACCTATGCACTCACCAGCATCTTTGGCGACAATGTACATTTCACTAACAGCACCTATAAAGGGCTACCGGCAGTGATAGATGGGGTTTCCGTTGACCTGGGCAGCTATAGTTACAATTCTTTTTATGAATTGGCACATGATATTGCCATCTCAAGAGTGTATGGTGGCATACACACCCGCCATGCTGTAGAAGAAGGCACTAAACAAGGAATGAAGACCGCACAAAATATAGATAGCAAGGTCAGGTTCCGGAAGGATTGATCAGTATAGACTTGCGTCCACTTTGATATTTATAGAAGCTGGACGGATGTAAGCCTGGGTGAATTTCACCCGGGCTTTTCTCTTCATAGCTCAGGCAGAAATTCCACGGCAACCTTTAATTGCCAGGCCCACCATGGTTTTTATTTTCAACCATGATTATTAAGGAACTGATTTTACACTAATTACGAAAACACTAATTCCATTGACTGCCCTCCCGGCCATGCACCAAACAGCTCATTCACCTTTTGAAACCTGAACGAAAAAATCTGTTGAAGCTTGGGCTTTACTATAGGACCATGAACTATATCACCAAGGAAAGAAAAAGGCAGCCGGTAATGTACCAGGTCGGTCATCTCCACACCACCTTCAATTGGCCTAAAATGATGCTGGTGATGCCAGAGTTTATAAGGGCCTTTTCTTTGTTCATCTACAAACATTTGAAAAGGGACCACATGTTTTATTTCAGTCATCCAGGAAACAGGTATGCCCAACATAGGTTTCACGGTATAAGTGATCACCTGGCCGGCATAAGCCTCCTTTCCATACACTTCATTGGTCACCTTGAGGTTCAGAAACGGAGGTGTTATAGCTAACAGGTTGGCAGGATTAGAAAAAAAAGACCATACTGTTTCAATGGTCGCGGGTATTTTTTGAACAGTTTTTAAACTATGCACAGCACTCATCAACCAGTTAATTTATATTTTGTCAATTATTTGTTCAAGTTTCAACATATAAACCTTACACGGGGATTGAAACCTTATAAACATCCCGGAAAGTGTAAAGTTCAGTTATGTTCAATAATAAGGTCAACTCTGTGAAATAGTGTAAAGTTCAGTTATGTTCAATAATAAGGTCAACTCTGTGAAATAATGAACAGGTGCACCCCCTATAGTAAGTAAAATCAACACCTGCTATTTTGGCGGGTTAAAATAGGGCAACCTGGGATTAAAGCCCCTTCTACGGTATAGCTACGTCCTACCTACGGTATAGATACTGCGTGATGATCACGCAGTATCTATACCGTAAATAGGGAGTAGACAGGGCGAAGCTATACCCCAGCATGCTGGTAATTAGCCTTTAATACTTTTAATACTTTGTTTTTATAGCTGAAATAATGTTGCAACCCTGAATTTCAAATTATTGGTTACAAAAAACCTGCAAATTGTCAGGGTAAAAAGGATCAGTGAGGTAGCTTTTCCCTGATCAACCCATACACCCAGGTACCTGCGATTGCGCTAAACAGGGTAATAAATACAATGGTTAGGCCTGTGCCGATCTGGGCAAATAAAGGTCCAGGACAGGCACCGGTGATGGCCCATCCCAATCCAAATATCAGCCCCCCGAATATTTGCCCCTTATTGAATTTTTTGGTGGGCAACAGAATAGGCTCACCATAGATGGTTTTCACCTTGAAGCGCTTGATCAGCCATACGGAGATCATTCCTGTAACCACAGCAGAACCGATGACACCATACATATGAAAGCTTTCCAGGCGGAACATTTCCTGGATACGGAACCAGGAAACTACTTCAGATTTGATCAGTATGATGCCGAAGATCATACCCATGACTGCGTACTTGAAATTGTACCACCAGGGGTGCTTTAATTCAGATTCGTTGATACACATGGCATCCAGCGAACGTACTTCGAAATCAGTATTGACAGGTTCCAATACGTTTGTTTCAATGGTTTTCATACTAATTATAGATTAAGGATAAAGGGTAAAATAAGGTTGGCCATAATAAATCCACCAACCATAAAGAAAATGGTAGCCACCAGTGATGGCCATTGTAAATTGGAAAGTCCCATGATGGAATGCCCGGAGGTACATCCACCGGCATAGCGGGTGCCAAAACCTACCAGGAATCCTCCGCCAATGGTCATGATGGCACCCCTGGCTGTAAGTAATTCTTTCCAGCTAAACACTTCCTTTGGAAGAAATGTGGAATGGCTGTTGATGCCATATTGTTGCAGGTCAGCTGCCAAACGGGGATCAACAGCACCGGGTTGATGATGGAAGATAAACCAGGCTATGGCAGCGCCCCCAAATATGCCGGCCACAAAGAAAAGGTTCCAGATCTCTTTTTTCCAATCATAGGAGAAGAAAGGAATGCTGGCCGGTAAACAGGCGGCACAAATATGCCGCAGGGAAGAAGATATACCAAAGGCCTTGTTACCCAGCAAAAGCAGGGCAGGCACTGTCAATCCAATTAAGGGTCCTGCCACATACCATGGCCAGGGCTGACTAAAAATGTTCATAATGTACTCTGATGTATTTAATAAAACTATCCCTAATAGTTTTACTAAGTTAAAAAAACAAGTGCTGATGCCTGGATGGGAGTTGTTGCAACAAATGGACATGAGCCATGTTGTCTCTTACTTATCCTGTTACATCAGTTTTATTACCACCAATTATAAAAAGCGGCAAATTGGTTCTCATGCCGTTAAACAATCTTATTTAAGCTTAACCAGGAACCACCATTTAAAGCCACGATGCCATGGTTCTCCAAAAAAGATTTAGCTGTACCACTTCTCATTCCACTCTGGCAAACGGTTATAACAGGTTTATTATAATTCCTGACATCCTCCAGGTGCTCTTTCAGTGTATCAAGAGGAATATTTTTAGAACCCTTTATATGCCCCGCCGCATATTCCAATGGCGAACGGACATCAATAATTATGGCTCCCTGCTTTAATACTTCCTGGAGGCCGGGCTGGGATCTTCCTGCTTTATTCATAAAGGTCAGCATACTTAAAATTTTTAATTACTCATTGTATTAAACCATAGTAGATGGTTCAGGTAATTGGAAAGTTTCATATTACCCGTTTCATTTTGCTGATGATTTAAAGAGATGTAAAGTTCTAAAAGATCAACTGGCCGGATAGTGACCTAGGTCACACAATGAAAATTTATGATCAAACCTGCGGTGTAATAAAATGAAAGGGGTTATTTGTTATTTATAGTAACTACATCGGAATAGAACTGTCTCCTTATTTAGGTTCCATTTCCACCGGCTGGTCAAATTCAGTGTGGCAGGAAAAGCAATGCCAGGTTTTATCAGAAGCAACGGCATAATCGCCGAAGAAAAAGCCTGCAAGAGCGCTGAACCAGTTCATAGGTTTACGGGGACTGCTGACAAATTCGATCTCATGGCTGCCGCAATTGGGACAGGCAACAGCATTTTTTCTTTCGTCCGTATACTGCTGCATCAGTTGCAGGGCCCTTTCAATCTGATCTTTGGCCACCATAAGTTTGATGCCACCTACGGCACCTGTCCAGATGGGATTAATGGTTACTGTATTCTCATCCTTGAGCCAGCAAACAATACCTTCCTCCTCGAGCTTGCCCATGATGATATGAGCCTCAATGTAATTGGTAAAACTTTGCAGCAGTATAAAGTCCATTTTCTCTTTATTTGGATCCCGACCAGCAGTGTTACAGTAATCTGAACTAGTCAAAGTTACCTATTTAAGTAATCCACAAACCTCTGCCGTAGAGCTAACTAAGCTGGTAAAAAACTATATTGCCATTCGTATGTTGAAGGCAAGTTTAGTTACTACCAGGGAGCAGTTGCAACAAATTCACGAGTTGAATCAAATGAATTTAAGAACTCACTTAAGTGAACCTGAGCAAAGGGACCAGGGGTTTCTTTCCTGGTCCTATTCACTGGAACTTTTACAACAATTGCACGAACTCGCCAAAAGCGTCATTGTCACCGAAAATGATCAAATAGCAGGTTATGCACTTACTACCCTGCCGGAAGCCAGGAGCTTTCACCCGGAGCTTGACCTGATGTTTAAAGGCTTTGAAGAATTACTATATAAGGGCAGACCAATTTTTTCGTTTCGCTTTTACTGTATGGGTCAAATATGCATAGCAAAAGAATACCGGGGCAGGGGAATAGTGCCGATGCTTTATGAGAAGCATAAAGAAGCGTATAGCGGCGAGTACGACTTCATCCTAACGGAAATATCTACACGAAACGTTCGATCAATAAAGGCACACGAAAAGGTTGGATTTAAGACCATTCACCATCACCGTGACCACCTGGATGAATGGGCAGTTGTGGTATGGGACTGGACATAAGATACTGCCAATGGCATTTCAAATAATAAAAAGGCGGCTTGTGTAGCCGCCAGTTTATCGTGGTTGTTGGTTTTGGATGAGCCTTTATCTTAATTGATTTCTTTGATCCATTGTTGTGCAAAAACCATAGCGGGTTCAATCACTTCTTTTCCTGCACGGAATACCTGTTTCCAATCATAAGCCTTTGCTTCATAAGCAGGATTCACAAACTTCTTTTTCCCATTCACCAGTTTTAATTCTGCGGAAAAATCCACTGTGCTGGCAAGGTCAATAAATTTTTGGAGCCGATACTTTATCAATTGCCTGTAATCGGCCGGGTATTGCTCTTCCCATTGCTTCATACTTTCATCATAGGAGCGCTCATTATTCTCCCTGTTCATTACCTCACTCTGGTAAAAAAGGTCAATCATCTTGCTGTTGGGATCTTTGTAATCCTTCAGGTTATTTTTCAACAGATCCAACATAGGCTGCAATGCCTTGACCATATCAGGTTTCATGGTCTTCATGTTCGTCTCCGTTTCCTTAATAGACTTTTCCATTTCTTCTATCTTCTCTTTCCTGATCTCTTCCTTTGTTTTTACCTTTTGTTCATGCTGAACAGGCTTTGCATTTTTACGCTGTTGTTCATATTGCTTTTTGAAAGCATCGCTGTTTACCTGTTGCTTTACATACACCAGCAGGTCTTTGGCAATGGCAGCCCTGTCGCCGGTCACAATGTTTTTTGCCTTTTCAGCACCATAGTAATGGAAGTATCCATTCAAAAAACTTTCCTCAATATTCCGGATCCCTTTTTCTTTACTGATCCCCAATTGTTGCCATACATCGGTATAGGTCTTATACATTTTAAAAGACATGAATACAAATGAACCGGCAATGAGTAAAAAGACGGCTGCAGTTGCCTTGAAGCCTTGCATAATATTTTTTTTGGTTGTTGGTTGCATGGTTATATATTTTTCTGAGGTAAAATTGGTTGACTCCATGCGGGCAGGCAAATAGCCATTGCATGATTTGAGCAAACCGCAGCATGAATTGGATATTCATTCCTATGTAGGACAAGAATGCCTTTGCCTGTTATTTTATCGTGAGTTTTATAAACTTTAACGAAAAATCTACTGGCGGAACATTATCTATTTTAGATTCGTAAAAATGAACCGAAGGATGCCCATGTATCAATCCCGGTGAATGAATTTATGAATTCTACCATGCCTGTTTCGGATCCTTATATTGATAAAAAGAAAGATTTCATTGATCCAATGGATCAAATAAGCCTTTTGGCAGATGCCATGCCGCAATTGGTGTGGATCGCAAAGCCTAATGGTGAAGTAATCTATTATAATAACCGTGTGTCTGAATTTTCAGGCGCCTACAAGGATGAATCAGGCAAATGGAGTTGGGAAGGATTATTACATCCAGATGATAAAGCACCTACGGAACATGCCTGGAATGAAGCCATAAGAACAGGGGGTATTTATGAAAAAGAGCATAGGGTAAAGATGAAGGATGGCAGGTATTGCTGGTACCTGAGTCGAGCATTCCCTCAAAAAGATCAGCATGGAAACATATTGCGGTGGCTTGGAACCGCTACCGATATCCATGAACAAAAACTGGTAGAGGAAAAAATAAAGGAAGCTGAAGAACGCTGGCGTACGGCACTGGAATCTACGGAAATGGGAACCTGGGAGTATGACCCTTCCAACAAGACTTTTTTTCTTTCTGATGTAGCCAAAAAGATAAGGGGCATCGGACCTGAATTTGATAAACCTTTCGAAATTCACCGGCAGACCATACATCCTGAGGATGTTCAGCTGGTGATCAATGCCATGGAAGATGCATTGGCAAAGGGTAAAGAAAATGTTTTCCAGGTAGCTTACAGGGTTTATAAAAAAGGACAGGAAGAATTATTCTGGATACGATCTATAGGCAAGGTGATCTGCGATAAAGATAACAAACCGCAACGCGTGATCGGTATCATGCAGGATATCACCGGCCAAAAGGCCGCTGAAGAGAAACTGCAATACCTGGCCACTCTTACACAGAATATTGCAGATGCCGTTATAGGCACTGACCTGCACCACATGATCACTAACTGGAATAAAGGTGCTGAAGAACTCTATGGCTGGAAAAGGGAAGAGATCATTGGGAAAAATGCAGAAGAAATCCTTCAGACTGAATTTATAATTGAAACTGACAGGATTGCCTGGGAGTATGAATTCAATACGGCAGGACATTGGGATGGTGAGGTGCATCAGAAACACAAGGATGGTCATGTATTGACCATCATGGTTTCAGTGGCACGCATGATGGATGCCAGGGGTGTACATATTGGTGCAGTAGCTGTGAACAAGGATGTAACAGCCCAACGCAAGGCAGCGCAATTATTGAAAGAAAGCGAAACCCGATTCAGGGTATTGACCAACACCATTCCGCAGATCGTTTGGGTGAGTTCGGCTGAGGGTCACATGGAGTATCTAAATGAACAATGGTATAAGATCACAGGGCAATCCGTTAGCGAAGCTTTAGAGAACCGCATAGAAATGATGCACCCGGGGGATGTGCAGGTGATGTCGGAAAAATGGCAAAAAGCATTAAGGGATGGAAAGTCCTTTTATGCCGAATACAGGCTAAAAAATAAGATCACCGGGAACTACCGTTGGTTTTTCTGCAATATCCAACCCCTGAAGAATGATGAGGGCAAGGTCCTGAAATGGATCGGGGCATCTACGGATATCCAGCATTTTAAAGATATTTCAGTGGTACTGGAGCAGCAGGTACAGGAACGAACCATTGAACTGGAAAAACTAAACAAGACCTTGCAGGACAAGGCAGAAGAATTAAGGCGATCCAATGAAGACCTGCAGCAGTTTGCCCACGTGGCCAGCCATGATCTTAAAGAACCCCTGCGCAAGATCAAAACTTACGGCAGCCGTCTTGTTGATGAATACGGCGACATTTTACCAGCTAAAGCAAAGTCTTACCTGGACAAAATGGAATCAGCCGCTACCCGTATGAACAGCATGATAGATGGTGTTTTGGGTTATTCCATGTTAAACGCTACAGAGCAGGTAATCGAAAAAGTTGACTTAAATGAACTGTTGGAAAATATCCAAAGTGACCTGGAAATACTGATTCAACAAAAGCAGGCTATCATTGAATATGCGGCACTTCCCGAAATAGAAGGTTCACCCATATTGTTATACCAGCTGTTCTATAATCTCATCAATAACTCATTGAAGTTTTCCCTTGCCGGTGTGCAGCCGCGGATACGCATTTCGTGCAATGATTATGAGCTGGCACAAGGGATGGCCAACTCTCTTCTAAAACCAGGAATTCCATATAAACGTATTACTGTTGCAGACAATGGTATTGGGTTTGAACCTGAGTATTCAGAAAAGATCTTCAAAACCTTTACGCGTTTAAATGCCCGGGATAAGTATGAAGGAACAGGCTTGGGCCTTTCTCTTTGTAAAAAAATAGTGCAGCGTCACAGTGGCACTATTGAAGCAGATGGCCAACTCAATGAAGGGTCAGTTTTTACCATTATTTTGCCCCAACAGCAATCGGTTAAAAACGCTTAGGGGCGCTGATGCCGGCAAATCCCTGGTTCGATTCAGAGAGGTGTTTTTTCGCCATTTGCCTGAAATCTGAATGCAACTGCCACTTCATGAAACCATTCTCAGTGCCCTTGAAGACGAAGCCATTCTTTTGCAGCACACGCTGGGAAGCTATATTTTCAACAGCCGTTTCTGCTCTCACTGACCGGACATATTTCTGATTCAAGGCCCATAGGCAAAGCACTTCCACAGCCTCGGTGATGTAACCTTTTCTTTCGAATACCGGGTAGATCCCATAGCCTATTTCAACACTGCCATTTTCACATGGCTCTCCTTTAAAGCAAAGATCTCCAATCATGCAGTTGTACTCTTTGCTGATCATGGTCCAGAGCGTGAAAAAATGGTAATTTTCATTCCCTTCCATGCTTGGTAAAAGAGTATTCTGCAAGGCATCCCTTAACTCAGGGTGAATTTCTCTTTGATGCCATTCAATCTCTAATTCCTTCTCCAGGGATCCATCATTTTTCAAATACGATTTCAATTGTTCATACGTTAATGGATGGAGGTACAACCTGTTCGTTTCAATGCTATACTTCATCTTAAGCCTGTGTTATAATCTAAAAATGGTATAAATATTCGGAAGATGCGGGCAGTAATGAAACGATTTGAGAATTAATGTGGATGAACTGAAGAATAATGTCATAATTTATTTCAAAACTTTTACAGTAAAATCTATATCAGGCATGCTATTAGCTTTGTTTTTTATGTATAAACCTCCGGTTTTCTCCTTTTCCACTACCTATGATCTATTCTGAGATCTTCCTGTGAACGACAAATAGGTGAGTTATGAAAAAAGTATACCTGTTGCTTCGCAATAACCACGAAAGAGGTCCCTTCACAGTTGAAGAATTATTGCAACAACATTTACGGCCAACAGACCTCATTTGGGTGGAAGGATGGAGCCAGGCATGGTCCTATCCATCTGAGATCCCTGAACTAAGACCTTTTTTTGGTGGCGCTCCGTATACCCTGCCATCCGTGCATTACCAGATAACCGGAAGCTCAAATAATGATGATATAGAATTAAGGGCTGAGGAGATCAGGCAAAAGATATTATCGTTCACACCAAAATATTACAGCAGTCAAACCCGCCAGCAAAAACCTTCAGGAAATTACAGCATACCAGCACTTAAGGAAGATGAGATCGAATTCATAGATCACAGGAAGAAAGAAACACATGCCTTTGAATGGCTTTCAGCAGCTATGGTCACCCTGGTAGTGGCAGCAGGTTTTTTTGGCGGACAGCGATTTATTTTAGGTAAAAAACATACAGGTAATTCCATTGTTACAAGGTCGGTCAATGCGGATACGCATGCAGCCAAGTCATTCCCGGTAAAACCTGTTATGAAACCACAGGTAACAGCGCTGCCTCCAATTGATTCAACCACTATGGCTCAGGATAGCCTGTTAGCTACAGCCAAACACGCTGTAGCTATTACGACGAAACCACTTAAGCCTAAAGACACTGCTAAGAAAATGCCTGTAAAAGATACTGTAACCAATACGGTGGCAATTACAGAAGTGTCGCCACCAGTGCTGGCAGAACCCGAACCCAATCCTGCGGAACAGGCAAAAAAAGATACAGTGGTGCAGGCTCCTGAAGAAAAAAAGAAAACATTTGGACAAGTGCTAAAGGGTCTTTTCAAAAAAAAGAAAAAGAACCAGGAACAACCTGCCAATCCAACTCCTGATTCTTCATCCAATCAATAAATCGAATTAAATATTCGCAATAAAAAAAGTGATTGACACTTTTGATGTCAATCACCTTAAAAATATATGCAAGCCGAAGTGGCATTATTTAGAACTCAGGGCTGGTTTTAGGAACAATAATTCTGACCAGGAATGATCGATTGAATTACGTAAAAACTGGGTGTAGGTTTCCCATGACCCGGCACCATTGCTGGTCTCGTAGCGGTCTTTCATTGGAGCCCTGAAATTGCGCTCTCTTTCTTTCAAACCCTGCTTATACCTTGTCACCAATGCCATTTGTGGTTCACCCGAAGAACTGCTCTCGTACACTGCAATAGTTTGTCCACTGGCATCCCATACTTTTTTAAGTTTCTTAATGGTTTCTTCCAGGTCCCCGGAGTAGCCTGGTTTTGGATATACATGCGTAATAGCAATCTTATCACTGTATGCTGTCAGTTCCACAGAGCTGAGCTCAGGACGGTAAACAGAATAACTGATAGAACCCCGCTCTGTTAACAGGGGCGCAATATTCCTATCCCAGTCGGCAGTGTGTTCTGCACCCAGGTCCCCTCTTTTGTCAATAGCATCCCAGGAACTGGGTCCTTCGGTGATATGATAGCCTCCCGCATCGGGGCCTGATTCAATGGAATAGACACGCCAGGCAAAATCACCCTTATGGTATTTTTGGGCATGTGCTCCTAATGCTTTTTCGAACAATTGAACTTTATCCTGTTTTGGAAATACCCGGTTGACAGAAACGACTGATTTTTCCTGGGCGAATGCAATGAATGGAAGGGCTAATAAGCCTGTTAGAAACTTTCTCATGAGCGTAGCTTTTATGGTTAAATGTTAATGAAATGACCCGGAAAAGAGACGGACTGAGAAGTTTAGAAGGGATGCGTTTAAAACTTAGTGCATTCTAAGTTAGTTTGATTTTATGTTCCCGCAAAAATAGTTTACAAAAAAAAGCATGAAGAATAATGATAACCCTATAGCACATATCGTATGGAAAAACTATACCCAAATTGTATTGCTTTTCCACATCTTCATGCAATTATTATTTGTTCTGATCATGTCAGCAATATATTTCAATCACTAAAAGCCATAAAAAAAGCGGCTTGTGCAAGCCGCTTTTTACGATTATATGTTTTGCCTAATAACGACCGTCTTTTTTATCCATACCACGACCGATACCATAACCAACACCTGCACCTAAAATACCGCCAACTACACCACCTACTACACGGTTACGCTTGTTGATAATTGCACCAGCAGCACCCCCGGCAACGCCACCAATAACGGCACCTTTAGCAGCCTTACTCCATCCTTTTTTAGCCCTTGCGGTATTGGATGAAGAAGAACTCATAGAACCACCACTATAGGAACGACTCCTTGAAGTTGATCTTGATGTTCTTGTTGATGCAGCGGCAGGTACAGCAGCATATTGTTGGGCCTGTCCTTCCTGTTGCACATTAGGTAACTCATTTTGAGCTTTCCATGCCTGGAACTGTGACAAACCTGCTGTATCAGCAGCAAATCTTAAAGAGTCCGCCACTTTACGAGCTACATCTTCATTGTTCACCTTTGGGTTGCTGTTACAAGCTACCAAAAGGGTGGACGTTATGGATAAGGCTAAGATTGCAAATAATATTTTTTTCATAATTGTCATTTTTGATGGTAAATGTTTATTCATATGCTACTCTTTTTGCCAACACCGTGCCATTCATGATGAGCAAATGTTAATAGGATAATTGTCCTTTTAAACATTGGCAAAGTTTTGTTTTGATAAAAGAGATAATATATTAACTTGTTAATAATCAATGTATTTCATCTTATTGCCAGTTCCTGGAAAAGACCTTTTGCAATAAAGTGGTTGTCCTGGCAGAAGCTGTACTTCTCACTTCTTTTTCTTTTAATTCCAGTTGCTGGAACATTTTTTCACTTACCATTCCAGCCATAAGGTTGGCCAGGTCAAGATTTAGCTTGTTGCCTACCAGTACCTGGGCAGGTTTAATGATCTTTTCCCACTGTTCATTGAGCTTATATTCATTCAATGCAGTTTTCATAGCTGGCGTTATGGCTCTTCTTAAGCTATCACCTACCGAAGACCGTAAGTAATCTGTTGCTGATGTTCCACCATTTTTAATGATCCTCATGGCGTCTGTGAACTTCATGTTATTGATTCCACCAATAAAAATAGGGACAGAAGCTGTGGCTGTTTTTTCAGCGGCTGTACCGAGGGTGGTAGTGAACCGGTCAATTTCACCCGTTAAACCTAATTGATTTAATGTATTCAGGGTTTTGCGCATGGACTCTGGAAATAAAGTAGCCATAACTGCTTCTTTACTAAAGGCCCCTGAAAGATTACTTTGATTGGCACCTAAAGAAAGCATTTGACGAATAGCGGCTGCAGCATCTGCTTCCGTAAGGTTATAACCTCCAAAGCGCGTGCTGCTGCACGAAAAAGAAACGGGTAGCAGAAAAGCGAACAAAAACGGAATAAATAACTTTTTCATAGTTAAGTTTTAAATGTCCTGTAAAATTTGGCTTTATCAGAGACTACCAAACCATGCATAAGTTTTGCCGCAATTTGTTAAAATAGTGCAGGAGGACTAAAAAGACAGTGAAGGGAGGCAATTAATGCCTGTTGGCATATTGATCTATGAGTTCCATCATTTCTTCATTTTCCTGTATACGGGCATGATCATACGGTGTTTTACCCCGGCTATCCGGCAGGTTGATATCAGCACCATTTGCCAGTAATAAAGATGCAATACCAGTATGACCAAAGGTGGCAGCAAAGGTCAAAGCCGGAGCTCCATTACCGTTACGAATGTTCACGTCAGCTCCGGATTGTATCAGTATTTCCGCAAGTTCTGTATAGCCCTTGAAAGCCACCCCCATGAGGGCAGTGTTTCCCGCAGCATCCATGGCATTTGGATCAGCACCATTTTCCAAAAGAAATTCCACAACATCCTTGTTTTGATTATAAACCGCCAGGATCAGCGGGGTGTAACCTTTAAAATCCTGGGCATGCACTACATTTTTATCTGCATCATATAATCTCTGAACTTCTTGCAGGTCTCCTTTCCGGCAGGCTTCGAAAATGGCTGAATCATTCATGGTAATAAATGTACTGAATGTTTGTACAGGGTAGTCCGCAGCTTATTTGGGGCATGATCAAAAGCATGGTTTTTTATACCAGGATCATAACTTTTTGTGTTGAGTAGTACTACCTTAAACTGTCTATACCATATAATAATGCTTGTGTATTTTTTTGTTTTTCTCTTTTCCCTGCTGGTAGACCTGATACCTTTCATAGGCCCCCCGGCGTGGACAGTAATGGTCTTTTTTTATTTAAAGTATGATCTGAATATATGGCTGGTGTTGGTTTTGGGAGTTATTGGATCTGCCATTGGCCGGTACCTGTTTGCGCTATATATTCCTTACCTGAGTTCGAAGGTTTTAAATGCCCAGAAAGAAATGGATCTTCAATATCTAGGAGGTAAGCTATCTGGAAATAAATGGAGAACACAGGCCTTTGTTCTTTTTTATACTTTAATTCCTGTGCCTTCTTCACCCTTGTTTACGGTGGCAGGCCTGGCAAAAATCCATCCCATCCGGATCATCCCCGCATTCCTGGCCGGTAAATTTATCAGCGATTCCATTATGGTCTTTGCGGGCAAGTATGCAGCAGTAAATATTGATAACATTCTAAAAGGTTTTTATTCCACAAAGGCTTTAATCGGTAGTATCGGGGGAATTGCCTTCCTGTTTGTTATATTATTTATTGACTGGAGAATATTGATTCAGAAGAAAAAATTCAAGCTCAGTTTTAGTATCTGGAAGTAAGGAATGGCAGGGTGTAAAAAAAAGAAAAGCACCAAGTTGGCATATTATATATACCGAAGTATATACTACTTACTAACCCGATGCTTTCGAACTGATCATGACAGGAATCTTTTTGAAGGAAATCTGCCGTTCTCGATTCTGTATCTAAATTACTATTTGAACACAGCTGTTTCCAAATTTGGTTTCGCACTCTTTGGACACATAATTATGCACAATGATTAACGGTAAGCTGTAAGGTTTTTGAGTGCTTTCAGAGCATTTAACAGGTCATCTCTTTTGGCAGGGTCCATTTTATTGATTTCGCTGTCATTTTCATAGAATTGAAGAATATTCTTTCTGAGAGAAGAAGAGATATTCCTGAAATCATGATCCTTTAATTTCATTACCAGTTCCATGTAGGCTTGATCACATAATGGATATTCACCGGCAACTGTTTTTTTACCGGTATCAAAATCCTTATTGGCCCAATGAATATGATCCGGATCACCAGAGGCCACATTTTGCTGGTAGTGATAAACCACGGAATCAAAGCTTAGGATAAATAGCTTTTCAGCTTCAGGTCCCGGGGTTTTAAATTTCAGGGCTTTTAATGGGCCAACCTTGGGAAGAATCTTCATAACAAATGACAGTACAGAGGAGAAGAAACCGGGTTTTTGCCTTTTCTCTCCGAACTCCTTGTTAAAATCCCTGCTCTTCATTTTGTAAATAAAATCCCGGCTACGGGCCTTGGGCTGGGTTTTACGGATCTCATTCTTTTTCATATTCCAGGCAGCTTTGGTAATACCGGGAAAGAGATTTTTCACTGCCCACCTGAATGTATTGGATGCAAGACTGAAGCTCGTAAACAGGTTCTTCATATCCAATCCATAGGTCTTAAAAAAAGCATTCTCCATCAAAGTATCAGCGAGCGCAAAGCCAATAAAATCATGGTATTGCTTGGTGGCATAACTTCCACGGGCTGTTTGCAATACATCAAAGCCAAACTCCATCCTTAAATGAGAAGTTTTATCTTCTGCATAGGTCACAACATTGCCGAATTTTTGACCCACCTTAGGATACACGATAGGTACGGTGCGGTTGGTACCCAGCGGATGTCCATAGGTATCCGCCGTATAATGGCAAAGCACGCCCAGGGCAAAGGCATAGTCATTCAGGCTTTTTTGTTCATCAAGCAATGCCTGGACAAAATCTCCGCTTCTTACATAATGCACCAGGTTGGTAAACAAACTGCTGCCAAAAGGATAGTAACCCATATCTGGTGCTACAGCTCCTCCATAGGCATAGGCTTTTGCGTCTAAAAGTTGTTTTGGGGTAGCATGTGGATATTTTTCTTTTAAAAGTGGAGTAATGGTCTTATCCCATAATGCATCAACAATGGCCTCATGGGTAAGCACAGAGTAAGCATTTCCATGAAAGGGCAGGATCAGGAAAGCTAAAAAAAAGTATCTCTTGAACAACTTCATTCCATTTATTAGTTGCAAAGGAGATACCAGACCCTTCGATGTTTTATCAGGAGGGTTTTTGTACCATTAAAGATCCTGGCATTTTAATGACTGGCCTTTATATAACCCCAACCCTGCTTCTGTTTACCAATGATCTCGTAGATGCCATCAGGCACCACCTGTACGCCCTGTATCAACTGGCTTTTATCTACATTATTGTTCTTCATGGCGATGGCACAAACCTTAAAAGCCACATTAGGCTTAGCGGCTAATTGCTGTACAGCATTGGAAACCACGGACTTATCCTTGGTGACCATGTCCAGTGACTTTCCATACAGCACCACTTCCAGGTTGGCATTGGGTTCAGAAGTGGTGATTTCGTTAAGCCACCTGATGATATTTTTATGATCTACAGAATCGCGGCTGGTGAGATCAAATACCACATTATAGTCTTTCTGAGCCTGTAAAAGAGCAGAAAAGCATAACAGGCTGATAAGAAGCATGATCCTTTTCATAACCTGTGAGATTTAATAGAAAAGTTACGATTTCTGCCCCGAAACATTCCCGCTCAGCTACCTGAAGCTGGAAAAAGCAGGGCCGGTATTAAGATTTTATAGGGCTAAATGATGGATTTTAAGGTGCAAATTGTTAATGACTTTCAAAACGAGTCAAAATATTTATTGTTTATCAATGAGTTACAAAGGTGTCTTTAAAAATACACGCTGAATTCCTTGGATGGTATCAGCTTTCAGTGCTACTTTTGCGCCTCAATTTTTAAAAGCGCCCGGGGGATGGCCCGGCACAAAAAACAAATCATGAGCAAATTACATTTTACAACCAAACATGCGAATGCGGCTACCGTACAACGTAACTGGTATGTTGTGGACGGTACCAATCAAACCGTGGGGCGTATGTGCTCTCGTATTGCTGCAATATTACGTGGCAAGAACAAGGCATATTACACCCCTCACGTTGACTGTGGCGATTTTATTATCGTTACCAATGTTGACAAAGTGAAACTTACAGGAAACAAGATGGACGAAAAGGTGTATGACCGCTATACAGGTTACCCAGGTGGCCGTAGAGAAGAGATCGCCAAGGATCTTTTAAAGCGCAGGCCTGAAGTGATCATCGAAAGAGCTGTAAAAGGCATGTTACCTAAGAACCGCTTAGGTCGCCAGATGTATAAGAAATTATTTGTGTATGCCGGAGATCAACATCCTCACACTGCACAACAACCTAAAGAACTGAAGTTCTAACTCCCAATTACTAATTCCTAATTACTAATAAATGGAAAAGCAAAAAAATAGTGTTGGTCGCCGTAAAGAAGCTGTTACCAGAGTATTCGTCTCTCGTGGCACGGGTACTATCACTGTAAACGATAAGGATTTTAAACAATATTTTAAACTGGTATACCTGCAAAACCAGGTTATCAGGCCTCTTCAGACTGTTGAAGCTGCAGACAAATTTGATATTAAGATCAATGCTGCAGGTGGTGGTGTGAAAGGACAGGCGGAAGCTGCCATGCTGGGTATCGCCCGTGTGCTGGTAGAATTGAACCCTGAGTTTCGCCCTGCATTAAAGGCAGCCGGCTTGCTGAAACGTGACCCACGTTCTGTTGAACGTAAGAAGTTCGGTAAGAAGAAAGCCCGTAGAAGCTACCAGTTCTCTAAACGTTAATCTTATTATTCAAATTCTTATTCAAATAAAATGGAACAAAACACTTCGTTACAGCAACAACTCCTTGAAGCAGGTGTACATTTCGGTCACCTGAAGAAGAAGTGGAATCCTAAGATGTTGCCTTACATCTTCGCTGAGAAGAAAGGTATTCATATCATTGATCTTAATAAAACAGTGGAAGGCCTGCAGGAAACTGCTGCTGCCCTGAAGCAAATTGCCCGCAGCGGAAAGAAGGTTCTTTTCGTTGGTACCAAAAAGCAGGCAAAGGATATCGTTACAGAATGCGCTCAGCGTGTGAACATGCCATATGTTACCGAGCGTTGGCTGGGTGGTATGCTTACCAACTTCAACACCGTTCGTAAGAGCGTGAAGAAGATGCAAAGCATCGAAAAAATGCTGGGTGATGGTTCATTTGACTCTATCACTAAGAAAGAGCGTTTAACATTAAGCCGCGATAAGGACAAAATGGAGAAAGTTTTAGGTGGTATCGCCCAATTGGGTCGCGTACCAGCAGCTCTATTCATTGTTGATATTGGCCATGAGCACATCGCCCTGGCTGAAGCAAAACGCCTTGGCATCACTACATTTGGTGTGGTGGATACCAACTGCGATCCGAACAAGGTAGATTTCTCTATCCCTGCCAATGATGATGCAACAAAATCTATAGCTATCATTACCAACTACATCACTGCAGCTATTGCAGAAGGTCTTGCCGAGCGCCAGGCCGCTAAAGATGATGAAGGTGATGATTCAGCAACAGATGCTGAAAATGAAAAAAGAGCAGCACGTTTAGAAGCTGAAGCGCAAGCTGAAGGCGGTCGTGGACGTGGCAGCCGTGGCGGACAAGGTGCTGGTGCCGGACGTGGTCCTGGTGCTGGTGGCCGTGGTCCTGGCGGTGGAGCCGGAGGAGCTGGTGGTGGTCAACGCCGTCGTACTCCAGGTGGCCCTGGTGGCGGTAGCCGCGGACCAGGTGGTGGAAGAAGATAATAGTTCTTTAAAGTAGTTGATGATGGGTAAACCTACCCCCTTTAACTCAAGGATATAAATGAACAAAGGCAAAGTGCCGGTATAACGAATATTGGCACTTTGCTCATTTCCCAATTTCAAATTGATTTTCTATGTCTACTGTAACAATTACAGCCCAGGATATAAACAAGCTTCGCCAGGCTACTGGTGCAGGCATGATGGATTGCCGCAAAGCATTAACAGAAACTAATGGTGACTTCGAAGCAGCTATCGACTGGTTGCGTAAGCAAGGTCAGAAGGTTGCCGCCAAACGCAGTGACCGTGAAGCAAAAGAAGGTGTTGTTATTGCCAGGACTACTGCTGATAACAAAACTGGTTTCATTGTTACCATCTCCTGCGAAACGGATTTCGTTTCCAAGAACGCTGATTTCGTTGCATTTGCTCAGAGCATTGCTGATGCTGCTGTTGCCAACAATGTAAAAAGCGCTGAAGAATTGAATGAAGTGACCGTTAATGGTTCAAAGGTTTCAGACCTTATCAACGATAAACTGGCTTCTATTGGTGAAAAGATCGGCATCGCCCGATTTGAAAGAGTAGAAGCTCCTTATGTAGCATCTTATATCCACGGCGCTTACCGCATGGGTGTATTGGTTGGCTTCAATAAGGAAGTAGGTGAAGCCGGAAAGGATATAGCTATGCAGATCGCTGCTATGAACCCTGTTGCTGTTGATGCTGATTCAGTTCCTGCCGATGTGGTTGAGCGTGAAAGAAGCATTGTTGTTGAACAAATGAAACAGGATCCTAAAATGGCCGGAAAGCCTGATGAAATGATCTCTAAGATCGCTGAAGGCAAGCTCAATGCATTCTTTAAAGAAAGTACATTGACCGCCCAGGCATTTGTAAAAGATAATTCTAAATCAGTAGGTGATTATTTGAAGAGTGTTGGACCAGATGTAAAAGTTACTGAGTTCAAACGTGTTGCTGTTGGGTAATTACTGAACAAGATCATATCAATATAAAAAAGAGCCTTAACGGCTCTTTTTTTGTTCTGCTTATGTGAGAGTATTCCCGGCTACCGGGCAATATGGTAAGTTTTAATGCTGCACCTGTGGGTAACCACAACGGGAGTTAAAATAAACGGACAGGAAAAATGTAGTAATTACAGGTGTACAGCAATAAACGAATAGGTCTTGTCGAATAAGTATTATCAGATTTTTCGAATGTTCACGGGGAAACAGATGCAAGTGTAGATTTATTCAGAGGAATAATAAATCTACCAAATAAAATGTAATAATTAAAATGAATTTATTGTTTTGCATCCAGTATTACAGGTGCGGTTTTCCCACCCATCATGATGATCTTGGCGTTTTGTGATTTGGCCAGTTCCATAGTCGCTTTTATTTGTTCGTATTGCAACTGCTTATCAGTAAGGCTTTCACTGATGATGCGCTGGTAATCAGCTATACCCTGTGCCTCCACCCTTTTCCTGTCAGCCTCCTGCCTTTCCTTTTGTAATACAAACTGCATTTTCTGGGCCTCCTGTTCTGCCTGTATCTTTTGTTCTATGGTGCCTTTCACGGCTGTAGGTAGTGTAATGTTCCGAACAAGTAAATTTTCCAGTAACAAGCCCCTCAACTTGAAATCATTTTCTATCTGCTTGAAGATGCGATTTTGAAATTCATCCCTTTTGGTAGAGAATAAGGCTATGGCTTCATAATAAACAGCGTTATCCCTGATGCGGGTACGTGCAATGGGGCGTACAATTTTATCTTCATAATCCACCCCGGTTTCACGTACCAGTTTAGGTGCATCCGTAGGAACAACCCTGTACAAAACAGTAAGGTCAATGGTTACCTCCAATCCATCTGCTGTCAACACCTTAATAGCATCGTCACCTGATTTATGTCCTTCATCATTGATACCGCTCATGGTATAATTCTGCGTACGGATATCCATTTTTTCAATTTCATATAATGGATTGACCATGTTTAATCCACTATTCAATACGGTTGGCTGCACTTTCCCAAATAATTTTTTCACACCAACCTGGCCTGCATCGATCTGCACAAAACTGCTAAACACCACTCCCAGGCCAATCAATAGCAGGGCGATGAGAATACCAGTCCTTGAATAAGCTGAAACATTAGGTACGGTACGGATGGAAAAAGCAAGAATCAAAACAATGACTCCAAGTACGATCAATATCATGGCAGGTTAGTTTGCATAAATGTAACAAACTCTGACTCTTTATTAGCTGATTATACTTTTTGGATATGATTTATTACATACCGGATGTATTTATTTTTGAAGGAGATCTTCAAACGAACCGTCACTCCATGTAATCTTTAAGCTGCACCAGAGCCCAAGCCGTAACAGGGAGAAGCAAAATAGCCAACCATCCATAGACAGGTTGCCATATGAAAAACAGACACGCTACAATCAAAAAATAAATAGGATAAAAAAGCAGTAATAAAGAAGTAAGAACTGAATCATAATGCCCGCTTTTTTTAAAATACAATTGCGTGTAGCCTTTGCATAAGTAAAACAAAGGGGCATGCAGTATCCAACCTGCTATGGCAGGTAACACCAATAAGTATTTGAAAACACCTACCCTGCCCGGGAAAACATCATATAGTTTTTCTTTATCGTTTTCATTTAGTTCATAAACCAGTTGTTGCAACTGGTTTTGAAGCAGCGCATTGAAGTCTACCAACTTTTTACCAATGGCAGCAGCAGGATCAATATCCTCCCGGGTAATGGGCTCACCAAAATATATATGCACCTCTTTGCCAAATCTTTTAAAGGAGCTATAGTTCAGGCCAACTGGCAGCACCTGCAATGGAATGCTATTTTCCCAGGCAGTTGTAGCCAGCCTTGCTGTCCCTTTTTTCAAAGGCCTCAAATGCCATTCATTTTCACACCTGCCTTCACTAAAAATAAGTACGATACCTTTTTCCTTGAACGTTTCCTGGCAGGCAGCAAAGGTGGTATAATTATGAGACAGGTTCTCCGTTCCTTCACTGGTACGGTATACAGGCAATAATTGTATGCTACGTAAAAAACGGTTGATCCATTTATTTTTAAAGGCATCCCCCCGCGCCAGCGAATGCACTGGTTGATCAAATAATGTTGTAAGGATGATTCCGTCAAGGAAAGAATTGGGATGGTTCGCTGCCAATAATATAGGACCCCTGCTTTTCAGGAGTTCCGGTTTGTTGATGATCACCTTCCTGCAGTAAACCTTTAAAGCCAGTCTTGCATATATTTTAGTCAGCTGGTAAAACACGGATGGAAAATAGGTTAAAAAATGAAACGGTCAGGTATTACTGTATGGGTTAGCGACAAAGCTTACAAGTAATTATAATTTGAAGACAGCAAAGAACCTGTTTGTACAAATGGAACTTTGATAATTCCTATAGGAATGCTATCCCTTTTTATTATCTGCACCTATCTACTGCAATCGCTTTACTTTTGCGAAAATTGAAAGGCTAATGAAACTGTCTCATCTCTCGGAAACTCTGATCGGTTCTGAAATAGTAAAATTGGGTGGAGAAATACGTGACCGCATACGCAAGGGCGAACATATTTACAATTTCACCGTTGGTGATTTCAACCCCCAGATCTTTCCCATTCCTAAAGAACTGGAAGATGAGATCGTGGAAGCCTACCGCCAAAGATTTACGAATTATCCTCCCGGCGAAGGAAGCCTGGAATTGAGGGAAGCTGTAAGCCGGTTTGCCAAAGATTACCAGGGCCTGGAATACAACACAGATGAAATACTGATCGCATCGGGCGGACGACCATTGATCTATGCTCTATTCCGGGCAATTTGTGATAAGGGAGACAAAGTGATCTATGCAGTGCCGTCGTGGAATAATAACCATTATGTTCATTTTGTAGAAGGCAAACATGTGGTGGTGGAAGCAAAGGCAGAGAACAATTTTATGCCAACAGCTGATGATCTGAGACCTCATATCAGTGATGCTGTTTTCATTGCATTGTGCTCCCCTCAAAACCCTACCGGTACCACATTCCGGAAAGAGGAACTGGAACGTATTTGTGCCATGGTGGTAGAAGAAAATAACAGGAGGACTGATACAGAGAAAAAGCTCTATGTGATGTTTGACCAGATGTACTGGCAGCTTACCTACAACGGCATCCAGCATTATGACCCGGTAACATTGAATCCTGCAATGCGTCCCTACACCATTTATATAGATGCCATCAGCAAAGCATTTGCTTCTACAGGTGTACGTGTAGGATGGAGCCTCGGACCTGCTGCCATACTCAATAAGATGAAGGCCATTCTTTCCCATGTAGGTGCATGGGCGCCTATGGCCGAGCAAAAAGCATTGACACGCTTTTTAGCTAATAAGCCAGCGATTGATGCTTACCTGGTACACTTCAAAAGTGAACTGGAAGAAAGATTACGCCGCATCTATGAAGGTTTTGTACAGTTGAAAGAGCAAGGCTATAGCGTGGAGGCAGTAGCCCCTGAGGCAGCTATTTATCTTACCATCAAAATAGATCTTGTAGGTAAGAAAACTGCAAATGGAGAAGAATTAAAAACCCAGGCTGATGTCACTTCCTACCTGTTGCAGGAAGCCAGTTTAGCCGTGGTTCCCTTCTATGCTTTTGGAGCAGCCAAAACATCTCCCTGGTACAGGCTGAGTGTGGGTACCTGCAAAAAAGAAGAGATAGACGAAATGTTACAAAAGCTTGGGGCTGCGCTTAAGCAATTACGTTAGACAGCGCTGAATGAATGCAATAATAAAAAAAGCGGCTCCCAGTGGAACCGCTTTTCTTATTATTAATTAGGTATCTATTCTTAGTTTTTATTGACAAGAAAATAAAAAGGCTTCAGTGTGGTCTGGCTGATCGCCTTCACGATCAATTTAGCCTTATCCGTGATCTTTGACCTTGTGACCAGCTCATGTGCTTTACAAAACACATCATTACACTCTACACCAACAAGAATCCTGTGCAGGCATTCCACCTCATGCTGTAAAAGGTCTTCGTTATAGACCTCGGTTTTGTATAGTAAAAGCAAATCGCGGTTGTAATTTTTCATTAATCAGCTTTTAAAAACCCTTTGATCCAGGACAGCCACATCCTTTAGTGCTTTTACTGCCATTCCCGGAATAATAATTTTTGCTACAGCCAGCTATGGAAATTGCGGTCAAGAACAATGCCATATAAATAAGTCTTTTCATAAGAGGTAGATTCGTTTCTAAATTAAACTATTTTACACGCCTTTTAGTATAGGATTAGATCAAAAGTAGAAAAAATAACATGAGCGGGGGAATAACAGCTTCGAAACCCAGGATACTGGTGGCACCATTGGATTGGGGCCTCGGGCATGCTACAAGGGTTATTCCCATCATACGGCTACTACGCCATCGTAATTGTACTGTTATCATTGCCGCGAAAGACAGGACCAGGGAACTTTTGCAGCAGGAATTCCCGGAGCTGCAATTCCTGGAACTTGAAGGCTATGGTATTCAATATTCTAAGAAAGGCTGGCTTTTACCCCTGAAGATTGCAACACAGGTACCACACATCTTAACTGCGATCAAAAAAGAACATGAATGGCTAAGTAAGGCAGTTTCAGAGCACTCCATTGATGCGGTTATATCAGACAATCGATATGGGCTTTACCATTCTTCTGTTCCTTCTATATTTATAACCCACCAGTTAAGGATAAAAACAGGAATGGGTTTTATCATAGATCGTTTGATTCAACAGCTTAATTACCAACAGATCAACCATTTCGGAGCTTGCTGGGTGCCTGACCATGAAAGTGATTTTACTTTGGCGGGAGATCTTTCCCATCCTACCATTTTCCCCTCGGTGCCGGTGAAATATATGGGCCCACTATCGAGATTTACAGCTTTAGTTAAGTCAGAAGAAAAACAACTGCTGGTGATCCTATCCGGCCCTGAGCCCCAACGAACTCTTTGGGAAGAAAGTATCCTGCCGCAATTAAAAGCTTATAAAAAACCAGTGGTGCTGGTTAGAGGACTGCCCGGAACTGTCGATCTCCCGGTAGTTCCTTCATTTGTACAGGCATTTAATCATCTTACGGCCCGTGAACTGGAGCACTATATCCAGTCATCTTCCTTTGTGATCAGCCGTTGTGGATACAGCACTATTATGGACCTGGTGTCCATGCAAAAGAAAAGCATCCTTGTGCCCACGCCGGGACAGGCGGAACAGGAATACCTGGCTGAACACCTTATGCAACATAACCTGGCGCTTTGCATTCCACAGCATAGGTTTCGCTTAGCTGCCGCACTGGACCTGGCCAACAGCTTTCCTTATGTGAAGTCACCACAAAACAGCAAATTAAACGAGGTAGTAATTGATTTCCTAAGTAGACTGAGTCAACACAAAACACAAATAGAAAAAACACCTAAACCCGGTTCCCCTTCAGCAATATGAAAACTGTTACCAAAGCCCATATAGGAGTGTTGCTTACCAATCTATTCTTTGCAGCCAATTACAGCCTGGTGAAGATGGTTTCGCCATCGTTGGTTGGGCCCTTTGCGGTCAACCTGTTCAGGGTTGGGATCAGCCTTTTGTTGTTCTGGGGCGTGTGGATGGTAGGCAGTTCATCGGCACGGATAAGACGTAAAGACTGGATGCGTTTCTTCTGGTGCGCCCTGGCCGGTGTGGCCATCAACCAGATGCTGTTTATCAAAGGACTTACACTAACCTCCACTATTCATGCCTCCCTGTTAACACTGGTCACTCCCTTACTGGTGACCGTATTTGCTTTATGGGTACTTAAAGAGCGCTTTACGTTTTTTAAAGCACTTGGATTGGCCTTAGGCATCGGCGGCTCTGTATTGATCATTATGCAAAAGGAAGCAGGACAGCAGGGTTCTGACTATCTTTTAGGCGACCTGCTGATTGTACTCAATGCCATTGCCTATGCCATCTATTTTATCCTTGTAAAGCCATTGATGGAAACCTACAGTCCCTTGCATGTGATCCGCTGGATCTTCACGCTTGGATTTTTCATGATGTTACCTTTTGGATGGAACCAGGTGGCGCAGATCGACTGGCAGGTGATGCACTGGCAGCATTACCTGGCTATATTGGTCATTGCCATCCCCGGAACTTTCTTCGCGTATTATTTCAATGCCTATGGCATACAACATATTGGTGCTGGTATCACTGGCACATATATCTATACTCAACCTGTATTCACTGTATTGATAGCTGTGTTGTTTTTGGATGAATCATTTACCTGGCAAAAAGCAGTGGCTGCCCTATTGATCTTCAGCGGTGTATACCTGGTGAGCTTTAGGAAATCTTACCAACTTCAAAAGGATGTATCCTTACAAGCCAAAAATTTCTCATAATAGCTTTCACAACAAGCGGAGTGTCAAAGTTTAAAACTTTTTCCTTGCTACTTTACCGGGTTATATTGTACTCTCTTTTTTCATTTCCGATATTCCTCGCTTTCTATAGTAAATTTCTTTTTTTAGCAGTATTTTCCACCCTGATTGGAATCATTGCCTGAATGCAAGGCTCCATCCCTTAACCCTTCCCCATGAATACTGCTAACACTGCGACTACAGCACTATGCTAACCGCTATGGCCACCAACCGCCTCTATGCCTCTATGCGCATCCTGGTAGCGATGCTCCTGGCCATGTTATGGACCACTTCCCATGCACAGAATGATAATTGTTCCGGTGCCCTTCCCATTCTCCTGCCCAATGCAGGCTATGGATACGGTACAATCAGTTCCGCCACCACAAACTTTTCTGGCTTAAGCATGCAGCCCGGAGAAAGCTTAGCGCCTGCAAACAATGCGGCCGGGCAAAACCAGCAATCGGCCTGGTACCGTTTCACGCTGCCCACACCCCGGTATATAACACTATCATTGCTCCAGCCCGGATCGGCCATTAACCAGGGAGATGTAGGCCTGGCTGTATATAAAACATCCAACTGCCTTCCCGTTCCGGTTGATCTCAGCACCCAACTTTTTCCTTTAACTGGTTTTGGCAGCGTATCAGCCGGCTGCGTAGGACCCGGCACCTACCTCGTGCAAGTGGTGGGCAAAAGCAGCGCCAATGGGCCGGTATTCCTCCGGTTGCAGGCTGCTGCTACAGGTGCTGCCTACGATGCAGCCCCCGATGCTGCCGACCTGGGACTGGCAAGCCCTATTGCTTCTTCTGTATTGTATCCTGTTGACTGCCAGTCGCTGGAAAGTCCTTTCGAGGTATGCGGATCTCTTTCTAACGCTGCCCAATATGCCAAAAGTTCCTGGCAGGTGTTCACTACGCCCGATGTCTTTTCTTCCCTGCTCTTTACGGTCAATGTGCCCTCACTGCCTGCGGGACAGAAGATGGGCCTTCGCCTTTTTGACGGAGACCTGCGCTATGCTGCTGGCAATATCGTAGTGTTGTGCGATTCGCTGGTAACGGATGCCAACGGCGCAGCCGAAAGGGTTTTTGCCTGCAACAGCCTGCGTCCTAACAGGGTGTATTCCGCTGAACTATTTTTTTACCAGGATTTTTATGCTCCCGTGCAGGTAATAGTAAGCACGGATGCAGTGATTGTTCAAAACAGTTTACAGGCAGTATGCACAGGCAACAGCCTTACACTTCCATGGGGTGGACTGGCTACAGCTGATGGCCTGTATGCAGATACCTTGCGCACAGTGGGGGGATGCGATAGTTTGATCAGGAATGTAACCGTTCGGTTTGATACTGCCCGCACCATAATTGATACCACCATTATTCAATGCCCCATTCAAAATTACAGCCTGCCCTGGGGGCAGGTGGTAAATGCACCAGGGGTGTATTCCAAAACCTTGTATTATACCTCGGGCTGCGACAGTTTGTACCATACGGTGCGCCTGCAGTGGCCCACTGTAACGGTGATCAGCAATGCAGTAACGGCCTGTCCCGGGACAGCCTACACCCTTCCCTGGGGTCAAACAGTTACGCTGCCAGGTCGCTACAGCGATACCGTGAAAAAGACAACTGGTTGTGACAGCCTGGTGCAGGTCATTGACCTTTCTTTTACCAACAATAGTGAGATCAGGTTCATCCAGGACAGTGCCTGCGGCAGCGTTTATAATCTTCCCTGGGGAGGGATGGTCACCAGTTCCGGCCTTTATAACGATACCATCCGCCGCGTAAATGGGTGCGACAGTATTGTCACCATACTAAATCTGAAACTGAAACCTGTAATGATACTTAAAGATACCGTCAGCCTTTGTGGAGGCAACCCCTACACCCTTCCCTGGGGTGTGCCGGCCGGTACCAGCGGCATCTACAGTGATACTATTCGTTATGCAGGCCTGATTCCCTGTGATAGCCTGGTGCGGGTGGTCACCTTATTAGTCAACCAACCCATAATTTCTCCAATACAAATCGCCTATATCTGTTCTGGTGGCAACTACACGCTTCCATGGGGAACAGTGGTGAGCAGCCCTGGACAATATAAAGACACCATCAAAGCCGCCAATGGATGCGATAGTTTGATCAGGCAGGTGGACCTGCTATTGCAATTTCCCTCAATCAGTGATACTTCCATCATTCTTTGCGAGGGAGGAAGCTATACACTACCATGGGGTGACCTGGCCGATAGAGATAGTGTGTACACACATACGATTACGGGAGCTTCAGGTTGTGACAGCCTGCAACAAACCATCAGGGTTCGTGTATTGCGCAGCAGTGCAGATACACTGAATCTGAATTTCTGCCAGGGACAGGTATATACATTACCATGGGGACAGGTCACAGACAGCGCTGGAACCTATAGAGATACGCTACGTTATCTTTCCGGCTGTGATAGCCTGTTAAGAACAGTATTTCTCTCATCCAGCAATTACCAGGTAAAAGACAGCATGGTATCCTTATGCCCGGGCAGTGCTTTTACATTGCCATGGGGACAAGCGGTCAATACACCTGGAATGTATTTAGATACATTACGGTCTGTTAATGGCTGCGACAGCCTGTTGAGGCGTTTCACCATTACTGTAAAAACGCTTGTTATCGATCAGAAAAATTATAGCAGCTGTTCGGGTAGTTATACCCTGCCATGGGGCCAGGTAGCCACCAGCCCGGGCATATACAGGGATACGCTTCAGTCGTTAGCAGGCTGCGACAGCCTGGTAAGGGAGATCAACCTTTCCCTTGTTGCACCCAACTTTCAATATACCGATACCTCTATATGCCAGGGGCAAATGTTCTTATTACCAAATGGATCCACAACAGGGGTAGCGGGAATATACAGGGATACCATACGTGCTTCCGGGGGCTGTGACAGCATTATACATGTTACGAATCTTACCGTGCTTATTACTAAAAAGGATACTATCCCTGCATTCATTTGTGCCGGCAATTCCTACACGCTGCCCTGGGGCGTAACCGTAATAGCTCCGGGTAATTACAGTGATACCATCAAGGGAGCCCGGGGATGCGATAGCCTGGTGAGGACAGTGATGCTGCAACTTTCAGCTACAAAATATAAGTATGATACAGTGAGCATATGCAATGGCGCTGGATATATACTGCCATGGGGTGTGCTGGTACAGGCAGCAGGCAGCTATGCTGATACACTCCATTATGGCAATGGGTGCGACAGTAGTATCCATTCGGTGCAGGTTAATGTACTTACTAAGGTGGTTACAAGCAGGACTGCCAGTTTTTGTGCAGGCGCTTCCTATTCCTTGCCATGGGGGCTCACGGTAACCACACCAGGGATTTACAGGGATACGCTACATTATATTACAGGCTGCGATAGCCTGGTGCAGGAAGTAACACTGAACCAGAAACAGCCGCTGGTAATCCAAACCGATACCAGTATTTGCAACGGGCAGGCCTACCTGTTACCTAATGGACAAATAACAACAGTTACTGGATTCTACCGCGATACGGTTCGTTCCAAATCCGGCTGCGACAGCCTTATTCACCTTACCAACATCTCTGTCGCTTCTGTTCAAACAAATACATTTAATCTTGTTGCCTGTTCCGGCTTTCCTTACCAGCTTCCCTGGGGGGCTCAGGTAGTTAACCCAGGTACCTATAGTGACACTATCCGTTCTGCTAAGGGCTGTGATAGCCTGGTGCGCATTATTAATTTGTCCCGGGATAACCAGTCTACTTCTGTTCAGAAGTCTAATGATATCAGTTGCCTGCAACCTACTGCCCAATTAAGGGCCTCGGGCGGCACTGGTTATCTATGGTCACCCCCGGATGGTTTAAATGATCTACAGGTACACAACCCCGTTGCCAGCCCTACAGCCACTACCACATACCAGGTGCAGATCACCAAGGCTAATGGTTGCATTGGGACAGATTCTATTACCGTATTTGTTGGAACGGGAAATCCTGATAATGCCTTCCTGGTACCCAATGCCTTTACGCCTGACGGAGATGGAAAAAATGATTGCTTTGGCATAAGGCATTGGGGTGCTGTCAGCCAGCTACAGTTTACCATTTATAACAGGTGGGGCCAGCTGGTATTCCAAACCAATGATCCTTTAGTATGTTGGGATGGAAAGTATAAGGGATCTCCCCTGCCCACGGCCACATTTGTTTATTTGATCAATGCGGTCACTCCTTGTGGGCCGGTAACAAGAAAGGGTACTGTCACATTGGTGAGATAAGTATGCTATATTCTTTTTGTTAAGATACCACCTGCAGTATCGAACTGGTAATCCTTTCAAAATTGTAATGTTCTACGCTGGCTGGTTACCAGGATAATCAAAGAACAGGAACTTTTTTTCTGCATTCATAAACTCTTTCCAGTCAGCCACATTTGCCTGCACGGCAAATACACTGCAGGTGGGCATATCATCAATACGTGTATCGGTCAAAGCGTTGGCAAACTCCGTGATACCAGGGTTATGAGAAAAAAGGGCTATAACATCGTGCTTGTTCCTGGTATCCTCAATGGTTTTTATGAAGCCGGGTGTAGTAGCCATATACAGGTCTTCCATTTCCTTTATGTTGTCTTTCTTTACATCGAATTCCTCTGCAAAGTATTTCGCAGTTTTACGGGCGCGTTTAGCCGTACTGGAAATAAACTGATCGATCGACAAGCCTCTTTTCTTTAGTCTCTTTGCCATTTCAGGTGCATCCTTTTTGCCCCTGTCATTCAATGGGCGGTCTGCGTCACTAAGGCCGGGAGCATCCCAGCTGCTTTTGGCATGGCGTATAAGGAGAAGGGTTTTCATATAATGAAATTAAAATATTATGGGCAAACGAATTAGAAGGTCGCTATTTTAAAATTTACCCCGTGATAAATAACGGGAATGAGTGCTTTACGTTGTCAATATTTGCAGTCTTTTTATCACGGAAACAACAATAGCATCATTGTTTATTTGACCTTCCTTTTTACAGGCTGACAATGAATCAACCTTTATCAATAAAAAGGAAGCATAACTGAAATATAGCCTCGTCAAGAAATATGCATAATACAAAGTCCTGGTTCTATTGCAAACACAAGCCACTGAGAGGTACATCTACTTAGTATCCTCTTGCATTCTTTCCTTCCATATAATTAATGAAAGCAGTATTCACCACCCTGTTTCCTCCTGGTGTAGGATAGTTGCCTGTAAAGTACCAGTCACCTAAATTATTAGGACAGGCTTCGTGCAACGATTCAATGGTTTGATAGATAACATCCACAGGGATCTGGAGACCTTGCGGTGTGATCAGCTCAGCGATCTTTTTTGTGATCTCCTCGTTGGTGAAGGATTTATAGATCTGTTTGACCACGTTTACAGTGTGCAATTGATTGTTGCGTACCATTTCCTTGCACTGGTCGTAAAGTTCTTTTAAGATATCTTCCTTCCCTCTTTCCTTCAGCAAATGAATAGCGGCATTAAAAGCTATAAAATCTCCGAGCTTGCTCATGTCAATGCCATAACAATCGGGATAACGTATCTGCGGGGAAGATGAAACAACAATAATACGTTTGGGCTCGAGGCGGGCCAGCATACGGATGATACTTTCCCGAAGGGTTGTACCCCTGACAATAGAATCATCAATTACCACCAATGTGTCAACACCTTTTCTTACAGTGCCGTAGGTAATATCATATACGTGCTGCACCATTTCGTTGCGGTTCACATCTTCGGTGATAAAGGTTCGCATCTTCACATCCTTGATGGCTATCTTCTCCATGCGCACCTTACGGTTGATCATTTCATGCAGCTTCTCGGGATCTACATTATTGCCCCAGGATGAGATACGCTCCACCTTGATCTTATTGAGATAGTCTTCGCAACCCTTACTCAATCCATAAAAGGCCACTTCGGCTGTATTGGGAATAAAAGAAAATATCGTGTTCTTCAGGTCAAACTCCACTGATTCCAGCACCTGCTTGCTCAGGTTATAACCCAGGCGCTGACGCTCCCTGTATATTTTTTCATCACTGCCGCGGGAAAAATAAATGCGCTCAAAGCTGCAGGCTTTTCTTTCTTTAGGTTCAATGATCTGCTCGATCTTCACTTCACCATTCTCCAATACGATCAGCGCTTTTCCAGGTAACAATTCCTGTACTTCATTCTCACCCACATTAAATGCAGTGCGTATAGCTGCTCTTTCAGAAGCCGCCACTACCACTTCATCATTGATATAATAATACGATGGTCGTATACCATGCGCATCCCTGAAAACAAAGCCTATTCCATTGCCTGTAGCGCCTCCTACATGAAAACCGCCATCAAACAAAGGCACGGCCTTCTTTAACACGCTTACAATATCCAGTTCCTGCTGGTTGGCTTCATCTGCCTTCACTATGAAATGATAGATCACTTCCATCATGGCCGCCAGGTCGCTTTGCTTTTGAAACTCACCTGGATCCATGTTCACCAGCTCAAACAATTCGTCTGTATTCACCAGGTTGAAATTGCCTGCCAATGCAAGGTTACGTGCCGGAATAGTATGTCTTTTGATAAAAGGATGGCAGAACTGCACATTATTCCTGCCCTGTGTACCATAGCGCAGGTGACCCAACAAAAGCTCACCCAAAAAGGACAGGTGCCCTTTCATTAACCCCGGGTAATTTCCAATCTCCGGGTTAAACTTCTGGAGCTCATTGAATTCTTCACCTATCTGCTTGAATATATCTGCTATGGAACCTGTTTCAGCACTCCTGATCCGGGAAAGGAATGGATAGCCAGGTTCTACATTCAATTTCACAGCCGCCACACCCGCGCCATCCTGGCCCCGGTTGTGCTGCTTTTCCATTAAAAGGTAGAGTTTATTCAGACCCCACAATACGGAGCCATAGGATTGCTGGTAATAGGAGAAGGGCTTGCGTAAACGAATAAAGGCAAGACCGCATTCGTGTTTTATTGCGTCGCTCATTGGAAGAAGCGCAAATGTAGTCTGTTTTTCTGTTAAGCACAGGTTAGACTTACAGTAAAGGGGACCAGATTATTAAGAACCTTAATATCATCTGGAAAAACCAACTAGGGTCTAATTAAATGAGTTGTGCAATGTTGAGGCAGGGGCGAAAAGAACAGGCATGGAAACTTTTAAATAACAACCTTCTCCTGGCTTTGATACAATCTCCTTCTTGCCTCCGAAAAGCTCTGCACGGTTCCTGATGTTGGTGAAGCCAAGGCCTTTCCGTACAGTTTTTTTATCAAATCCCTTCCCGTCATCCTTGATTTCAAGCACCACGCTTTGGATGGTACTTTTCAGTGTAACTGAAATATTGTTTGCTTCCGCATGCTTGGCGATATTGTTCAACTGCTCCTGCACTATACGGAACAATGTCAGCTTTTGATTGTCGGGAATATTGATCTCATCAAAATCCTCATAGTTGAAATCAATACTGATAGATTGTGCCCTTCCCAGTGATTCTGTTAATTCAGAAATAGACTCTACCAGCCCCAGGTCTTTTAAAGTATGTGGCAATAAAGACCTTGACATAGCCCTGATCTCGTTAATGGCATCACCAACACCTTTTAATGCCATATTCACCATCTCTATTGTAGGCTCATTAGCCGTGCTCTTAGCCAGGTCCAGGAATAGCTTGATGGTGGTAAGCTGCTGCCCTATATTATCGTGCAATTCTTTACCTATCTCGCGTCTTTCTTTTTCCTGCCCGTCCAATGTAGCCTGTGTTAGCTGTTTTTGATGCCGCATTCCATCGGCAAGCAATTTCTTTTCCTGTTTTTTCCTTTCGGTGATATCAGCCACTGAACATAGGATATGTTGTACCTCGCCATTCTCATTCAGCAATGGTTCTGCACTGATCAAAAGCCATTTCCGTTCTTTTTTATTGGGCTGCCACACACCCATCACGACATCTTTTACCTGTTTACCAGTCTGCAATACTTTAAAGGTGGGCCTGTTGGTAACAGGTATGTTCTTACCGTCCTCACATACCACATCGGAATATACTTTCCATATTTCCTTTCCAATAAGTTCTTCCTCTTTCACTTCAAAAATATCTGTTAACGCATTATTACAGAGGATGATTTTTCCATCTGCATCCTGCATCATCACCCCTATCTGCAGATCTTTTATCAATGCCCGGAAGCGCTTCTCACTTTCCTTTAATGCATCTGCTGCCTGCTTACGCAAACTATCATCATGGAAGTAAATAACGATACTATTGATATAAGGGTTTCTTAATAGGTTATGCCCGCGAACCATGCACCAAACCCAATCACCTGACTTTTTGCGTAGCCTGATAACAATGTATTTGATCTCCGGGTTTTCCGAGACTTCTCTTTGAAATGATTCCATGGCCCAGGCAATATCATCCGGGTGAACAAATTCAAAACCATTGAGGCCAATTACTTCTTCAGAATCAAATCCAAGCACATTCTTCACCGAAGGAGAACTGAAGCTGATGTTGCCATTCCCATCCAGTAAGATGATGCCATCAAGAGAATCTGATATCAGGGTGCGGTAAAACTTTTCGCTTTTCTGCAACTTGTTTTCGATCTCCTTCCTGTCTGTTATATCGCGGCCAACATATACATAGCCTAGTTTATTCTGATCGTGGAAGATCTTTTTAACGGTAAAATGAAAATACCTCGTATTACCATTGGGATGTTCTATCGATATTTCGCCATTCCAGCTGCCAAACTTTACCAATGTTTCATTGAATAATTCAAAGCTGTCGTGTTGAAACAGGGCAGGAATCGTTGTATTGATCCGTGCACCCATGGCAGCAGTTTCAGGTATGCCATAATGATCTTCCGCAGCCTTGTTCCAGGCCTTTATGATAAAATTATTATCGGTGGTAATGATGATATCTGAAACATTTTCCATCACTGTGGCCTGGTAGCGGAGTTTATCTTCTGTCTGTTTTTGTTCTTCTATATCTACTACAGAGCCAATAAAACCAACGAAGTTGTGTTCATTCAAAAAACGTGGGATACCGGTATCCTGGATCCATCGATATTCGCCTTTATGGTTCAGGAGCCTGTACACCATGACTACTGGAGTCCTGCTTTCAAATGCAGCAAGGTATTTATTCAGTGCAGGCACCAGGTCGTCCGGATGTACCAATGATCGCCAGCCTTCCGAGTTATAGGCAGTAACATCTTTTCCGGTAAAATGCTGCCATTTTTCATTCAGGTAAGTGATCTTATTCTGTTCATCCGTCATCCAGATCATTACCGGGGCCGAATCAGCCATTTCATTAAACCTCGTTTCACTTTCCCTGATCCTCGATTCTGCCTTTATTCTTTCAGTGATATCGGTTGCGGTTACCAACAACCCTAACGCTTTATTGTTACACTCTAATAGTTTATAGGTAACAATTAAGAAAATTTCCTTTTTGTCACAGGGCCTGGTGAAAGAGGCCTCTCCTGTCCATTCCCCCGTGCTTTCGATAATTTCCCTTACCTCTTTAAGTGTATGGGTCTTGTATTGCAGGTCAATAAAATCTCTTAGTTGTCTCCCTATCATCTGTTCAGCAGGAATTCCCGATATCTTTTCCGCTGCCTTATTCCAGGTAAGCGGCCTGTATTCAAGGTCTGCTGCCACAAGGATGTCAGATGTTTCTTCCACCAAATGCGCCAGTAAGGAATTATTCTCTTCAATCTGCCTTCTCACTGTTACATCTCTTTGCGAGCCCCAGATCCTAACCAGGAACCCGTTTTGGACGACCCCTATCAGGTTGGTCAGAAAGTAACGCGTATTACCCTGGGGGTCTTTATCCTGTAATTCGGCATTAAGTAGTTTAAAATCATTATCAATAAATCGCTGGATAAAATTCTCTGTTCCTGCTTCATCCATCTTCAACAGGTCGCGCAGCGAGAACGTTTTATCATTTGTGCCAAGGTCACGTAGCCACATTGCTTCCATGGCCGCATTGCACTCGGATATATAGCTATGCTGGTCAAGATGGATTACCATATCATATGCAGAAGCGGTAACTCCTACCGGGACCTTTAATTCCTTGCAGAAAATCCCGGCCACACTCTGTTCAATGAAGGTCTTGTACCGGTTATTTTCTTCCTTCATTAATTCCCTGAACTGGATCTTATCGGTTTGGTCAATGGCGGTGACCTGGTAATATTTTTTATTGTTGAAATGAAGGGTAGAAAGATGCAGGTCCACGGTTATTTCCTCTCCCACGTTATTGTGGTGGCAAAAGCTTTCCGAAAGGGTACCGGATTCATTCAGCAGATCGGACAGTTTATGAATGAATTCAAACCGGTGATACTCTGAAAAAATGTCCAGGAAATTGCTTCGTTCCATTAAGGGCACGGAATAACCGTACAAACGCGAAGCAGCAGGATTGGCAAAAGCAATCGCAAAACTCTCAGCGTCAACTATCCATAAGGGAAGCGGATGCGATTCCAGCAGCAATCTTTCGGATGCAGAAAAGAGTGAGGTTTTCAGGGATGAGGACATGGACTATTGGATGGATTTACACGAAGCCTGCAATATTTTTTAAAAATACATCCTGCAAAGAAGATTTTAAAGGCCGGGAGAATATAATTGAAGCCACTAAAGGTTTACCATTAGTCAGCTCTGCAATAAACTATTGGACAAGGTTTTACAGCTGTAATTGAACAGCCCATAAAATTATTGACCTGGATTTCCAGAATTATTTAGATGCGTAGGTCTTCTGGGCGTCTGTAAACTTCTTCAGTTGAGGACAATCACCAGTTTGAGCATCGATCATGATGTAGTAAGAAGGGATATTTCCTTTCAGCCATTTATCAAGGGCCTGGTATTTCTTTTCTTCCAGCGCCGATTGAGCTATACGATTATAATCATCCCTTAAGTTCAGGCGATGGGGCTCTGATTTGGATTTGAGGTATAATATGCGTACACCTTTTTTCCCGCGTTCATCTGCAAAAACGGTAGGCTGTGAATACTCTCCCACTTTAATTTTATCCAACATGGCCACGATATCTTTATCCAGCTCGTCAATACGGTTATAGGCATCGCCATCACCACTTACTATATAGGGTCCGGCATACTTTGCCTGCTCGTCTTCACTATACTTTCCTGCTGCATTGTTAAAATCAATAGTACCGGCAATAAGCTTGGCACGCACAGAATCAAGCTTGGATATGCTGGCATTCAATTCTACGTCAGTAATAGGCGGGATGCGTAAAATATGGCGTATCACGGCATCATCACCATTCTTTTGAACCATCTGGATAATGTGGTAGCCAAATTTTGTTTTGATCACATTGGAGATCTCTCCTTCCTTCAGGCGAAAAGCCGCAGACATAAAAGTAGGATCCCATTGCTTTTCATTACGGTTGATCTGGTATTGGCCTCCGCGGTCTTTGGAACCCGGGTCTTCAGAATATTTCTTTGCAGCCTGCTCAAAAGAGATAAGGCCAACCTGGATTTGTTTTTTATAATTGGCCAGTTCGTCCATCACGTATTTCTCCAGGTCGTGCGATGCTTTTGGATAAACAACGATCTGCCCAAGCTCTACTTCCGATTCAAAAAAGGGTAAACTGTCTTTAGGATAACGGTCAAAATACGTCTTTACTTCTGTTGGAGTGATCTTGATATTGTCAACGATCTTACGTTGCATGGACTGGGCCAGTTTGCTTTCTTTGACAGATTCGCGGGCGTCGTCCTTTATCTGGTAGATGGTCTTGCCGGCTACGGATTCCAGGGCTTCCTGGGTACCGTACTGGCTAATGAAATAACGAACCCGTTGGTCCAGTTCTGCTTCCACTTCTTCATCCGTTATGGGTAAAGAATCCTTCTGCGCCTGCAACATCAGCACCTTTGATACAAGTGCCTGCTCCATTACCGAGCATTCTGCATTATCCGGAACTGTTGCGCCCTGTCTTGACATATCGGCTATGGCATTGTGTATGTCTGATTGCAAAATGATTTTATCACCCACAATACCCACAATTTTATCAGCCACAATTTTCTTTTGTTGTCCAAAAGAAGCGATCGTCATTGTACCAAGGCCAAGGAAAAGCAGAACGAACTTTTTCATATTCATCAAATGTTGCCAAAAATAACTTTTACAAACAAGAATAAGGGGACGAAAAAACACGGATTAACAAAGTCTTTGAATATACCTTGACAGGAAAAATCATTGTGAGAAGCATCATTTTGAACACAAATGGTAAACATTACCCAGACTCCTGACTACCGACGCCCGACTTTCGTGTAGTGTTTGGATAACTGTGAAAGGGATAGGGAGGCACAGCAGTTGGATGATGAGGATTTCCTCTATTGCTGTTAGCATACGATATTGCTCCCGATTTTAGACTGCCGACTCCCGACTAAACTACACACTCCCGACCTTCTCATCCCCGGGCAATTGTAAAAGATTTAAATGCGGTTCTTTTTTATGGATCAGTGAGGCCAGTTTGGTTACTATTTTACGCTGGTCAGCCAGTGCATCCCAGGATTCGCCGGCAAGCAACCTGCTGTTCAGGCTTTCTACCTCCGTATTGTATAGATCCAATAAGGACACAAGGTCCAGCTTGTGAAAGTCCTTTTCCATTATGATAGCGGCATTCGGTTAAGGCCCAAAACTCAGCAAAAACTATTCCGGATTGGCCGCTGTTAAGGGTTACAGGACAACCATCCAATGAAAAAAGCCCTTTCAGGGGCTCTTTTCGTTTTTTAGGTTCTCATAGAGAAGATACGGTTTGTTCCGGCTGGCAAGAACCGGTTCAATATGTTTGATCGTTCTTAGAATTTATCCTACCTAAGCGTACTCTTCTTTATGAGGCAAGTTTAGGATAAAACCGTAAAGTGAAAGGCAAATATTTTAATCCGTTACATGAAAACCCTTAATAAAATGCTCATATTTTACCAGAGCAGTAAGAATGCACCCATTTGGCATAAACGCTGGTAGTCAGCATTTTACCTGTTGCAGCATGGAATAGGTGTAATTATTAGGAGAAGCGCATACTCAATTAGTGCAGGTAGCGGAGCATGGTCCTGGCCACAAGGTCAGGACGGCCGTCAAAATGGTGCCCGCCCGGAATGACCTCATTGGTATAATTTTTCAGCCGGATGGCCGTCACAGGAAACTGATGTTCCTCGCTTCCCAATATGGTGACCGTTTTTACCTCACCCATATGGTTCACCGCCTGTGCCACATCCAGGCTTCTTTTACGGCCTTCCAGAAACATATCTGAAATATGGATCTCCAGGTCGGTGGAAGCGGAAGGCGATAATAATAAAACGGAGATCAGTTTTTGCCTGAGCTCAAAAGGCATCGCATTGACAATAAAGGGCACCGCATCGGCACCAAAAGAATAACCCGCCAATACCAGCCTTACATTGGGCCTTTGTGCTAACTGGCCCTGCAGGTAACCCGCTATCAGCCCCGCCGCCTGCTGCGGTGATTTGCGGTTCCAGAAAAAACCATGGGCATCAAGGGCAGCCACCGTATAACCAGCCTGGTGAATATCCTGGCAGAGATCAGCAAAGAAATGGCGCACGCCCCCATCACCGCTGATGAAAAAAACAAAGGGCTTTTGATCTGATGCTGTCCATTGCTTTACGGGCAACGACTCCTGCTGTGCGGCAATTTTTAAAATGCACAGGCCCCAACTGATAGCAAGTGAAATCATTTTTTTCATGGCTTCATAACCATATTTAATGCAAGGGGAAGTTGAACCAGGTCTATTTCATTGTCAAACACCAGGTATTTGTTCTCCCAAATGGTGGCATATTTTTCCTTGAACTCCCGCAATCCTTTATAATGCTGGAAGCGCCTGATACGGTTGGCGGCCAGTTGAAGAAGCTGCTCTCCCATATTACCAGGCTGGCTGATGCCCGCCATGGGCACCAATCCCAGGTTCAGCCATGATTTACCCTGTTCCCTGGCATAGTCAATGAGCCTGACAATTATGGCGTCCATAGCTGCCCCGGGTGCATCGGCCGTCTTTCGGATCAGGTCATAGGTACATTCATCTTCCGCATAATCAGGGATAATATTCAGGAAGGCTTTCACCTGTCCATCCGCATCCACCAGGCAGATGATATCCTGCCGTTGCAATTCCCTTTCATCGAATATGCCCTGGGCAAACAGCATTTCCACCTTATGGTAGTGTTCCAGCCATTCATTGGAAACTGATTGCAGTTGCTTCAAAAAGGAGGCCTCATGGGGTGGATGATGAAGGGAAACCCTGAACCCTTTTTTCTCCAGGCTGTTCAACCCATTGCGGAGGGATTTTTTATCCCTGCCTTCCAGGGTAAACTGCCTTACCTCAAGTATGGCCTCCTGGCCAATTCTCAGTTTATTCTTTTTCAATTCATCAAACCAGGGCATGCTGTTCTCATCCACCCTGTAAAATGCCGTTTTCAAGCCCATCTTCCGGCAGTGCTGGTCAAACTCCTTTAATACAGGGATCTTGTTTTCTTCTGCACAAACAGGTTCTTCCAGCACAATGGCAAATCCCCGGGCAATGCGGTAGGCAATGAAGGCTTCACAGAGATCGGAAAAAAAATAAAGCTTGTCCTGGTAGATCTTGAAATAATCTGTGGCAGAATGCCCAAACTGGCTTAATAAATAAGCTGCCCGGTCCTTGTAGGATGGGGAATGACTGGCGGCATGCATGGCGGGTTTCAACAGGGTGAAAACCAGGAAACCCCAGGTAAGAAAACCAAGGCTTCGGATCAGCCATATAAATTCACGCCCGAATCTTGTTACGGGGTGAAGAGTGGTATCTTCTACCAACAGGAAACTTTTTAAACTATGGATGATGGCCTGTTGCCAGCTGAAGTCCAGGGCAAAATGTCTTTTATCGATAAAATAAAAACTGGTAAAGGCAAATACCAGTACGCTGACAAAACTGATGGCTGCAGCCTTGATACCCACCCGCGACCAATAGTTACCCGTATGTAGCTGGTAGGAAGTTGATGTGGCTATCAATACCACTAAAGTAATAGCCGCCAGCATGGCTTCTTCATAGTCAAGGGCCTTTGTCACATGTCCTATTATGGATAAAATAGCCAGGCTGAGAGCTATGATCCATGCAGCCCTGAACCCCCTTAAAAGGTAGGCAGCCGTAACCAGTAGCGAAAGACCCACTAACAATACCAGGAGGCGGGAAGCATGTATTGCGGTTAAGGGAAGATACTCCCTCAATACAAGCAAACGCGAGGTCAATGGTGATGTAACCACCGAGATTATATTGACAATGCCCAAAAAGAAGGATAACAGTGCCGGAGCCAGTCGCAGGAATAATTTCCTTCCCTTCCATGCAAAGGCCAGCAGGCCAGCCAGAAGGGGCAGCCAGAATTCAAAAACCCTGAACAGTATAGCAATTGAAAGGGCCTGGACGGCATTGTACCCAAATACCTGCAGTACATATACCATGGATAATTCCACAGCACCCAGCCCCCTGAGAAAGGGCGAAATGATCATCAGCAGCACCGCTACGATATAGCCGGTGGCAGCTGCCAGCAAAGAGGGAGGTAAACCAAGGGCAACCATGGCTACATAGACATTGAGCATGCACAGTATTTCGACGGCAAGTGAATAAAGCACCGCTCCGGCCAGTTGTGGCCGGTCTATAGCGCCTCCTATAAGTTCCCGGACCAATGGAGCCTGGGATGGGAATGTAGTTATGACCCAATGGTATAGCCTCCCCTTTGTCTTCAAAGAATAGATGGCCAGTCCCAAACAAAGTAAAACAACCAGGAGGGTTACCAACCCTATGGCAGCATGGTGAAAGAGGTGCGCATGTAAAAGGGTAAGCAGAACAACAGGTAGACCGGCAATAAATACGGTCACCAACCCTGTCAGTCCAAACAAAGCGCTGGCCTGAAGCACAAGTGCCTTGCTAAACCCGGGCCTGCGAACCTGCGAAGGCGAATAGGCCAGCGAGCTGACACCCCCGGCAGGCAAAAAAACACTGACCAGGTTCCTTTTTAAAAACAGGATGATGGCATTGACCCAAGGCAGATCTAAACCAACGGCCGCAAAACTTTTCCTGTAAATGCCGGCTTGCGCAGCAATATAAAGCAGGGTAACAAAAATCCCCGCAAGCTCCCAGCCATGGTTGGCCAGTTGCAGGCGGGGAATGATGGAATGTAATTCCTTGCGCTCGCTGCGAAAAAAAACAATAGCTAACAGCAGAACCAGTATGGCTAACAGTTCCCTGCGGTAATTCTTCAGTGAATTAAGGGTTGGTATATTTCCCGGCCCCTTCTTCATCTTTTGGTGATTTAATAGCGGGCAATGATACCTGCGCTGCCCTGTACAAGTTCTACAGGGCTATTGAAGCGGCAGGTGTCAATAACTAACGGTGTTTTTTGTTCTCTTTATAACGCATATCGGCAGTGCCATCCTTTTTAACATGGACTGTGGTCTTTGCCTTTTTGTTAGCTGCATAACGCATATCTGGCGTACCATCTTTTTTGACCACTGTTGTACTTGTGGTTGCCGGGGCAGCAGTTGTTGTTGCCTTCGTTTTCACCTTTGTAGTAGCGGTCGTTGCGGGTGCAGGCTGCGTTTTTGTGGTAACCGTAGTGGTTGATTTACCAGTGGCAGGCATGGTCACAACAGGTGCTGTCTGCTTCGCGGTAGATTTTTTCACCACCTGCATTTTAGAGGTTTCCTTCTTAGGAGCAGGACTTGCCTGGGCATAGCTGGCGGCGCTAAAACCGATGATTGCAAGCGCTGAGAAGAGTAGTTTTTTCATTGTTTGTTTTTTTAGTGTTAGAAAAATATCAATTATCGTTATCATTGAAAGCATGTAAAAATAGTGGCAGTTTGAATTGAAGTTCACAATTATCAAACTGTATATCGTACAGGAAAAATTTAATATTCCATTGCTCCTGGTAAAGACCCACTTTCTCTCCAAGCGTATCTATTACCAGCAATCCCGAACATAAACTTTTGCCATGCTCATCGCTGATGATACCTTTCAGTGTACAAACAGTTCCATTACTTAAAGGATCATGGAAGTCAATGGTACAGGCAGGGTCAAGAGAAACGTTGATCTTTAACCGCTCAGTCTTTGGCCTGCGCCTGTGCCATGGATCCTGTTGACTAAAAGCCATGACAAATGCATAACATCCATCCAGGGTCAAATCACCTTTTTCAAAATCAATCACCACATTCAGCAATGGCAGGTGGTCAGCACGTTGCTCCAGGTAGTTTTCATCCGAAACAGCCATGGCTGAAGATGAAACTGAATAATGAAAACGCCGGAGCCTGTTTGAATCTGCCATCACCTTTATTTAACCTACGTAAGCTACACCAGGTATTACCGGTTGCAAACAGCCAGTCGATGGTTGGGCAAAACCTGTCGGTAACCAGGGAAAAAATCAAAACCTTATACAAGTAAAAAATAAGGTTACTGGTATAAAGCTCAAAAGCCCCGGATGCAGTAAACCACTGCGTTGATAGGTTACAGTTATAGACCTGTTAAAAGCTAAACAAAGCAGTATGTAAAATGTAATAATTAAATAGACTTTTAAATATTAAATCTTACATATTACATATTACATAATCAAAGGTTTGCTAAAAAATGCCGCGCCTCTACAACGGCCATGCGGCAAACAGAAATAACCGTATCAATTTTATCGCCCGATAAATGTTGATCATTATCCTGGTCCTCGATGCTATCCAGTTCTTCTTCCAGAAGATGGTTTAATCCCATGACGCTGATCGTGGTTTTCATATTGTGCGCCACCTGCTTCAATGTTACGCTGTCCTTTTGTTGCCAGGCCTGTTCCAGTGCCTGCAATTCACCGGGTATCGCTTCCAGGAACTGCCCGGTCACCGCCTTTTCATATTCCGTATTTCCGGCGCTTACCTCTTTCATATAATCAAGGTTGATATATTGATAAATCCCGTTCTCATATTTATGTTCAACGGGTTTATTTACAATGGGCTTTGATACAGGCACAAATCTTTGGATCAAACGGAACAGGTTTTCTTCCCTAACCGGCTTGGAGATGTATTCATTCATTCCATAGCCCAGGCATTTTTCACGCTCACCACTCAACGCATGTGCCGTCATGGCAATAATAGGCGTATCAAGTTGCAGCACTTTCCTGATCTCTGTGGTAGCTGTATAACCATCCATAACCGGCATCTGGATATCCATCAATATGAGATCGTATTTCCTTGCACGCAATAAGGCAATAGCTTCCTCGCCGTTTTGCGCCAGGTCAAACGCCAGTTGCCATTGCTCAAAAAGCTGTTGCAGCAGTGATTGATTCACTTCGTTGTCTTCAACCACCAGTATGTGAACCTGGTGGAATGAACCATAGGGTGTCCCATTCAACTTTGGAACCCCGGAAATGGAAGTTGCTGATTCTTTTGCTGGTTTAAAGGGTATGGCCAGGTGAAAACGTGTTCCTTTTCCCGGTTCGCTTTCCACTTCTACCTGTCCATGAAGAAGCGTCACAAGGTCTTTTACAATAGCCAGTCCCAACCCACTGCCACCATAGCTGCGTGTGACTGAATCTTCCGCCTGCTGAAAACGATCAAATATCACCGGCAGCTTACTCTTGTCGATACCGATGCCTGTATCACTTATTACTATACCCAACTGTAGCCGGTCATCTGTAACGCTCTCATTATTCACTTCTATCCTAACAGATCCCTGGTCTGTGAACTTAATGGCATTACCCACCAGGTTCACCAGTATTTGGGTAAGGTGTGTGGCATCGCCTTCAAGTATTGCAGGAACGTTTTCTTTTATGTCCAGTGTTAGCAACACTTTTTTATCTGCCGCCTTTTCACTGAACAGGGATTGCACAGATTGAAACAACTCCCTTGTATGGAACACCACGTTCTCTATCCGCATCATGCCAGCTTCGATCTTGGAAAGATCAAGAATATCATTGATCACAGAAAGCAGGTTCTCCCCTGAACGCTGAATGGTCTCCACGTATTTTTTTGACGATGCGTCAAGAGGCCTTTTTTCCAGCAAATGGGTAAAGCCAATGATGGCATTCATGGGTGTCCGTATCTCATGGCTCATATTGGCCAGGAAATTCTCCTTCACCTTTGCTGCTTCCTTCACTTTTCTTTCCGAAATATGCAACTGGTCGATGAGCTGGTATTGATTGCGAATGATGTTGATGATGTACCAGAACAAGGCTGCACCGGTCACTAACACCAATACAATGAGTATAGTTCCAAATCGCTGGGCATCTTTACCACTCTTGTCCAGCGAACCGGTAATGTTCGCCAGCAGGCTTTGCCTGATGGTGATGATCTTTTGAATGGTCTGCAGGATGGATTCGGTCAGCCTTTTCCCACGCTGGGTAGCTATTATTTTTTCTGCTGTGGCCTTGCCAGCTACGTTAAAGGAATCAACGATCTGGTTATTGAACTGCAGTTTTTGCCGCACCAGGTAGTCCAGCTGGTCAATGTATTCTATGGAGCTGTCATCATCACTGATCTTTTGCAGTTTGTCCAGGTCAGATTCCACCCTGGCAATCTGGGTTTCCAATCCTTCGATATAGGATGTATCACTGGTAGTGACTGTGCCCTTGATCTTGTTTTCAACAGACAGTATATCGTCTTCCAGTTCCTGCAGCTCGCTTTTAACCGTCAGCTCGTTTAACAATTTTTCATTGCCTCCCACCAGCTGCCTGATATTTTTGGCTGAATTGTATTGAATAAAGATGACTAGAAGATTGCCGGCAATGAAAGCAGCCAATATATAAAAGATTATGCGCTTGCCTGTCATTACTGCATGTGTTAGTGCTAATTTAGAGCATTTTACCGAGCTGATTTAGAGGGGAGTTTCAGGTAATGAATGAGTACCAGTACCAGTATCAGGATGCACATAAGCAAGGCTATGCTTAACAGCATAAATATTTCTACACTCATGCCTCCGTCAGACAGGTGCAGGAACAGGTAAGCTACAACAATGAGCATCAATGTATCTGCAAAGAATAATATGGTATAAAAAACTTTCATTTTAAAAAAAGCCCTGGTTAAGACCAGGGCTGTAACCAAACCAAAACATAAAACCGATACATATGATAGCGGAAAGAACTACGTGTTAATGAACAGCGGTCATTCAACATTGTTGCCTGTTTGCTGACTGATGAACAATTAAAATTAAAATGCAGGATGAATGGTGCAAAAGCCCAAAAGACAGTAAAGGAAAACCTGTCGCTAAATAAGAAAAAGGAGTCGGTAGCCTTACAGCACGTTCATCCTTTTATTGAGGGCTGCCCTGTAGGCATCTGCCACAGGCACTGGTTTACCGTTAATGATTAGAGCACCTTCCTGGATGGTATCGATCTTATCAATGGCAGCTATAAAAGAACGGTGCACCCTTAAGAATTTCGGGGAAGGCAGGCGTTGCTCCACTTCCTTCATGGTCGAATGAATGGCAAAGAATTTTTGTGCGGTATGCAGCTTTACATAATCTCCCATAGCTTCCGCATACAGGATCTCTGATAGCTTCAGCCTTCTAACAATATTGCTATCCCTGATAAAGATAAACTCATCCTCGTTGAGCTTTACCTGCTCAGTATTACTTTGCAAGATCTCCCTGGCTTTATCTATAGCCTGGATAAAGCGGGCTGGAGTTATTGGCTTCACAATATAATCGGCCACGTTCAGGTCAAAGGCTTCTGCGGCATACTCTTTTTTGGAAGTGGTGAAAATGATAACGGGCCTGTTCGATTGTAAATTCCTGGTCAGCTCAATACCCGTCATGCCCGGCATTTCAATATCCAATAATAAAAGGTCAACTGGCTGTTCCCTGAGCAGGTTATAGGCCTCCATGGCATTAACGCATTCACCGGCCAGTTGCAGATCACTTACCTGGCTTACGAGTTGCTTCAATGTGGTGCGGGCAATTTTATTATCATCAACGATCAGGCAGTTCATGCAATAAAATTAAGAAACATGGATGGAAGCCACTGACAGTTTACTTTATATCCTGCCCCATTGCGATTGCTTGAAATTTCAGATTGCTGTTACCAAACTGTTTTTCACCTGGAACCAATAAGTATTTCCAACACCATTTATCCATTTTAATAAACAATGCACCCAATCTTTGAAATGCCTTATGGAATAAAATGCTCCCTGCATCTCATTACAAAACCAATTATGAAGAAAACGATCTTGTCTCTCACAGCAGTTCTGTTTACCACTGGAATGGTGATGGCCCAGCAAACAGAAAAAAAGGCGCCTCCGCCACCACCAACCGTAGATCAGGTTGAGTTGGTTGCGCCTCCACCACCACCGCCTCCGCCACCCCCAACTGCCAGAATGAAAAAGGAAATTTCTGGTGAACAGCATGCTTTTATGAAGCGCAATCCACAGGTGCAGGGACTAAACTGGTCAGAGGAAGGAAAAACGCTTCGGATTGAGCTTCGTGATGGAAAGGAGGAGAGCTATGATTTGAACAATGCAGAAGAAGTGCAAAAAGCAGAGCGCCTTTATGGAAAGCTACCTGCACCTCCACCACCACCACCAGCACCACCGGAAGTTCCGGCACTACCCGAAAAACCAGTCGTCAGATCGTAGACCCTGACAAACTATTCAAACAATTAAAGCCTGCCCTACCGTAAGATCGGGACAGGCTTTAATTGTTGAGTTGAATAATATTTTTGATTTACCTGTTTGCTTAACATACCTGTCAAAGATCATTTTAGCATACTTTAAACATGGATACTAACAAAAGAAATGACCTTATAAAAATGGGTGCTTCATGAAATGGATAAGTATGAAGATGTTTATTGATTGATGTAAACCTTATAATTAGTTCTTTACTGGCAATTCCTTTATAAGCTCATATGTAAAAGCAACAAATGAAAAATATGTACATCCTAATTTCATTTCTGAGTTGTTGGTTTTGTAGTTGTCAACAGGCTACCCCCTCAAAGACTGTAATGGCAATAAACAATGACACATTGTACATTCCGTCAAAGATTACATTGGTTACAGACACTGAGCCCGGCGAACCAATGCTCATATGGGGGACAATTTATTTACCTGATGGAAAAACGCCCGCTAAAGGGGCGATACTTTCCGTTTGGCATACAGATACCAAGGGATTTTATATTGCAGGCGGAGGAGATGCGGGTGAATTGCATCCCCGTATACATGGAAGAATGAAAACAGGCGCTGACGGCAGGTATGAATTTCGTACCATACAGCTTGCTCAATATCCTGGCCATACAACACCTGCACATGTACACGGCCATATCAGCGCACCTGGTTTCCCGGAGTATCCCATAATCTATTATTTTGAAGGCGATGATTTGATCACTGAACAAAATCATTCTGAATTCAATAATCATTACGGGGGAACTCCTTCTATCATTTCATTAAAGAAGAACAGTAAGGGCATATTAACCGGGCACCGGGATATCATTCTTCAATATGTGAAACCCTCTGCCGAAACCATGAAGCTGCAGTGGTAGGAAATCAAGAAAATTCAGTTATTCCTAGTGGTTGAAAAATATCAACCTGTATAAATGATGCCTTTGGGTTTTGACTGGCCATGAGATCCGCCGTGTTAATTGGTTATCTTCATGTCAATATTCTTGAATTAGAATTTTTAAAAGGCCTTTGTTTTAACCTGGTATAATAACATACGTGCAGACTGAAAATTTAATGTAATTGACAATGATTGCATCTCCCCGAAGAAGATGTATTGTTTATTTAGATGCAACCCTCCTGGTGATTTTTGTTTTACTTCTCTCACCAAGAATGACTGGCCTGGCACTACATGAAATATTGGGCCTTATTTTCTTCATTCCAATTATTATTCACCTTCTTATAGCCTGGCCATGGATTCAAAATACCACCAGGAAGTTTTTTAAAACTGCTAACAGGCGAACCAGGCTTAATTTCGTTCTTAATACTATTTTATTCATACTTGTAATTAACGAATTGGTTTCTGGTTGTATTATTTCCCAGGTGGTCCTGCCAAAACTTGGCATTCATACTATCAATGACTGGTCCTGGCGCTCTGCTCATAATTTGCCTTTAAATTTTGTTCTGCTGTTTACCGGGCTTCATATAGCCATAAACTGGGGATGGATTCTTGCAGCAGTCAAAAAAAGATCAACAGGTCCAACACAAAGTAATGAATTCATTACATACAGGTTCATGTCCATACTTATTCGTACCATTATCTTATGTATAGCTTCATGCCTTGTCTACCTACTATTATTTTGTTTCATTGGTGCTCCATCAGTTGCAAGATTGTACCATCAAAATGAGATGGCCAGGTTTAATCCCAATTTGGGTCATGGTTTAACACAATTGTTTGGAGAAATATTGCTCCTGGCTATGGTTGTTTTCATTGCAAGAAAATGGCTGCGTGTGAGGCTTTGAATATTCTTCCTTACTATTTAATCAATCAATGTAATAAAGGGAAGGTTGACAATGACGGTATTGGGTGATACTGAAAATCATTAATTTGTATGCATGCAAAATCTATCCAGGCTGATTCAAACTATAATTGGCTTTAGTTCATTTTTGGTGCTGACATCAACTATTGCTGCACAGGAAGTTTCGGTGAACGAAATTATACATACCGAGAAAATGTATGATCTGCATTTTACGGATGCCAAGAGAGATTCCTTGGTAAACCAATTGAACGCCAACCTGAAACTTTATCAATACCTCCATGGCTTCAATTTACCCAATAGTGTTCCCCTACCCAACTGGTTTGATCCTGTATTGCCAGGAATGACATTTAATACCAAACAACAACCCGTTACCTGGAATATTCCTGAACGTGTTGCAATGCCTGCTGATACCAACCAGTTAGCCTTTTACACTATCCCCCAGTTGGCATCGTTGCTCAGGCATCATAAAATGACTTCGGTTCAGTTAAGCCGGTTTTTTATAAACCGTTTGAAAAAATATGGCGACACCTTGCATTGTGTGATCAGTCTTACGGAAGCAATAGCCATGGAGCAGGCTAAACGTGCCGATGCAGCCTTTGCACAAGGAATTGATAAAAGTGCGCTGCAGGGTATACCTTATGGATTAAAAGACCTGTTTGCCGTAAAGGGCACCCGAACCACCTATGGCACACCACCTTTTAAAAACCAGGTAATAGATGAAGATGCTTTTGTGTACCAGCAACTGGAAAAGGCCGGCGCGGTATTGATTGCCAAACTATCCATGGGAGAGCTTGCGATGGATGATATTTGGTTTGGCGGGCAAACAAAAAATCCCTGGAACTTACAACAAGGTTCTAACGGCTCCTCTGCGGGCTCGGCTTCGGCAACTGTTGCGGGCCTGGTGCCATTCGCCATTGGTACAGAAACCTACGGCTCTATAGTAGCTCCTTCTGCTGTATGTGGCGCAACCGGGCTGCGGCCTACATTTGGAAGTGTATCCCGAACCGGGGGCATGACCCTCGCCTGGACCTCGGACCGTATCGGGCCGATCTGCCGCAATGCCGAAGATGCTGCCATAGTATTTGCCTATATACATGGTAGTGATGCATATGACCATGCATCCAGAACAATGCCGTTTAATTATACAGGTTCAGTGGATCTGAAAAAGATCAAAGTAGCATATGCCAAAAACTACATTGATACACTGCCCGTCAACAGCGCAGAAAAAGCGGTGATAAAAACATTGAAAAATGCAGGAGTGCAGGTTACGGCTATCGACTTCCCATCCAACTTACATACCAATGACCTGCTTACAACCATATGGGCGGCTGAATCAGCTGCAGCTTTCGATCCGCTCACAAGATCAGGGAAGGATAGCGAAATGGTACAGCAATGGCAAAGCCGCTACCCGAATATGTTGAGGAGTGCAAGGTTTATTCCGGCGGTTGAATACCTTACCGTTTCCCGGTTGCGGTACATGGTTATGCAGCAGTCGTTTCCCCTATTGAGCAGGTATGATATTATCATTGTGCCGAGCATGGCAGATGAGCCCATGGCGCTAACCTGTCTTACAGGCAATCCCTGCATCACACTACCGGCTGGTAACGGTGCTGCCGGAACAGCACCTCCCAGCATCACTTTTATAGGTGGTAAATTATACAGTGAGGCCATAATTGCTGCATTCGCCAAAAAATTTCAGCAGATAACCCATTATGAACAGCAGCATCCGCTCTTATTTACAAACTAATTCAATAGAAGCTCAGGCATGCCATTAGGAAAGATCTATGCGAGCAGCTGAGAACTTACTTAAATGTTAGGCCAGCAGTCAACAACTAACTTTGAAAAAAATCTTTATGGCTTCTCATAATGAAGACTTAATTAAGAAAGCCTATGCTGCCTTCAATGCACGGGATATAAATAAGGCGCTTTCAACCATACACCCGGAAGTTGAATGGCCAAAAGCGTTTGAAGGAGGATATGTGAGGGGACACGATGAAATAAGGGCATATTGGACAAGACAATGGACAGAAATAAATCCGGATGTACAACCTATCCATTAATGAAAGGCAAAACGGTACTTTAGAAGTTATTGTTCATCAAAAAGTTAAGGACTTACATGGCAATATAATTTTTGAAGGTACAGTTAAACATATTTATGCTTTACAAGAAGGCTTATTAAAGAGAATGGATATCGAAACTCAATAGACATTCCAATGATATACTTTATGCTTGGCAGGTAGGCGGGCTAATCACAGGTATTTTTCTTTTTCTACTCTCTATCTTTAATTCATGGAAGCAATTCAACCTCTGGGCAGGGCAAGTTTTGGTAATGCAGCCAATAAGGGAAACGTATTATCTAAAGAAGAAGCCCTGGACCTGTTATATAGTTGGGTGGAGAATGAACGTTTGCGGCTGCACATGAAACAAGTGGCTGCGGTGATGCAGGCCTGGGCCCTGGAAAAAGAAGGCTTGCCGGAAACAGAAGCCTATAAATGGTGGCTGGCAGGGTTGCTGCATGATGCGGATTGGGAGAAATTTCCCAATGATCATTGCCGTGTCATCATTGAAGAACTGGAAAGAAGAAATATTGATCCTTCCATTATTCAATGTATTGCTTCTCATGGTCCGCGTCATTTTGGAGTGGAACCAGAAAGCACTATGGATAAAATGATCTATGCCATTGACGAGCTATCGGGTTTTATACATGCCGCCGCACTGATACGACCCAACCGTTATGAAGGCATGGATGTAAAAAGCATTCAAAAGAAATTAAAGACACCATCATTTGCCGCCCAGGTGAGTAGGGAAGATATCAATGATGCTGCAAGCAGGGCGGATATTCAATTGGAGGATCTGATAACTTTCGTTATTGAAAAACAGAAGGATATTTGATATGTAAAATGTAAGTTTTACTTTAATACTTACTTTTTTAAGATGGGCTTTCTTCCCTTGTCAACATGTCAACCTATAAACTTTTAAACTATATTTAAAACTCATCAAAAGGGAATTGAACAAATAGTAGAAACTTTGTTAAACCATTGCACCGGTATCCTGTCTTAACCTTCGCTGGATTTTGTGGGAACAGTATCTCCTTAAAAACTATTTATGAGACCTTTTTACCTGCTACTGGCTGTATTAAACAGTTTCCTGTTTACCAAAGCACAGGACATTGCCAGCTTCAGCATTGCTATGGGCTCCAACCGCACCATCACCATTACAAATACGTCCCAGTTCAGCAGCACAGCAACCAGGAAGGCCTTTTGGAATTTTGGAGATGGCACAGGAACTGTCACTGCAGGTTCTGCAGGTACACAACACAGTTACACCGCCAATGGGGTGTATAAAATATGCCTGCTGATTTATGCCTATACCGGGGATCATGATTCTATAGCAACAGCCGATCATTGCCAGGAGGTGCGCATTTCTGAAACAACTACCGATTGCAAAGCAGGGTTTGAAGTGGGCAAAACCAATGATTCACTTACCAAACTGTTTGTTGCCCAAATCAACACATCAGGTGACCACAGGCCTGAACTGATCTGCTGGAACTTTGGAGATCATACCGATACCTGTATTCAATACAACCCGGCGGAATCACATAATTACGCGGTTTACCATCACTATAAAGAAAAAGGAGCCTATACAGTTTGTGTAAAGGTTCAATACCAGGGAGGCTGCAAGGCAGATAATTGCCACGAGATAAAGGTTACCAGGGAAGACAGCTGTCGTATTGAATACAAAACTGAAAAGATTGCATCCAACAGGTTAGGGCTCCAATTCATAGCCCATCCCGTGATCAGTAATGATAAAAAGCCTGTACGCCTTTGCTGGAAGTTCGGCGACGGAAAGGATACCTGTATTGAATATCCCCAGGGAACCGATAAGCCATTTACTGTCTCACATGTTTACGCACATGCTGGTAATTACGATGCCTGTGTTGCCGTATTATTTGACGGCGGCTGTGAGGCAAGATATTGCCACCAGGTAACCCTGGCTGAATTACCAGCGCCTCCGCCTGATGCCTGTTCTGTTGGCATAAAAGGTGCTTCGTCAAATGGCAGGGAGCAGAAGTTTTACGCGGAAACAGATAACAACAAAGTGCCGCTAAAGATCTGCTGGAACTTTGGTGATGGTAATGATACCTGCATTTATCTTGATCACCCGACCAGGGAAGGACAATTGGCCATGGTTCATGAATACCCGGGTCCGGGGCGTTACGAGCTTTGTGTAAAGGTGTGGTATGATGGAGGGTGCATGGCGCAAAAATGTCGTATTGTTGAAATAACAGGACAACAATCAGATATATGTGGTGGCTATATGTCTGTATCAACTGTTGGAGCAAAAAAGGTCCTGTTCAAAGGTTTTAGTGTTACCAATCCTACAGATCATGTCATCAGCTGGCGATGGAATTTTGGTGATGGGCATTCCGGTGATGGCCAGGTGACCACACATGAATATGATGCTGCGGGAAATTACCGTATATGTCTTACCATTCTTACAGACCAGGGATGCGAGACAAGAGTTTGCAAAACGATCACAGTGAATGCCGAAATCGCAACACCTATAGTGCAACTATCACCCAACCCGGTGGAAACCATATTACACGTGCTATACCAATCCACCAAAGAGCAGGAAGTAAGGGTGCTGATTTTCAACTCCAATGGGGTGCTGGTCAAGTCCTGGATCAAAAATGTGATTCCCGGTGCCAACACCTGGAGCCTTGATCTGAGTGGACTTCCAGCAGGAATTTATTCATTGGTGGTACAGGTTGGGACAAAGGTGGTGAGTGCAGCGTTTACCAAAAAATAGCCGTTTATGGTTTCTGGTTTATTGTTTATGGTTCATTAGGTCAAACAGACATTATTATAGCACTTTTCATGTGTTATTGTCAAACGACTTAACGACGAAGAGCATGTTGCTATGCTGACTATTATTAGATTGATTAGCAATAACCAGCTCAATACCCTGGATAATTCTCTCTGTGCTTCTCCGTGCCTCCCTGCCACTGTGGTTCACTGGCTACCGACTACAGACTATTGACTCAGGACTCTTCCCCCTTATAAACCCATCAACTTTTCAACCTTTCATTACTTTCCCAGGTACTGCCTGCTTAATTCATCAAACACGGAAAGAAAAGGAGTTGCTTTTCCCTGTTTGTCGAATATGGCTTCCCAGGTATTGAGCGGCTCCCAGATACAGGTGCCTTTTCCACGGCCTCCGGCAACATTGAATGCAATATCAGCCACTTCTTTTTTGAGCGCTGAATATTCCACTATGACCACATCTTTTTTATAGTGGTTTGCCAGGTCATTGATATTATATTCCAGGTCGGCCAGGGTATTGTGCCATTTTGGATAGTAAGAAAGCCCGATCACATCGAATGGAATGCCGCGGGCTATCATATTGTCATAAAAGAAACGGCTTTCATCATTTTGTCCACCCAGCGCCACATGCAGCATGATGCAGGTGGAAGGTGCCACTGCCTTTACCCCATTGATGCCGGCATGGATCAATTGGGCCAGGCTATCCAGGTTAGCGATGCTTCCTTCGGGCCAGATCATACCATGGTTGATCTCGTTGCCCACCTGCACCATGTCAGGCGTTGTGCCCTGCTTCTTTAATGATTGTATGACCATTTTGGTATAGTCATACACAGATTTTTGTAACTGCTGGAAGGATTGACCTCTCCAGGAAGCGGGTTTGAATTGCTTTTGCGGATCGGCCCAGTAATCGCTGTAATGAAAATCAAGCAGGAGCTTCATGCCGGCAGCCTTAATACGTTTGGACATGGCCATGGTATGTTGCAGGTCGCAAAAACCTTTTTTAGGCGAGTAGCCACTATCCCTTGCCGGATCATTGAATATTCTCAGCCGGATATAGTTGAAGCCATGATCCTTAAGGATTTTCACAGCATCTTTTTGCTGCCCGTCAGTATCATAGAACTTCATTCCCCTGTCTTCCAGCTGGGGCAGGAAAGAAATATCTGCACCAAGCATCTTGTCAACTTGCCTGCCCGTGAATGGTTGTACAGGAAATAAATTCCCTGATGTAGAAACAGGGTGAGGCGTGCCGGGATGAATAGTCATGATATCAGTAGCACCAGTGTACAGGCCATCCGCCCTGGCTTCAAAATGAATCGTGCTTTCTTCTTTGCCGGATTGCAGGATCACCTGGCAATGTCCATTGAATAAATGTCTTTGCGCAGCAGTGTCTTCATATTTATCCCGCTCATGACTACTCGGATCTCCATTGCCAACGCCAATGATCCTGGCATCCCCTTTAACAGAAAAATGAATCAGGTGATTGGCATCCGGAACTTCACGGCCTTGCTTGTCTACCACGCTGATATTGATGACCGTGGCATCCTTCCCATCAGCCAGCATAGTGGTTTTATAGGGACTTACCACAACTTCCACTGGCTCACTGGTAGTTTCAACCTTAGTCGTAAGTTTCTTTCCCTTTTTGTAAGCAATGGCTTCAAGAGTGCCGGGTTCATAAGGTACGGTCCACTGCAAATGGCTGTTGCGGGGCATGTTCTTCTTTCCAAGCGTTTTACCATTCAGGAACAGTTCCACATTATCGGCATTGCTATTCACCCATACATCAATAGGTTGGCCTTCCCTGCCCTTCCAGTTCCAATGTGGTGAGATATGAAGTACATCCTTATCAGTCCACCAGGATTGGTAATAATAATAGATATTTTTAGGGAAGCCACATACGTCCATGATACCAAAATGTGAGCTGATATTGGGCCATTGGTAGGGCGTAGGTTCTCCGCGGTAATCAAAGCCTGTCCAAACAAAGCCTCCCAGCCAGAAATCATTGGGACCTGCAAGCGACCACCAGGCCTCTGCTGTACTGGCCCACCAGGGAGCCGTAATATCCTGGTCTGGCACATAGGCATTGATGGTATCTCTAGTATAAATGCCACGCGTAGTTACTGTGCTACCCATCTCGGTGCCGATAATGGGCTGCGTGGGATGATCTTTATGGTAATCAGCCACACCTTTGTGGCGGTAATTAAAACCTCTTACCGGGATCACTTCGTTGATGCCATGGAATACATTGGCCACATCCGCAGCATAGGTGCTTTTGCGTTTTGGGTCCATTGCTGTTTGAAGCGCAAGCAGGGATTGAGCAATGCGCCTTCCTACATCCTGCGTCTGCACCCAACCTTCTTCATTTCCTATAGACCATAAGAATACACAGGTACGGCTTCTGTCACGGCGCAAGAGGCGCTCAAACTGGCCCAGGTATTCCGGGCTGCTATTCAGCAAACGATTCTCGTCCAGTACCAGCATGCCCAGGCTATCACAGGCATCCAATAGCTCGGGCGTTGGCGGGTTATGACTGGTGCGGATGGCATTGGAACCCATTTGTTTTAGTAAGCGCACCCGGTAGTATTGCAGATAGTCGGGCAGGGCACTGCCTACACCAGCATGGTCCTGGTGATTGTTGGTACCATAGATCTTGATATGTTTCCCGTTAAGGAATACACCATTTGGTTTGATGTCAACAGTGCGCATTCCAAAGCGTTGCACGACACTATCTACAATCTTTCCTTTTTGCTTTACCAAAGAAACCACCCGGTAGAGGTAGGGATCTTCAAGGGACCAAATATGCGGAGCACTAAGGCTTATATTTTGATGAATGGTCTTATCACTATTGACACCCAGGGAAAGGGGTTGTTCATTTGACCAGGTTAATCTTTTGCCAGAGCGATCAGTGATATACGTTAGTACAGAGGCATCTGCTACAGAAAGGTTTTGATTTTGTACAGTAGTTTCAATAGTAACTGCCGCTTTTGCAGTTGATACTACTGCATGTGTATATACCCCGTCAGTGGCTATATGCATATTATTATATTGGTTTAGCCATACATGTCGATACATGCCCGCCCCTTCATAGAACCATCCTTCATATTGCGTGGCATCAACCCTTACCACTAAAACATTTTCTTTTGTGTAATGGAGGTAATCAGTAATATCAAAGGAGAAACCCATGTAGCCGCTTTTGTTATTCCCGAGGTAAAACCCATTGATCCATACTTCCGCATTGCGGTAAATGCCATCGAACTGCAATTGAAAACGATGACCAGAATCTGCCTTTGAAACCTGGAATATTTTGCGATACCATCCAATGCTCATCTCGGGAAATAAGCCCCCAACAGGTTTGTAGCCGTGGGCCATCACATCGAAACTGGAGGAATTGGTAAATGGCAGTTCAACGGCCCAGTCGTGCGGCAGTTGAAGTTGACGCCAGCCCGAGTCGTTGAACTTCGGATCTATAGCAGTCCCTGAGGCCGCTCCTGTTTTGGAAAAAATAGTGGATATGCTATAGTTAAAATCTTTGGCAGGATCTGACGCCGATCCCAAATGGAATTTCCAGTTATCATCAAAATTGATATGCCTGCGTTGGGCATCAGCAGACATGCAGAGAATTGATAACACAAGAGCAAAAACGATCTTCATAGTAACTTATTTAATTCTTTACCTATTGTAACCAAACAGATGCTATTTCCAGCGTGACATCGCCATCGGGCTGGCCTTCCCTGCTAAAGCGAACTTGCAGTTTTTCAATATCCTTACTATCAAATGGCTTGCGGGAAGCAGCACGGAACCAAAGGGGCTGAAAACCCGGGTAAGGCCTTGGTAAGAGCAGCATGGAATCTTGTTGCAACAGGTTGAGTGGGATCTCGATCTCTGTAAATTCTTTACCTGCTTTCGCAGTAGCAGAAAAAGCCTGCGCATCCGCGGTAATAAGGCTTAGTGTAAATGGTAATTCACGGGATGATCTTGCTTTTACAACTAATTTGGTGAACAGGGGAAGGTCATCTCTTCTGCCGTTGATTTTGTCTCCATAATAATACTGCCATCCTATCAATTGATTGGTGCCACCCAATGTGGTTTGCAAAGCCAGTTGCCGGGGTTCAGCACCAGGCACCAATGCTACCTTGTTATTCCTCCAGTCGTTATTATACACATTGGTGCGCTGCCTGCCGGTCGTTGCATCAAAAAGCAACAGTGGCGCATTGGCTGCAGTCACAAAGGTCTGCCAGCTTTCACTAGCCACATTATCCCAGGCATAGGGGTCTCCCTTATAAGCACCAGGAAAGGTATAAACGGTTCCATTCTCACGAACCATAATGCGGTAGTTCAATAAGCCTGGTGTCGCCATTTCGGAAGGAACTACAGCACTGTAGGTATAACCCCCTCCACTTTGCAGGCCGATCGTTTTCCATTGATTGGAAGTATTTCTTAACTCGAGGGAAACTTTTCCGGATTCGATGCCTGCAATGATGGCACTGATAGTAAAACTCTTACCGGCCGTTACTTCTTCCAGTGGCTGGTGGATGAGTATGGGTGTTGTAACAGATGCAGCAGGTGCATAGAATTCTTTGGATATGCCCTGAAATGATGAATCTTTATCTTTGTTGGTAAGCACGTAAACACCTGGACTAACATAATAGCTATCATCATTTTTTACCAATTCCTTGCCTGTATTGACATCAATTAAATGATAAGCATCCATTTTGCCTGGCAAAAAAAATTGCATCTTCTGCGCCTTCCAGTTGATCTTCACCACCTCTTTTTTTGGAGAAGCTTTTTCAAAGGGATCATTTACAGTTAATGCATCAGGCATAACTTCCAATCTCCAGTTACCATTATTCATCCTGTCCAAAAAATAAGCACCTGTTCCTTCATAATGAACAACTGGCGAAGAGCCTGCGCCAGCGATGTGTTGTAATTTTTCCGGGCTCACTGGCTGGGTGGTGGTAGTGTTGGAATAATAAAACTCACTGGTCGAATTCATTTCGCTCAACTCGTTGCGATAACTGACCCTGAAAGAGCCAAACATTGTATCTGCAGGATAACCGCCATAGCTTTTTAACCTGGGGAGCGAGTGAAATGCTTTGGAAGCAATGAGCAAGCTTATGGCCTTGGAAGGTGTATAGGCAAGATTGAGGTAATGCGTCTGGTATTCCGTATTGGCATAGGCAGTGGCCATTGGATCATAGGCAAACTGTGTGGCCCATTGAAAGCCTACTGTCCTGAAGCTTCGGGCCATGGCAGGATACATATTACCCTGCAGGATGTCGGCGGCATCAAATTCATACACCATCTTTGCACGGCTTTTAAAAGCTGGCAATGAATCAGCAAAGGGTATAAAGTATTGGTCCACATTGGGCAGGTAGTTTCCTTTTTGTTCATGTCCTGCCACCAGGCCAGTGGGATACCATTGAAAGCTATGTCCATCAACATTTGCCTTGGTCACGGCACCGGCATAGGCAGGTGACTCACTGATATTATAAAAAACAGGCTTAGTCCAACCTGTACTTTTTAAGGCCTTGGTTAACCGGTTAATATATTCTGTAGCTCTTTCCCTGGAGCCTGAGTGATGTGGTTCATTATTGATTTCTGCTGCAATAATATTGGGATCGTCCTTATAGCTTTTTTTCGTGTAGGGATTAACGTGTGTAAAGAGTTGCTGCAAATAATTTTCCTGCGCCCTGATGGCAGCTTCCACCACTACTGCATTTTGTTTTCCATACAGGGAAGAAAACCCATTTGTCTTTTCATCTTTCTCTGGATAGCCATTGCCCCAGAAGGCAATGGGCGTCAATAGTATTTTGATATTCCTGTCTTCCAGTTTTTGTAAGAGGTAATCAAACAAGCGCAGGTGTTCATTGTTTTGAAGGTTGCCTGATGAATCAGACAATTCCACATCCCAGATATGCACACGGAATGCATCAAGCCCTAATCGCGACATATGGTAAACATCCGCATCGATCGCCTTTTCCAGGTCTTTGCCCAGGGTCTTGTGCGACCTGTAGCCATAAGCAAAAGGAACGGTGTAGTTCACACCAAAAAAAGCAGCTTCCTTCTTTGTATTTGTCCACCTGATGACACCTCCTTTATCAACATATACCATGTTTCTTTTCGTTTGCGCCATCCCGTTCTGGCCAACCAGGATATCTATTAGCAATAACACTGCACTGATCCAGGTTTGCAATCTTTTTCTTTTCATCCCTGTTTTATAGTCTTTGAATATTAGTTGAAAGTAATGCATAAAAACAGCTCACATGAGGTAGGGATATAAAAAAACGCTTCCTGTAAGGGAAGCGTTTTATAAAAGGTAACCAATTTGGTTTATTGAATTTTATACGTAAAGTAACCTGCGTTATTCAGGTAAAGCGTTATGGTATGTGAACCTGCTTTTATGGCAATATTATCACCTCCTGGTTCCAGGCTACCATCAGCACCGTTATCACCCAGGTTCAGGTCCCAACTGTGGTTAGCCCTGAATTTAAATGCTCCGTCAGCGGCAACATTGATGGTACCAGACCATGTTTTGCTACCTGCATCATAGGTCATGTCAGCATCACTGCCCCATCCGTTGAAATCACCAATCATGCTCCAGCTTGTCTTTGTAGCTGACCAGGTGTTGTCATTGGTATTGGCCAGGATACGGTAATAACCTTCAGAAGGAACTTTCAAATTTCCACCACTTGGGCTAAGCGTACCACTGCCAGCATCTCCCAATGCACTGCTCCAGTCAGGAGTGTTTGTCAGCTTGAATTCAAACGAACCCCCTGCAGGGAAATATACATATCCTTCAAATTTGCCATCAGCACCCGGAGAACCTAATTGGGATGCAGTAGCTGGTGTCCATCCCTGGTAATCGCCAGGTACATACATTACAGCCCAGGGCTTAGCCGGTGTCACAGTAAATAACCCGCTTTGAAAGTCAAGACGAATTTTATAAAAACCCGTTGCTGCAGGTGCAGGAAAGTTATCACTCAACTCAGCACCAAAGGCACCACCCGCACTTAATCCCGGGACAGAATTGTTGGCAACTGAATATTTAGCCCACTCACCATTCTTGGTAACAACCAGGTATTGCTTACCTCCATTCAGGTAGAAAGTACCCTCGTAGGTGGTTTCATCAATCTTGGTAAATTGCTGTGCAGGCAAAGGAACCGGGTTGCCCCAGCCGCCCGCTGTTGCATCACCAACAATAAACAGGGTATTGGTTGTAGGAGGAACAACTTTTGGTGGCACCTTGTAAGGTGTCATTTTGATCTTAAGCGTGTTAGAAGTTAACCGCTCATTATTATTGGCATAAGATGATATAATTCTCACATCCATGTCAACTGGTGCATTAAATGCATACCCTTTTGCCAGCAAAATATCGTTCAGTTCTTTTGCCAGTACTGCGCGGCTAAGACTGCTATCAACAACGATAACACCTGGCTTTGAAAAATTCTTGCCTGTAGAATCTATCTGAATGGTGTACTTCATGTTTTTAGCAGAAGTACCATAATTGGGAGATGTCCAGGATAGTGTTAATACTTGTTTCAGCGAATCTGCTGGTGCCGGGGCCACCGTAGTAACCGAAGCTGAAAGCGTGGGGGCGGTACCGTTGCCGTAATAAGGCAGGTCACCCACCTTATTGCAGGCTGTCAACAACATGCCTGCGCCCGTCATTAATAGAATAAGGTTGAATATTGATCTCATAAAATTTCTCTAGTTTGAGGTTATAACTTGGTTACAGTATATTTTCCTTTTTGAAAATCTACCTTGATCTTATACTTTCCCGCCGTAGGAGGGCCAGGGAAGCCGGGATCAGAATCCTTTTTCTCAAAATCACCAGACTGCCATGTTCCACCCGTGATCATATGGTATTGAGAACCCCATTGGCCATTTTCCTGGATCAGTTTATAATTACCACCACCCGGAAGGTCAAGGGTAATTTCGTATTCTGTAGGTGATACCATAGTAAACTGTTGCGAGGTTAAATAGGGGTCAGCTAAAGGATTCGCCCAACCTGCCGGTGTTGCATCCCCGGTCAACCACAATGTTCCTGCAGTTGGAGGAGCTACCTTGGGAGGAATGGAAAACGGAGTAACCTTATAAGTCAATACATTAGAAGCTAAAGCGGCAGAATTATTACCCAACGTGGATTTTACCCTGATCTCAATATTATGTGGTTTGTCCACCTTCAGGTCCATTTGGTTCAACAGGAAATCATTGATCTGGTTTTGAGTAAAGGTTTTAGTTAAATCGTTACTCACAACTACCGTTTGCTTTTGAGGGCTGGTAAAATTGGCACCTACAGTGTCAAACTCGATCATATAACTCACATCCTGTGAACTCACTCCCGTGGTAAACATGTAATTGGGATTGGTCCAGGAAAGCGTAAGCGCTTCATTATCTTTTGCGGTATAGGAAAGAGGAATGGTGTTGCTAACATTAGCTGTTAGCTTCGGCGCCGTTCCTCCCTCGTAATAATCTTTTTTCTCGTCCTTCTTGCACGACACAAGGATCAATAAGGAAAGCGAGAATAGTATAAGCAATCTATTTTTCATATTAATAGACAATTTTAAAATTAATAACCAGTGTTTTGAGTCAGATTCGGATTAGCAGTACGAACGGTGGCAGGAATCGGAAAGATGTTATACTTTGGATCAACTGCTGTTCCGGAAGAAACGCCTCCTTTCCATGGCCATACATAAGCACTTGTAGTTAACAGGTTGTACCGTACAAGGTCCGTACGACGGTGACCTTCCCAATACAACTCGCGTCCTCTTTCGTCTAATATCAATTTAAGATTCAGGTCAGCAGCTTTCAACTGGCCTACATTCGCAGGACCATAGCTGTCACCATAAGCCCTGAAACGTAACTTATTCAAATAAGTAAGGGCAGTAGCTTCATCTCCGCCAGTGCCATGACGCAACACTGCTTCCGCATAGATCAGGTACATCTCAGCCACGCGGAACACCGGGAAATCAATGTCGGCAAAATTGCCCTGGGCATCTGATACGGCACCACCATCTGAACGGATATTCCTGAACTTTTTAATATGGATGCCCTGCATATAATCACCAACGTTATTGATAGTTCTGCTGGAAAGGTTGGTGAACATGGCTCTTTGATCTGTACCTCCGGTCTGGTCAGCAAACAAATCAGCAAAAGCTGAAGTAGTCCTGTAACCATACCATCCACCTGCTACACCATAATCATTATGATCATCACCAGATGGGGCATGTACTAAAAATGAAGTGTTTCCATAAGATTGAGTACGTAACCCATCACAATTGATGGCATAAATGATCTCTTTCTTTTGCTTGTCATTATCCGCCATAAACAGCTTAGGATAACCGGAAACAAGATCATATCCCGCACCAATCACTTTTTTAGAATAGGTGATCGCCTTGGTATAATAAGGAATGGCCTGCGCATCTTCGGTTGAAAATCCCAGGTAAACCGGGGCATTCAGGTACATCCTGGCTCTTAAAGCCCATGCTGCAGCCTGGTCAACACGGCCATACTCTATAGTTTTGGCCGGAGCAAGCTCCCCGTCTATGGCTTCCAGTTCTTTGTCTATATAGGTAAAAAGATCTTTACGGCTGATCTCCCTTGGGAGTGTAGTGCCTACAGCATTGGAATCCGTAACAAAGGTTGACTTTCCAAACAGGTCTACCATTGCCCAATAATTGAACGCTCTCAGGAAGCGTACTTCAGCTCTTGACTTTTTAATGTCTGCTGCATCAGTGCCACTGATATTACGGGAAGCCAGCTTGTCATCTGTTGCTTCTCTTAAATATTCATTGGAGATCGTTACATTATACACCAGCCTTGAATATAATCCCAGCAGGAATGGATCTGAGCTGGTCCATTTCAAACCGTGAAAATCTTTAATGGTTTGGTCGTCCCAGGAAACAATAGCCTCATCTGTAGGCAATTCCTGTGCATTAAAGAACCCACGAATGAACGGGGATTGAGAACCCTCATCGAGTCCCTGGATGTCAGAAGCTCCTGCAGGTCCTGCATTTCCTGTTGAGGCTAACCCTGCATAAACCTTAGCCAACACACTTTTATAACCTGCAGGGGTAGAATAAGTGGTAGCGGGTGTAAGATCGTTCTTTGGATATACATCCAGCTTTTTGGCACAGGAAGTAATTCCCGCAGCTACCAAACAGCCGATGATAAAATGATTTATTGTTCTGAATTTCATATACCAATTAATTTTTGAGTTAGAAATCTAAATTGATACCCAGTGAATAAATTCGGGGACGTGGATAGATGTTGCCATCAATTCCAAAATCGCTCGAGTTTTCCGGATCCAATCCTTTATACTTGGTGATCACACCTACATTCTGAATGCTTGCCTGTATGCGAAGGCTTGCCTGGTCGTTGAGCACCTTACCTACATTATAGCCAAGGTTGATGTTATCAATCCTCAGGAAGGAAGCATTTTCGATGAAATAATCTGAAAGGAACTGGTTGTTGGAATTATTATGAAATCCTGTCTCCAAATAGATATCTGACACATTTCCAATATAATTGATCGGGTTCTTGATAACTGATAAGATACCGGAACCAGCATTGTATTGGTTGTATAAATAATTACCGATCATTCCATGGGCAGAAAGACCTGCACTGAATTTCTTATAGCTCACCTGTGTGCTCAGTCCCAGTAAGAAATCGGGAGATGGTTTTTTAAACAGGTAACGGTCATCTGCATCTACTTTACCATCGCGGTTGATGTCTTCATACAAACCTTCAATCGGGTGGTTGTCCTTGTCATACACCTGTTTGAAAACAAAGAAACTGTTTGGAGCATAACCTACAAGGTTCTTTCCAATAAAGTTACCCGTAGCGATACCTATACCACCTACATCAATTCCCTTGAAATTAGGATCCTGGTATTTCAACAGGTTAGTGATCTTGGTAGTATTATAAGCAATGTTGAATCCGAGATCCCAGTTCACGTTGGTTGACCTTACAGGAGAAGTATTTAAAACAAATTCAACTCCTCTGTTTTCAATGTTACCAACGTTAGTGGTGATCCTGTTTACGAAGTTGGCACCAGGTGCAACCGGAACATCACTTAACAGGTCCTTTGTCTTTTTAAAATAATAATCAACAGAACCTGAAATACGGTTGTTCAAAAAGCCAAAGTCCAGGCCTGCGTTTGTGGTAGTAGTGGTCTCCCATTTAATGGAAGCATCATAACCTTCTGGACGCAAATAGGTGTAGAACTGGTCTCCAAACTGGTACTGTGCAGATGAATTACTACGTGTGTAGCGGGTGAGATAGGAATAATAGCCTATACCATCCTGCTGGCCGGTAATACCCCAACCTAAACGAAGCTTTAATTCACTTACTGCGCTGGAAGTCTTAAAGAACTCATCTCTTAATTTCCAGGCTGCAGCTACCGCAGGAAAATAACCAACCCTCTTCTCTGGTGAGAACTTGGAACTGGCATCCCTTCTTAAAGAACCTGTCAACAGGTATTTATCTGCAATGGTAAAGTTCACACGACCCAGGTAAGATTCCAGTCTGTACTTAGGATCATCCGTGGCAAATGTGGGTTGAGAATTTGCAATGGTATCTTTTAGTGCTGGCTTGGCCGGATCAGCGATGGCCCTGTAACTAAAGGAAGCATAGTTGTACACATTGGTAAGGAATTCCTGGTAAGAGTGACCTACAAGGATATCAAATTTGGAATTGATTTCCTTTATTTCCTTAGCGTATAATAACTGGACATCAGCGAGTGTATTTTTCTTGCCTTGCTGGTAATAGGATCTTCTGCCACCCGTTTTATAATTGGTAGCAGAAAGTGAATCTATATTGTCATTACCACTTCCTTTTGCATAATCTATACCCAGGTTAACCAACAGGTGCAGTTCAGGAAGGAAATGCATTTTATAATCAACCTGTGCATTACCAATGAAACGGTTTACCCTGGAGCGGTTATCTCTCAGGTTGATCAGGGCCAATGGGTTTTTACCTGCCAGGTCGATGGGTTTGCCATCTGTCTGCAACCATTCGTAATAGCCTCCATATTTATTGGTAGCCAGTACCGGTTGTGTGGGGTCGAAAGCCACGGCGGAACCAATAGCTCCCTGGTCAGAGAAATTATTTTTAATGGTACTTGCTTTGGCATTCAGGTTCACAGTCAGGTGATCATCCAGGAATTTGGGCGACAAATTCAGGGAAGAAGACAAACGGTCGAATGAATTCTTCAGCAAAGTACCTTCCTGGTTTAAATAACCCAGGGACACACGGAAAGGCACAACACCTACGCTACCGCTGGCGCTGATATTATTATCTATACCCAGTGCTTTTTGATAGATAAGATCCTGCCAGTCAGTATTTGCAGAACCATATATTTTTTTCCAGGCATCATTGCCCGTTTCAGCAGCGTCCGCATTTACAATAGAACGGATCTGGTCGCCATTAAGGACCTTAACCTTGTTGGCTACTTCACTTAAGGATACCTGTGAATTAAAGTTAAATCGAACCTTGCCTTTAACACCTTTCTTGGTAGTAACGATCAAAACACCATTTGAGGCACGGGAACCATACAGGGCCGTAGCGGAAGCGTCTTTCAACACACTCACTGACTCAATATCATTCGGGTTGATGGTACTTAAAAGGTTCCCTGTTCCGGATATGCCATTACTTTCCACCGGAACACCATCAATAACGATCAATGGGTCGTTACTGGCGTTCAGGGATGCACCTCCACGAATACGTATCTTACTACCACCACCTGCAGATCCTCCACCGGAGGTAACCTGCAAACCAGCTACCTTACCCTGCAGCAATTGCTCAGGAGAAGGAATAAATCCTTTTTGAAAATCTTTGGCCGAGACCGAAGAAACCGAACCGGTGAGGTCCCCTTTTCTCCTGGATCCATAAGCCACCACAACCACTTCATTCAGGTTATTGATGCCTGATTGAAGGGTCACGTTAATTGAATTACTGTTAATAGGTAATTCCTGCGCACTATAACCTACTGATGTAAACACCAGGGTTGTAGCTGACGAAGGAATAGAAAGGGTATAACTACCGTCCTCGGTAGTTACTGTCCCAAGGGTTCTTCCTTTCACGGTTACAGACACACCTAAAACACCTTTACCGGTGGCGTCACTAACCTTTCCGGAGATCACTCTGTCTTGTGCGGATACGATCAGGGAAAAAAAGAGAAAGAGGGGCAGCCCAATACAATGGAGCAATTTTCTCATGTTCATAAGCAATGAATATTTATTAATAAAGCGGATTTTGCAGTCGTTAATGTGTATTGTGGACACAATTATAGTCGTTTTTTAACATTCCCTAAAATTTATTTCGGTTTCCTGACCAATATCATACGTTGGAAACGATTGCCCCTGCTAAGTTTCAGGGCTCAGGCCACATGTGTGCGTACTGGTTTTGACCTGTTAAGATCAGTACCTACCCTTTTTAATCCTGATTTCAATTTGTACAGCTTTCCTGGCCTGTGGGGAACATCCTCTTCCATTTCGTTCAGGTCAACCAGCCAATTCTTGAGGTTGATCCTTTTGCGGAAGTTCCTTCGGTCCAGTTCTTGGCCCAGAATGGCCTGGTAGAGGTCCTGTAATTCCCTGAGAGAGAATTTTTCGGGCAAAAGATTAAAAACTACAGGATGTTCCAGCACTTTTTCCTGGAGCCTTTGCAGGCAGGTATCAAGGATGAGTTTATGGTCAAAGGCCATTAAATTTAATTCGGCCACATTATGCCAGTGGAGCTCATTATCAGTAAGGTTGAGCTTATGGCTTTTAATATTTACCAATGAATAATAAGCCGTAGTAACTACTCTTCCTGAAGGGTGGCGGTGAATATCTCCAAAACTGTGCACCTGCTCCAGGTATACATCCCTTAACCCGGTACGTTCCAATAAAACCCTATAAGGCGCATCATCCAGGTTTTCATTAGGCGTTACCAGGTCTCCCAGTAAAGACCAGAGACCCTCAAATTCTTTAAGGTCAGATTTGATGAGCAAGACTTTTAATTGTTTCTCCTCATAGCCGAAAATGACGCAATCCACCGAAACGGCAATATTGAAATATTCCTTATGGCTGATCTTTTCAATAGCAGCGGTTTTCAAACCGGTGTTTGGCATAAGCAATTATTGAATGGTTACGGAAATCGTTTTAGATAATTGTTTACTGGTCACCTTAATGAAATAATTACCCTTGTTTAATTGTAAGGCATTCATTTTCAATTGATGACCTCCCTTAGAATGAAATTGGTCGTGTATGGTTGCTATAAACTGGCCGGTAACATTATAAAGATCCGCACGAAGATCACCCGCCACAGGAAGGTTTACTTCCAGCATATAAGAGGAAGTAATTGGGTTAGGATAAACCTTAGCTTCCAGGGTTGCTCCGGTCCATGGCACATTTATAACAGGTGTTACCGCCACATTATTTACATTCCGATTGACGTAGACGTGAAATTCACCAGGTGATAAATTCATATTCTGGATGGCGCCGGTAGCAGTGATGGTAGAATTCTGCAAGTAATCAAACCAGGTTCCTGCAGCAGGAAAAGTTATACCTGCCGATTGCGCATATATATCAAAGTTGCCTACAACCAATAGTTTGGAACTATCACCAGAGGATACCGTCAACCACTTCACAGGACCCGATAGGTTTTGCGCAATGCTGCCCGACAGGAACGCTTCCTTATACCAGGGGTGAGCGCGCAGGTGAAGGAGCTGGCTATAAGTATTGTAAACAGATTTTCGCCGGGGGTCATTCAGGTAATCCCAACGGATCGGTTTTTCTGCCAGGCGACAATCATTACTGACAGAACCATCGGAGCAGGTATTAATGGAATAGTTGTATCCCAGTTCACCAAACTGCCATATCATTTTAGGACCAGGAATGGTGAACAGGAAGGAGGCGCTCAGCTCCATTCTTTTTAAAGCGGTTGCAGTATCCTTTATATTATATGACCCGCTGGAACTGCCAAAATTCAGATTCTTATACACAATCCTTTCCTCATCATGGCTTTCCATATAGCTCACCAGGTGAGGTTTGGTAAAATTTCTAACGGTATGTATGGCCCTTGAGAAATCCCAATCCTGGGCAATACCCATTGAAGCCTGGCCATAATTATAATTCATATTGCCCCAGAGCATCATGCCATAATCTGCCAGTTCCCTTTCTTCCTGGTCAGCTGCAAAATGTTCCAGGATGGCATATGACCCCTGCGATTTAATTTGTAATGTATCATAATAGCCTTTCCATATGGCAACACGGCTGGCATCATAGTTACTCCATTGACCCACATTACAATTTCCCCCGTTGGCATCGCAGGTTTGCGTTTGTGTAAATCCTTTAGAGAGGTCAAACCTGAATCCGTCAATGCGGTATTGCTGCAACCAGTGCTCCACTACACGGCTGACAAAATATTTTGTGTCTAAACTGGCGTGGTTCATATCATAGCCAACATTAAAAGCATGTTTAGCCACAGGGTTGAACCAGGGATTATCAGCAGCAGGCCTGTTATTGGCCGCATCCCAATACAACTGAACCATGGGCGACTGCCCGAAAGAATGGTTAAGCGCTATATCCATGATCACCGCAATACCTTTCTTATGACAGGAGTCGATGAATTGCTTCAGGGAATTCCTGGTGCCGTAATATTTATCCGGCGCAAAGTAAAAATCAGGATTGTAGCCCCAACTGCTATTGCCTTCAAACTCGTTTAAAGGCATGAGCTGGACAGCATTAATACCAAGGTTTTTTAAATAATTCAGGCTATCCATTACGGTCTTCCAGTCGTGAGCGCTTACAAAATCGCGAACCAGCATTTCATAGATAACCAAACCTCTTTTGTCTGGCCTGGTAAAAGTACTGCTCCAGTTATAGGCAGGACTTGCAGTCTGTAGAAGACTTACAATGCCGGTCTGTCCGGAAGGATATGTTTTTAAGCCAGGATAGGTAGCAGCAGGAATGAAACCATCACTATTTGGATCTAGAACTTTTTCCGTGTAGGGATCTGCGATCTTAAGATTATTATCAACCAGGTATTGATAGGCATACTCTCTTCCAGGCACTAATGGATGAACACGCAACCAGAAAAATTTCCCATCTGGGGTTTTATTCATGATATCACTTGCCTGTGGGGTCCAGTTATTAAACTCCCCCATTACAGTCACATTGGATTTGTTGGGAGCTCTCAATACAAGGGTTACAGATGTATCGCCCGGCTCATAATTGATCCCGTCTCTTACACCAGCAGGCAGGGCTGCCACGGGCGATGATCCTCCAGACACAAAAATGTTCAGCGTATCATAGGCGGAAATGGCCCCATTAATGGCTGAAACAATAAATTGCTGGTTGCCGATGGCTTTAATAGTTGAATTGGCAGTAAGGGTAGTGCCTGTAGTGCCACCGATCAGTGTACCATTATGGTATAATTTCAGATCAGCCGATTGGCTTGAATTGGCAGTGAGTGTAATAAGGCTTCCGTTGATCCATGATTGAGGCTCAGGTACCGGGTCATATTTGGGTTGTGAAGGCGGGGCATCAATACGAACAGCCAGGTTATTATTGTATATCGGAACATACATATCACTGCCATCCGTGTTGCGTTGGGCCTTACAGGCAGAAGAACAATTCCCCTCCCGGAATAAAATAGCTATGCTTTTCAGAATTTCTCCGGGGGTCAATCCAAAGAATACCCTTGGGTTATTGATTGTGTATTGCCATTTATTGGCACTTACATAGGTTGCCTGGGCTGCCACTTCGGTCGATCCCCAGGTAAATGGGGCATGCAACCATCCTGCATAATTGTTCTGGCTTGTTATAGCCCCAACATGCACATACACATTACCAGTGAAACCCATGAGTCCCTGGTTGCCTTTAGTGGCATCTACAGTTATAGTAATTACATCATTGTCTTTGGGAAAAGTGGGGGTCCATGTCAGCAGTTGGGCATTGGTTACTATACCCGTAATGGCAAGCATACATACCAGCAGCAATCTCTTCATAGCAATTTGTATTCGGACTAAAGATAATAATATGTACTTAAAACACATTCTTTTTCCAAAACTCTTTCCAAACCGCCACTATTTTTACATGGAATATGACCAGCAACCCAAACAAAGAAGTACAAACCCTTACGCAGAAATTCCTGAAAGACGTGAAATCAGGTAGCATTTCAGCCAGGGAGATACAAGACCTTAGGGAAGTGTTACGCTTTCACGAAACTCGTTATTATATCCAGAATGACCCCCTTATTTCCGATTTTGAATATGATAGCCTGTATAAGGCATTGGAGTCATTGGAGAAGGAGAATCCTGATCTTGTGGTGCCTGATTCCCCCACTCAGCGGGTAGCAAAAGGGTTGACCAAAGAATTCCCGGCTGTGCAGCACCTGGTACCGATGCTTTCACTGGACAATTCCTATAATAGTGAGGACCTGGTTGATTTTGATCGCCGTGCCCGTGAACTGACGGGCCTGAAATTAATAGAATATTGCATTGAACCCAAGTTTGACGGGGCCAGCATTTCACTGGTCTATGAAAATGACCACCTGGAGCGTGGTGCCACCCGCGGTGACGGCGTGCAGGGAGATGATATTACACCAAATATCAGGCAGATCAGGAGCATTCCCTTATCCGCAAGATTTTCGGATTATGGCATTCAAACCATCGAGATCAGGGGAGAAGTACTGATCAACAAGAATAATTTCAAGAAATTCAATGATGCTCTTGCAGAACAAGGTTTGGTGCCACTGGCCAACCCCAGGAATGCAGCTGCCGGAACGTTACGGATAAAAGACCCCCTGGAAGTTAAAAGAAGAAACCTCGAAGCTTTTGTTTATCATGTAAGCTATTATGTAGAGCAAAAGGGAAAAGTAGAACATCCTCCGCTTCTCACTCATGCCCAAACCCTCCAAATGTTATGGGAACTTGGATTTCGCAGTCCGGCGAAAGAAAAAAAGGTGGTAAAAGGTATACAGGCAGTAATTGAATATTGCCACTCTTTTGAAGAACACCGTGACAATCTTCCCTATGAGATCGATGGTATGGTAATCAAAGTGAATGATTTTGATTTGCAAGATCGCATGGGAATGACCACCCACCATCCCCGTTGGGCTATAGCCTTTAAATTCAAAGCCCGCCAGGCAACCAGCAAACTTCTAAGGGTTGATTACCAGGTAGGCCGCACGGGTAATATCGGCCCCGTGGCTAAAATAGAACCTGTTCATATTGGTGGTGTTACGGTTAGTTCTGTTTCCTTATTTAATGAAGATGTGATCCGGGAAAAAGATATTCGTATAGGCGACACTGTTTTAGTGGAAAGGGCAGGTGATGTGATCCCCTATATTGTCAAACCACTTTCTGAATTAAGAACAGGTGAAGAAAAACCCATTAATTTTCCCAAACACTGTCCTTCCTGCGGCGACGAACTGTATCGGTCACCCGAAGAAGCTGCCTGGCGCTGTGTCAATATCAATTGTCCGGCGCAGGTGCTGGAACGATTGATTCATTTTGCCAGCAAGGATGCAATGGATATCAGGGGATTGGGAGCCGCTATCATTGAAAAATTCAATTCATTGGGCTTGCTCACTTCCATCCCCCAAATTTACCAGCTTGATTATGCTGCAATGGGCCAATTAGAAGGCTTTGGCAAAAAATCGATTGAAAACCTGCAGACAGCGATTGAAAACTCCCGGAAACAGCCCTTGCACCGGCTCATCTATGCCTTAGGCATTCGCTATGTGGGAGAAACCACGGCAAAAACACTGGCCCATGCTGTAGATCATTTGCTAGATCTGAAAAACTTTGATGAAACTAATTTGCAAAGCCTTGAGGATATCGGGCCCAAAGTTGCCGGAAGTGTAGTGCAGTTCTTTAGCAATAAGGATAACATCGAAATGATTCAGGCATTGGAACAACTGGGCCTTACACTAAAAAATGAAAAAAAGGAATATGCTTCAGCAGGAAACCTTGATGGACAAACGTTTCTTTTTACTGGTACACTTGCCAGGCTGAAACGAAGTGAAGCAGAAGAGATGGTTGAACAAAACGGGGGCAAGATCGTTTCAGGTGTAAGCAGCAAGCTCAACTATCTTGTGGTGGGTGAGGATGCGGGCAGTAAGCTGGAAAAAGCTAAAAAGATCAATACCATAAAAATATTGTCTGAGGATCAGTTTATAAAAATGCTGGAGGTTGAATCGTGAGCCAGGGAAAATCAATGGTCAAGCTCTCCATTTAACATGAATTGGGAAATTTCTTAGTCCCGGTAATTATAATTAGCTTTAAATAGGTTGCGGCATAAAATTTTCATGTAGTATATTGCCACTATTGTTGACCGTTATAACTTCTAAAGGCAAACGATATGATCAAAAAATTAGCCGGTGAAACATGGAAACCCCTGGTTTTTAAAGGAAGCAAAGACTTGCGTAACCGTTATGCTGTTTCCTCCTCGGGCAGGATAGCCAGTTTTAAAGCAGATGTATTGGAAGATGGGAAACTGCTGAACGGATCTTTAACCACGGGTTACCGCACCTTGAACCTGCACCGCCCAGGTCATAAAGGCACTTTATATATACATCGGGAACTGGCAAAGCTTTTTTTACAAAGGCCATCTCCAAAGTACAGGTTCGTTATTCATAAGAACCATAATAAGCTGGACAATTCAGTGAAGAACCTGAAGTGGGCAACGTTGGAAGAAATGATTGAGCACCAGCAGGGAAGCCCTGCCAAGATCGCTTATAAGAAAAAGCAGGCCAACCGGGAAGTGGGTCTCAAACTAACTGCATCGCAGGTAAAAAAGATCAAGGATCAGCTAAAAAATAAGAACCGAAGGCTTACCATTAAACAGCTTGCCGATAAATACGAAGTAAGCGAAATGACCATGTACCGCATTAAGAGCGGGGAGAACTGGGGAAGGGTATAGCATACTGGTCCGAACTATACAATAAGATTCAAAAGAGTCCTGGTTTATAGTTTCAGACATTTGGTATTTGAATTAACTTTAGATTCATAATCCTCACCTAAAACTGCCTTTTCTTCAATTCAAAATAAAGGAGGTGTTTATGGTTGTCCGACTTACATTCTGCAAATTTCTACCGGATAAGATTGCTGAAGCCAGGAGGATCTACAATGAAGAGATTGTGCCTGTAGTCAAAAAACAAAAAGGCAATCTCCGGATTTTCCTGCTGGAGCCTGTTGACACAGCAGATGATTTTATTTCTGTTACTGAATGGAAATCTAAAGAAGACGCTGAAGCTTACAACAAGAGCGGTCTTTACAAATCATTGGTGAACAAACTGGAAAAAGTTTTCATGAAACAACCCACCATCAAGGTGTACAACGAGGTTGAAACTTTCACTCCTTCCTATCCCATTTTATGAAGCTTGAAAAGTTGATTGCAGGAATGCATTCTGCAATCAACTTTTTACCTCTTTGACAAGGTAAAGTGAAGCTCATACCTGCGCATATTCTTTATCTTCATTTCATGATAGAACCTCAAACCCTTAGCTTTTTAAAAAAGCTAAAAAAGAATAATAATAAACCCTGGTTTGATGCGCACAGAGCCCAATACGAAGCAGCACGCATCGATTTTTCCAATTTTATCCAACTACTCATTGATGCGTTGCAAATAAAAGATACAACCATCACCGGCATGACATCCAGGGAATGTCTTTTTCGCATCAATCGCGACATCCGTTTCTCAAAAGACAAGCAACCTTATAAAACTAATTTTGGTGCAAGCATCAAAAGAGGTGGTCGAAAATCAGGTTTTGCAGGGTATTATTTTCACCTGGAGCCAGGAAACAGTTTTATCGGTGGAGGATTATGGATGCCGGAACCGGCAGTCTTAAAAAATGTAAGGCAGGAAATAGACTATAACTGGAATGAATTCCAGGCACTGGTAAAAGATAAGAACTTTAAGAAGATATATGGCGACCTGTATATGGCTGAGGGAATGAGCCTGAGCACCACACCAAAAGGATATGAAAAAGATAATCCGGCAGCCACATACCTGAAGTTAAAAGGATTCATTGCAGAAACATCGGTCAGTGACGAAGAACTGGTAAAGGGCAGTTTGCATAAAAAAACATTGACTGCCTTTGAAGCATTGCAGCCCATGCTCAATTTTATCAATACCGCCATTGAAGGGTGAACTATATCGGCTGGAAATTTGTTTCCATAATACATAAATTATTATATGGCAAAAACCTGGTTTATAACCGGCGCATCAAGTGGATTGGGAGAAGCTTTATCGAAAGCCGTTCTGGCTTCAGGTGATAATGCAGTCGCTACCTTTCGCAAACTGGAACAGTCAGAGGCATTTACAAAACAAGCCAAAGAAAACGGGCTTGGCCTGGTACTGGATGTAACCCATACAGAAGCAATACGTGAAGCATTGCTACATGCCATACACAAATTTGGCCACATTGATGTCCTGGTGAACAATGCCGGTTATGGTACTATAGGTGCCATAGAAGAATTCAGCATGGAAGAGATCAGGGCTCAAATGGAGACGAATTTCTTTGGTGCTGTAGCCCTAACCAAAGAAGCCTTGCCACTCATGCGTGAACATGGTGGAGGACATATCGTACAGGTTTCTTCTCAATCCGGCTTCAGGGCTTCCGGAGGATTTGGTATTTACAACGCCAGCAAATTTGCCCTGGAAGGATTTAGCGAAGCACTGGCGCAGGAAGTACAACCATTCGGCATTAAGGTGGTAATAGTAGAACCTGGCCCCTTCCGTACTCAATTCCTTGGCTCTTCTGCAAAGACACCCCAACAAACCCTCGATGCTTATAGCAAGACACCTGTTGCGCAGATGTACCAATACATGGAGCGGATGAATGGCAAACAGGAAGGTGATCCGGAAAAAGCTGCCAGTGCCATTGTTGATTATATTCACAATAACCGCGAACCCTTACGTCTGCCATTGGGTAAAACAACTATTCAAGGCATGAGGGCGAAACTGGCATCTGTGGAAAAAGACATTACAGCCAATGAAGCCATATCGGTAAGCACTGTTTTTGAAAACTAATTTATTCCTGCTTTATTATCCGGGATCATTGTTTTAATAACTTGACATTGTGGTTTGTATGGGATGTATGCACATTCAGGAAATAAATCCCAGGTAGCAGGAAATCTGTTTTTATCCTGGTGGAGTTCATTCCCTGGTTCAATGTTACCCTGTCTTTAACATATTCCCTGCCAGATGCATCTAACAGGGTGTAATACATCATTTCCTGCAAAGGCGAACGTACTATGACATTAATTTCATCCCGCAAAGGATTTTGCTGCAGGAATACATTGAATGACCTGTTACTAATAGTAATCACCACGATAAAGGAATAAGCCAGACTGCCATCCATGTCAACCATTTTCAGCCGGTAATAAGATACGCCATTCAATGGCCTTTCATCTGTATAACTATAATCTATAACCGATGAGGAAGTGCCGGAAGCTTTAATCATTCCAATGGAAATAAAATTGCGTCCATCAATGCTTCTTTCCAACTGGAAATAAGAACTGTTTTCTTCGTTAACAGTCTTCCAGTTGCAAATCACCTTGTCCTGTTCGGACATTGTTACCAGTTTGGCTGAAAAAGAAAGAAGAAATACAGGCAATGGCAGTTCACTCACATTTTCAAACATAGCGAGGTATGGATGATCCTTTCCCTGAATGCTGGTGAATTCACCACCGGCAAACAGGCTATTACCCTTTACCAGGAGCGTGTGGATCGTGTTATTGGCATCAGGCTGCCAATTGGTAGCACTGCCGGTTAAAAGGTCAAGAGATGCCAAATGATCACGGGTCAAACCTCCAATGGCGGTGAATTGACCTCCAGTATAAACACGGCTGCCGTTTACAGCCATGGTTTCCACTATACCATTAGCATCCGGATCCCATGCCGTGCTATTTCCAGTACCCGCATCTATCGCCGCAATATGATTACGTTGTGATGCTCCTAAAGTAGTAAATGCACCACCAGCCAAAATAGATGGACCATTTACCGAAAGAGAATAAACAGGTGCGTCAGCATTTGGGTTCCAGTTGGTAGCTGCGCCGGTAACACTGTTAAGCGCTGCTACATAACCCCTGGGCAAACTTCCGACAGAGGTAAAATCTCCTGCAGCATAGATCGTATTCCCAATCCCGGTAAGGTCTCTAATAGTACCATTAGCATTAGGATTCCAGTTGGTGATATTACCGGAAGCCATATCGAAAGAAGCCATATTATTTCTTAACTGTTCGGCAATGGAACTAAATGATCCTCCCACATATAACTGCTGATCCTGCATCCACAAAGCCCTAATGGGGGCATTGGCATTAGGATCCCAGGATGTTGGAAATCCTGTTGAAGCATCAATAGCCGCAAGGTAATTCCGGGTAAGACCATTCACATTGGTAAAATCTCCGCCGGCATAAACAGTGTTCCCATTTACGGCAAGGTCTCTTACTGTTCCAAAGACTGCCGGGCTCCATGAGGTCAATTTTCTTGCACTTACATGGATAGCCGCTACGTGATTTCTTTTACCACCTCCTATAGAACTGAAATCACCACCGGCATATACTGCATTTCCATTCACGGCTACAGAGAAAACAAGATCATCTGCATTGGGGTCCCAGTCAGAAAGCAAACCTGTGATCTTATCGATCGCTGCCAGGTGATTGCGGGATTTTCCCCCTACCAATACAAAACCACCACCCGCATACAATGTATTTCCATCTATAGCAATGGATGTCACCCCTCCATTGGCATCCGGGTTCCAGGAACTAACCAGGCCTGTACTGGCATCAATGGCTGCCAGGTTATTCCTTGGCTGTCCTCCAATAACAGTAAAATTTCCCCCGGCATAAATTGTATTACCATCTATATCAATAGAAGCGACCCGGCCATTGGCATTGGGATTCCAGGAAAGCAGGCTTCCTGAACTGGCATCGACAGCCGCAATATAATTCCTTGTTTGACCAGCCATTGTAGTAAAGTCACCCGAAACATAGACTGTACTGCCATTGATGGCAATTGAATAGGTAAGGTTATTGGCATTGGGATTCCAGTTAGAAGCTATTCCTGTATTGGCATCAATAGCTGCCAGGTAGTTTCTTGCAGATCCCCCAGCCTGCGTAAAATAACCCACAATATATACCAGGTTGCCTGACAGAGCCATATCAAACACCCAGCCCGTTACCTGGGGATTCCATGCAGTGGCTAGTCCGGTAACAGCATCCAATGCTGCCAGGCTGGTTCTTGGCTGCCCACCTATATGATTGAATTCACCGGCAACATATACAAGATTACCTGCCACACTGATATCCAGGACCGGCTGATCGGCATTGGCATTCCAGGAAGAAAGGGTGCCGTCAGCATTGATCCTTGCAATATAGTTGCGTGGCTGACCACCCACCTGAGTAAAGAAGCCTCCAATATACCATCCTCCATTGCCATCTGGTGCAGCCGTGGCTACCCTGCCGTTGGGTTTCGCAAATGAATAATTGGGTATTCCCGTTGCCTTATCAATGGATGCACCATACGGTAACGAGGGACCAACATAGGTAAAATCACCACCTATATAGAGCGTATCACCGCTGGCTATCATTGCACGAACCGCCCCATTTGTATACAATGAATCCGGAACAAGGGTTTGAGAAAAAAGCGAAGTGGCGGAAAGAATTCCGGGTAGTATCAGGCAGGCATACAACTTCTTCATAACAGTTAAGTATTTACCTTAAATGAAGAAGATGGCTATTTAAAATTATTAAAAATAAATACGATAAGAGCTCAGCGGTATAACTATTTCGTCAATATTTTAATAACTAACTATCAACTCATTGCAACTCTTCTCTGTATGTATTGGTACCAGGTGCTTACCATATATCAACCTCGTCGATTAAGTTGTATAAAGGCAACCAACAGCTTACTATTTCTCATAAACAAATGCGCTTAACTGTTAGTATGCTCCCATAAAGCATTACCGGATCCAATAATTTCGCTTCGACTGACTTAAAAGAGCAGCCATAAAAGTGAGTCAGTAGCTAAAGTGTTTCCTTGTCTTGTTGATTGTAAAAGAATTGTTTTTGCAGTTTTACAACAATAAGAATTGTTAAGACGCTATGAGGATCCTCTAATGGTTTGTATTCTTGTTGTAACCAAAAAACTGTACCCATGAAAAGAGATCTACTCCTTTTACCAGTTTTATTCATTGTCCTTTTTACTTCATGTGCAGGACATAAATATTATACTTCTTCTTCCTTTGATCAACAGACCGCCAGGCATAAGCTCATAGCAGTACTTCCCGCAGAAATGATCTTTACAGGCACACTGCCCAAAAACCTGTCACCTGAAGACATTGCCTTTATTGAGGAAACGGAAAGCCGCACCTTTCAAAATTCCTTATACAATAGCATACTTCGTCATGCCAATGGCAGGAAGTTCTATACCAGCATCAATGTGCAGGACATAGGCACTACATTAAAATTGCTCGAGGAAAATAAGATCACGATCCGGGATTCATGGAAACAAGATGACCGGCAGTTAGCCAAAGTTTTGGGTGTAGATGCGGTAGTGCGGATGCGCATTCAAAAGAAAAGATACATGAGCGACCTGGCCTCAATGGGTGTGAATATGGGCAGGCAGGTACTCTACCAGTTAGGCGCGGGCAGCCGCTTCCCTTTCCCCTATGTTTCTGACAAAACCAACGACATCTTTGCCTCCTGTAATGTTGTAAGTAACAATCAAACGCTATGGAACGACAACTACCAGCGTGGTGCGGACTACAACAACCCATCCGAGTCAGTCATCTATGATATCACGGATAATTTTGGAAAACATTTTCCGTATAAAAAGAAAAGTTGAGAAGTTAAACAGTTGACAGGTTGACCAGGAGTTAAAGCACTTAATCATTAGTGGGAGTGCTTCTCCAAATAGATCTTTGTTACGTAAAGATTTATTTCGTTAGGCCAGGATCATAGTCTGCCTGGCCTGACGAAAACATTATATTGCTAATTTATCCAAGCATCTTTTTTTCCATAAGGTATTCCGCTATCTGGACCGCATTGGTAGCAGCACCCTTGCGCAGGTTGTCACTGACGATCCACATATTCAGCGTATTTGGCTGGGTCTCATCACGACGCAGTCTTCCTACAAACACTTCATCCTTTTCATGCGCCCATAAAGGCATTGGGTACACTTGCTGCGAAGGATCGTCCTGCACAACGATACCAGGTGAAGTGCTTAGTAATTGCCTTACTTCATTCAGATCAAAGTCTTTCCCAAACTCCACGTTCACACTCTCACTATGGCCTCCCATAACAGGTATGCGCACTGTAGTAGCTGTCACTTTGATGGAATCATCTTTCATGATCTTCTTGGTCTCGTTCACCATCTTCATTTCTTCCTTGGTATAACCATTATCCAGGAACACATCGATCTGTGGCAATGCATTCAGGTCTATGGCATATTTATAAGCCATCTCACCCTCTCTGCCTTCTCTTTCATTGAATAATTGATCAACTGCTTTCTTGCCAGTGCCCGTGACACTTTGATAAGTCGATACCACCACTCTTCTTACACCGTATTTTTTATGCAAAGGCTGCAGCGCCACTACCATTTGAATAGTGGAACAATTGGGATTGGCAATGATCTTGTCATTTGCCGTCAACACATCTGCATTTACTTCGGGCACTACCAGGGGTTTGGCAGGGTCCATTCTCCAGGCAGAAGAATTATCGATCACGGTGATACCTGCAGCGGCATATTTCGGTGCCCACTCCAGGGAGGTGCTTCCTCCTGCAGAAAAAAGCGCTACGGCTGGTTTAGCATCGATCCCTTCCTGCAGGCTCACTACCTTATATTTCTTACCCTTGAAATCAACTTCTTTTCCAACTGATCTTTCTGAGGCAACAGGAACTAATTCATCTACGGGAAAATTCCTTTCAGCCAATACCTGCAACATTTTTGTACCTACAAGGCCGGTGGCGCCAACAACTGCAACTTTCATTTTTTTGTTTCTTTTTGTGGTTTGTTATAATGGCTGCCGGTGATCAGCCGGCAAAAAAAAGCCTTCCGGTGAGGGAAGGCTTGTAATCTATTCTGAACATACTCATACGTTACACACCTTCCGCTTGCGAAAACTGTTTCTTCGTACGTTTTGTATGTGTGATGATCATCATTGCAGGGCGAATGTAACCCCAAATCTTTTTCTTTCCAAATACGCTATATTTTTTTACAAATAGTTTTTACATTAGATGCGATGAGGCCAAAACTACTGCTGCCGCTACTTGTGGCGCTATTCAGTACCCCTGTTCTCCATGCCCAGACAATTGCGCGTTATGATATGGTGATCGATGAGATCATGGCAGATCCTTCGCCCCAGGTATTGCTTCCCAATGCGGAATACATAGAATTAAAAAATACCAGTGGCCATGATCTGAATCTTTCCGGGTGCCGGTTGCGTACAGCTTCCACCACCAGTGGTGCATTCCCTTCATATATTCTACCTGCCGACAGTTTTTTGATCATTTCCTCCACTACCAATGCTCCCTTATTTACAGGTTATGGTCGTGCACTTGGCATTCCTTCTTTTCCTTCCTTACTAAATGAAGGAACACTGCTTTCCCTCCAATCCAAAGAAGGAATAGTAATACATGCAGTCAATTATACCTCCGGATGGTACCAGAACCCGGTAAAACAAGATGGAGGCTGGAGTCTTGAAATGACAGATACTCATAATCCCTGTGCAGGCGTAAATAACTGGAAAGTTTCTATCGACCCACAGGGTGGAACTCCGGGCAGAAAGAATTCCGTGGATGGGGTGAACAGGGATGAGGCGCCACCTCAATTAATCAGGACCTATAGTCCGGACAGCCTTACAGTGGTTGCCGTATTTAATGAACCCCTGGACAGTCTTTCAGCATCCATTAAGACCAATTACAGTTTTAATAATAACCTGCTTATAAGCAGTGTAACACCTCAAGGGCCCTTATTCGACATGGTTACCATCAGGCTTGTTCAGCCGATGCAAAAAAAGACCGTATACAATTTGATTGTTAGTTCCGTAACAGATTGCAAAGGCAACACCATTGCAGCCTATAATAAAGCCAGGGCAGGATTAACTGAAGAAGCCATACAGGGAGACCTTGTTATCAATGAGATCCTTTTTGACCCGAGGCCCGGCGCTTATGATTACCTGGAGGTTTATAATAACAGCAATAAAATATTCGATGCCTCTCATGTATATGTAGCCAATAGAAATGCAGCAGGTGAGATCAGTTCAGTGAAAAAGCTTAGTGAGATACCCCAAACCATTTTCCCAGGTGACTACCTGGTGCTGACAGAAGATGCCATTTCGCTTCAAAAAGAATACCTGGTAAAAGATCCTTCCACCATCGTGACACTTACAACTTTGCCTTCTTTCCCTGATGATAAAGGTTTTGCTGTTTTAACCAACATGCAGGGTGGCATTGTAGATGAAGTGCCTTATTCTTCCAAATGGCATTTTGCACTGATTGGAAATGCTGAAGGTGTTTCACTGGAAAGAATTGACCCTTCCGATCCTTCCGCTGACGCAGGCAACTGGCACTCCGCTGCATCCACTGCTGGTTATGGTACTCCAGGGTATAAAAATTCTCAATATGGATCTGGTGAAGTTTCCGGTTCTACCGTTGATGTTTCGCCTAAGATATTCTCTCCAGACAATGATGGATATGATGATATTGCTTCCGTGAAATACATGGTGGAGGAAAGAGGTTATGTAGCCAATATCAGCATATTTAATTCCAATGGCTTGCCGGTACGTTACCTCGTCAAAAACCAAACACTGGGGATGAATGGTTATTGGAACTGGGATGGGTTGGACGACAAACAACAACAACTACCCCGTGGCACCTATATCATTTTTACAGAGATCTTCAACCTGCAGGGAAAAAAGAAACAATTTAAGAACACCATTGTACTGGCAAGAAAAAATTAGATCACTTAACTATTGCCTCCCAACATAAAAAAAGAGCCTATATGAAGGCTCTTTTAATTATTAGTTGATGGCTTTTATACCAATTCAATATCAAAGCTTACCAGCTCGTGAAATTGCTGCAAACGGCGGTCTATATCTGCTTTTGTGATCTCTTTTAACCGCTGTGTTCCAAATTTCTCTACACAGAAGCTGGCCATGGCCGACCCGATGATGATAGCAGTCTTCATATTCTCGTAAGAAATGTCCCTGGTTTTAGCCAGGTGGCCGATGAACCCTCCTGCGAAAGTATCTCCGGCGCCTGTAGGATCAAACACGTCTTCCAGCGGAAGTGCAGGTGCAAAAAATACCTCGTCACCATGAAATAATAAAGCGCCATGCTCACCCTTTTTGATGATCAGGTATTTAGGACCCATAGTGAGGATCTTTTTAGCTGCTTTCACCAGGGAGAATTCGTGACTCAGCTCTCTTGCTTCACCATCATTTACCAACAATACATCCGTCATGGTTAGCACTTCTTTCAGATCTTCTAAAGCAGTTTCCATCCAGAAATTCATGGTATCCAGTACTATAAGCTTGGGACGCTCTCTCAATTGTTCAATGACAGCTTTCTGGAGTTTTGGCATCAGGTTACCGAGCATCAAAAATTCCGCTCCCTGGTAACTTTCAGGGATCACAGGGTTAAAATCAGCCAGTACATTCAGGTCTGTTACCAGCGTATCGCGGGTATTCATATCCATGTGGTACTTCCCTGCCCAGAAAAAAGAAGGTTTGTCTTTTACGGTCTCCACTCCTTCTACCTGAACCCCCCGCTCTATCAGTTCATTCATTTCCGTCTCAGGAAAATCATTTCCAACGATAGAAACCTGCTGCACAGGCTTTATAAAGTTTGAAGCTGCATAGGCTACATAAGTGGCAGAACCACCAATGATCTTATCACTTTTCCCAAAAGGAGTTTCAATAGCATCAAATGCCATTGTACCAACAACAATTAAAGACATTTCTAGTTTAAATTAGATTAGAGATTACCACAATTCAAAGCCTGTAGCATACATAAACAGGCCAGGAAACACGGACGTTTATACGGCGTGCAAACCTAAAGCAATTTTAATAAGCAGCCTGTATTTATTTGGCATAAAAAGCCCTACAGACTGCCTTGGAATCTCCATTTATGTAAACCTGTTGTTAAAAGCGCACGCCAACTGAAAGGCCAAAACGCAAACCGGGCAAAAATCCGCTATAGCCAGAAGAAACAGTTTTGGCATTAGGATCTACCACCACGTTTAACTTATCACCGATGATTGGCAGGTCACCCACTGAGTCATTGATCTCTTTCTGTGCATCTGCCGCTTCCTGAGCGTCCCATGAATCAGTGGATGTAATATCGTGCATGACAACTTTGTGTTTGGCGCTATTTGCTTCAGGGCCCAGGAAGAAAAAGTCAAGGACCACTCTTTTGGCGATCATAAATTGTACCCCCAGTTGTGCACCCACACCATAACCTGTATAGGCGCTAGTAGTGGCAAAATTGGTGGGGGTGCCGTCAAGATCAGTGTCCAAAATAGTGGAGGCATCACTTTTTACATATTTCAGGTAAGGTTCAAAGTAAAAGCCTGACATGGTTTTCCTACCCAGGTACATGCGGTATCCTCCCATGATAGAAAAAGTTTTCATTTTCACATCCCTGTCCTTATCATCTATTTTAACTGATGTTGTCTTGCTCATGGGAATACCAATATTGAATGTCACAGATTTTTTACGCTTGAAATTGTATTCTCCCATCAGTCCTATCTTTCCAAAATAAAGGCTGGAAGGATTCCATTTTATACTGGTAGAAGACATATACTGCTCAACATTTGCAGCATCGCCGGACTGGGCATTTACAAGTTGGAAAATGCAACTAAGGGCGAGCAGGAAAAAAAATCTTTTCATGTAGTGTTGGTTTTGGTTGTATGAGGGGCTAAGATAATATGATTCAACTGAATTCATTATAAGTAACCCAGGGGATTATCATTTGATCCCTGCATCCTTATCTTTGGCGCTTTCATAGGCTATATGATCCATTTCCATCCCCTTCGTGTTGAAAAAATTGACAGGCAAACTGAAGACTGCGTTTCCATCACTTTTACTGTTCCCGAAGATCTTAAGGATACTTTCCGTTTCAAGCAGGGACAAACACTTACGATCCGTAAAAAATTCAATGGTGAAGAAGTGCGGCGCAATTATTCCATTTGCAGCAGCCTATTTGATAATACCCTGCAGGTGGCTGTAAAGAAAGTGGAAGGGGGATTATTCTCTTCTTTTGCCAATGATGAATTAAAGCCCGGGGATGAACTGGAAGTGCTGCCCCCTACCGGTAAATTTTATACCGAATTGTCTCCTGCACAGAAAAAAAACTATGTGGCCTTCGCAGCCGGCAGTGGCATCACACCTATTTTATCCATAATAAAAACCACCCTCCTAACCGAACCCCAGAGTCGGTTTACACTGGTATTTGGAAACCGCACCAAGAATTCCATCATTTTCAAAGAGGAACTGGAAGCCCTCAAGGATAAATTCATTGATCGCTTCCGGATCTATCATATCCTTAGCAGGGAAAGATCAGATGCGGAGATCAATTCGGGTCGCATAGATACCAATAAACTGGACCTGCTTTTCTCTAAATTGATTGACATTAGGCATAGCGATGAATTCTTTATTTGCGGACCTGAGGAAATGATCTTTTGCATCAAGGGATACCTGGCAGGTAAAGGCGTGCCTTCGGAAAATATACATTTTGAACTATTTACTGTGCCTGGGCAAAAGACAACAGGTATTGCTTCCCTAACAGAAGCACCAGAAGAAAAAGGAACCAGGGCCCGGGTACAGGTGAAACTGGATGGGATCGTTTTTGATTTTGACCTTGGATATGAAGGACAAAGTATCCTGGATGCTGCATTGGAAAAAGGGGCAGACCTTCCCTATGCCTGCAAAGGTGGCGTATGCACTACCTGTAAAGCCAAACTTACGGAAGGGGAAGTAAGCATGGATGTAAATTGGGGTCTGGAGCCGGATGAAGTAGCCAAAGGCTTTATTCTTACCTGTCAATCTCACCCCAGGACTGAAAACGTCAGTGTTGATTTTGATACCAGGTAATTATTGAGCGGCTACATCCTTTGCCGTTTTTTGTAGTAATTCAGTGATCGACCGCTTCACCCAGTACACTGTATTGGGCGCCAACCCTGAAGTATGAAAATATACCTTGCCCGAGGGATCCAGTACCACATGTGTTGGATAAAACCTGACACCATATTGAGAAGCAATGTTTCTTCCTCCATCAATCATGGTATATTTAAAAGGCATCTTTTCCAGGAAGCTGGTTATGTCATTGGGCGCATCAAGTGAAACACCAATGAAAAGCACGTTCTTATTGTCCTTGAACTGATCCACCAGTTTATTCAGATCAGGTATCTCACGACGACAGGGACCACAATTGATGAACCAGAAGTTCAATACAATGATCTTTCCCTTTGCGTTGGCAAGGTCAATGGGGTTGCCATTAATGTCTTTGCCATTGAACAACTCTAACTTTTTACCCGTAGTGAAAAAATTGCTCTCCTTTGGCTTTGGCATTTTGGAGAATTCAGCATCAATGGCATTTTCATTCAGTTTTATCAGTATCAGGGCTGTTCTTTGATCATTGGGATTTTCTGGCTTTAATCCATAGTCACCGCTGTTAAAGAGCTTTTTCCATTCCTGCAAAGCGTATATTTTGCCTGTTGAATCTTTTACAACAGAGCTATCTGTAACAGATATCTTAACCTGTGCCTGCAAGGCCAGGCTAAAAAAGCAAAAAATGATGGCCGCAATAATTTTCATTTCGTTCAATTACTAATAAAGATATAGTGTACTATGGCTCTTTCACAGCAAATAACCAAAAACTTAGTCATAAAGCTCTTCCGGAATTAACATCAAACAGGGGACTGTTTCATTAAATTTGTGGTAACGAAAACGCTATATGTCTACACAGGAACTTGAAAAGAACTTCCAGGAGAAGGTGGATGCAGAGGTTCGCATTGAACCCCGCGACTGGATGCCGGAAAAATACCGCCAGACCCTGATACGCCAGATAAGCCAGCATGCACACAGTGAGATTGTTGGCATGCTACCTGAAGGAAACTGGATCAGCCGTGCCCCCTCGCTAAAACGCAAACAAATATTAATTGCCAAAGTACAGGATGAAGCTGGCCATGGGCTTTACCTGTATAGTGCTGCAGAAACCCTTGGTATCACCCGTGATGAGATGATAGAACAACTGCACACCGGCAAAGCCAAATATTCGTCCATATTTAATTATCCCACGCTTACCTGGGCCGACATGGGAGCTATTGGCTGGCTGGTTGATGGCGCGGCCATTATGAACCAGGTGCCACTATGCCGCACTTCCTATGGCCCTTACAGCCGGGCTATGATACGCGTCTGTAAGGAAGAAAGCTTTCACCAGCGCCAGGGATTTGAAAGCCTGCTGGTATTAAGCAAGGGTACTCCGGAGCAAAAGGCCATGGTGCAGGATGCTATTGACAGGTGGTGGTGGCCAAGCCTGATGATGTTCGGACCACACGACGCTGAAAGCACCAATACAGAAGCCAGCATGAAGTGGAAGATCAAACGCTTTAGTAATGATGAATTACGCCAGCGCTTTGTTGATATGATCGCCGAACAGGTGAAACTGCTTGAAATGAACCTGCCTGATCCCGATCTGAAATGGAACGAGGAAAGAGGCCATTATGATTTCGGCAAGATCAACTGGGAAGAATTCTGGAACGTGGTTAGCGGAAACGGCCCTTGTAATAAACAGCGCCTGGATACTCGACGCAAAGCCTGGGATGAAGGGGCATGGGTTCGGGAAGCTGCCAAAGCACACGCAGAAAAAAGAGCGGCAAGAAATAAAGAGCAAATAGCTGCTTAAAACAAAAATTGATCAGAATGATATTCTTTAAAAAATATTTTTACGGGGATTACGGCGATAAAGAACAGGTAGCCAATAATAACGAGTCTTCACAAACCGGGGCTCATAACGCTGATCTTTCCTCTTTGAGTAAATCAAAGGGGGCCGAGTGGCCTCTTTGGGAAGTTTTTATTCGCAGCAAGCAGGGACTGGATCATAAACATGTTGGATCGCTGCATGCCTCCGATGCACAAATGGCCATTGAAAATGCCAGGGATGTGTATACCCGCCGGCAGGAAGGTGTGAGCATCTGGGTGGTGGAAAGTAAATACATCCATGCCTCCAACCCTGATGATGCTGAAAGCTTTTACGAACCTGCCAACGATAAGGTGTATCGTCATCCCACCTTCTATGACCTGCCGGATGAATTGACCCATATGTGATCCTGAAACCCATAACTTTTAATTGATCAAATTGCCGACAACAGAACTATTTCAATTCACCCTTCAGCTGGCAGACAGCACCCTGCTCATGGGTCAGCGCCATAGTGAATGGACAGGGCACGGTCCTGTGCTGGAACAGGATATTGCCATCACCAATATTGCTCTTGATTACCTGGGCCAGTCAAGGAATTTGTACCAGTATGCCGCAACGCTATATAATAATAGCAGCGAAGAAGATAAGAGGCTAATGGATACATATATCCCAAGACCCTGGAAATCTTTCAACCGCGAACTGCAGGAAGATGACCTGGCATTTCTAAGAGAGGAACACCAGTTCCTGAATGTTTTGCTGGCAGAATTGCCCAGGGGCGATTGGTCTTTTACCGTGCTGAAGGAATTTTTCTTCAGCGCATTTCAAATAAACCAATACCAGCAGCTCCAATCCGGCACGGATACCCAGTTAGCTGCCATTGCAGAAAAATCAATTAAAGAGGTTTCCTATCACCTGCGCTGGAGCAGCGAATGGGTAATACGCCTGGGCGATGGAACGGAAGAAAGCCATGCCAGGTTGAACCATGCATTGGCTGACACCTGGATGTTCACAGGTGAACTGTTTGTACCTGCCTCTTATGAACTGGTCCTGTCTCAGCAAGGCATAGCCGCAGATCCTCAAACATTGAAGGAGCAATGGCTGGAAAAAGTACATACAGTATTCCATGAGGCTACACTTGATATACCCACCCAAACATGGATGCAGCAAGGGGGCAAAGAAGGAAGACATACAGAACATATGGGGTATCTGCTGGCTGAAATGCAACAATTGCAAAGAACCTATCCTAATGCTACCTGGTAATGCCGGAAGAAAAGGAAATATGGCAGATACTGGCAGAAGTGAAAGACCCTGAAGTGCCGGTGCTTTCAGTAACTGACCTGGGCATTATACGTTCCGTTACAGTTACCGGCAACCATATTGATGTTGTGATCACCCCAACTTATTCAGGTTGCCCGGCCATGGATGTTATTTCCATGGACATACGATTGAAACTGATAGAAAAAGGTTTTCGGGATATATCTGTAAACCAGCAACTTTCACCTGCATGGACAACCGACTGGATGAGTGAGGAAGGCAAACAAAAGCTAAAAGCTTTCGGTATTGCACCCCCTAATCCAAAGCAACAGTTTTGCTCCACAGAAATGTTTCGCCAGGAAGCAGTAGCATGCCCAAGATGCAACTCCTACCATACCGAGTTGATCAGCCAGTTTGGGTCCACAGCCTGCAAAGCCATGTATCGTTGCCTGGACTGTAAAGAAGCTTTCGATTATTTCAAATGCCACTGACAGCCCCATAGAATTCATTTAGTTTTGGATCACCAAATCATACTACCATGTCATCGATCTTATTTGAGATAAAGGATTCCATTGCTTTTATTACGCTCAACCGTCCTGACAAGTACAATGCCTTCAACCGTGAGATGGCTTTGTCCATGCAGGAAAAGCTGGACCAGTGTAAAGAAAGCAATATCCGATGCGTGTATATAACGGGATCGGGTAAGGCTTTTTGTTCCGGCCAGGACCTTGATGAAGTGGTAGATCCCCAGGGCCCCAAAGTGGTCAATATAGTTTCCGACCATTACAATCCCATCATCAGCAAGATCAGGTATCTTGAAAAACCTGTTATTGCAGCCGTCAATGGTGTGGCTGCCGGTGCGGGTGCCAACCTTGCCATTGGCTGTGATATCGTTGTTGCCAAAAGATCCGCCACCTTCATACAGGCTTTTTCCAAAATCGGATTGGTACCAGATACAGGTGGTACTTTCTTTTTGCCACGCCTGATAGGGCTTCAAAAAGCGTTTGCATTGACCATGTTGGGTGATAAATTATCTGCAGAAGAAGCAGAGCGCATGGGCATGATCTATAAAGTATTGAATGATGAAACATTTACCGAAGAATCCATAGCTATTGCAACCACCCTATCTCAACTTCCCACCAAGGCTTTATCCCTCACCAAAAAAGCCCTGAACCAAAGCTTTATCAGCAGCCTCGAAGAACAATTGCATGCCGAGGAAGTTCTCCAGCAACGAGCCTCCGCCACCAAAGATTTTAAAGAAGGCGTACAGGCTTTTTTAGAAAAGCGAAAGGCGAATTTTACAGGAGAATAATAGAACTAAGATTAATATGATTTACCAGGATTTAACGGGAGAAATTATTGGATGTGCTATGGAAGTGCACAGGCAAATGGGACCAGGGTTCCAGGAATATGTATATCAACGTGCTTTAGAAATTGAATTACAACAAAAAGCAGTTAAATATCAACGTGAGTTCGATATAAAAATATTTTACAAAGGAGAATATATTGCATTGAGAAGAGTCGATTTTCTTATTAATGATGTTATTACCGTTGAACTAAAGGCACGAACCGAAATTGAAGATCTCCATCTGGCCCAGGCAATTAATTACCTGGAAAGTTCTGTCTACCCGGTAGGTCTCCTTATAAATTTTGGTGCAAAAAGCCTGCAATTCAAAAGACTCTACAACAAAAAGCTCCTTAATAATCAAACAAAATCAAATGAATTTTAATTCTTTTTACTTCCTCAAAAATCCTATTAAATCCTATGAATCCTAGTTCTATACCTAGTTCTACCCCAAGTTCCATCACCACCCACATGCTCCGCCTCGATCAATTCAGCCAGTGGCTGGGGATAGAGATCGTTGAGGTCAGCGAGGGCTATTGCAAGGCAAAGATGAAATTGAGGGAAGAAATGATCAATGGCCTTGGCGTGGTGCATGGTGGTATTGCTTTTTCCCTGGCAGACAGTGCCTTTGCTTTTGCCTGCAACAACCGTAATAACTTATCACTTGCGCTGGATACCAGCATGAATTTTACAAAACCATTATTGCCCGGCGATGAACTGGTTGCGGAAGCCAAAGAATTACACAACGGCAAAAGTACCGGGGTGTACCTGGTAACCCTGTATAATCAAAATAATGTGCAGGTGGGACTATTTAAAGGCACCTGTTTCAGAACAGGCAAACCCGTAGTTTAATGAAAGAAACCATTCTGCATTTATTTCAACAATATCCACATACTGCATTGCTGATCAGCATATGCATTAGTATTATAGTTGCGTTATTAGGAATTATCCCCAGCTTTTTTATCACTGCGGCCAACATTTTATTTTTTGGCTTTTGGGAAGGCACCGCCATTTCTTTCATTGGAGAATCTGTGGGAGCCATTCTTGCCTTTCTTTTGTACAGGGCAGGATTTAAAAAAAGCATATCGCTACAGTTACAAAAATACCCAAGGGTTCAGCGTTTAACCGAAGCAGAAGGCAAACAAGCTTTTTTACTCATTCTTGCTCTACGCCTTATACCCTATGTCCCATCCGGCCTTGTCACTTTTGCAGCTTCTATTGGAAAAGTATCAACGCTAACTTTCTTAATAGCCAGTTCCATAGGCAAGTTGCCTGCCTTATTATTGGAAGCCTTTTCTGTTTACGAGGTAATGCAGTTTGGACTGATGGGGAAGTTGCTGCTTACTTCCATATCCCTGTTGATTTTATTTTTCCTTGGCAGGCAGGTAGTATATAAGACCCGCAAATGAATTGCTCATAATAGGCATAAGCATTTGAAAAACGTATAGGTTTGTAATATGGCTTGTTATGAATTCAATGGCATCAAACCAGTGGTCCATCCCTCCTCATTCATTCATCCCCAGGCATCAGTAATGGGCAATGTAATCATAGGAAAGGATGTTTATATCGGTCCCGGTTGTGCGCTTCGGGGCGATTGGGGAAAGATCATCATTTCCGATGGCTGCAATGTGCAGGAGAATTGCACAGTACATATGTTCCCGGGTGTCACGGTGTTGTTGGAAGAAAATGCACATATCGGGCATGGCGCTATCATTCATGGTGCTACCATTGGCCGCAATTGCCTGGTAGGCATGAATGCTGTGATCATGGATGAAGTGGAACTGGGTGAAGAATGCATTGTCGGTGCATTAAGTTTTATAAAGCAGGGACAGTTAATCCCGGCAAGATCCCTGTTAGCAGGTAATCCTGCACGGATCATAAAACCGGTAAGTGATGAAATGATGAAGTGGAAATCTGAGGGCACTTCCATTTACCAGCAATTACCACTGCAATGCAAAGAAACCCTCAAAATTTGTGAACCTCTTCGGGAGGAAGTACCTCAGCAATTCATATCACCCATTGACTATAAACCATTTAAAAAAAGCTAAGTGCCATTGAAAACAAAAAGGCATTTCCTGTTACAATATTTTGTAATTTAAAGCCATAATTAACCGCTAAACCAAAAAGATCATGAGAAGAATTATACCATCTCTCATTGCTGCCTGCCTGACACTTTCCTCCATACAGATAAATGCCCAGCGCGACCGTTTTGCCTATGCCATTACCGACCTCACTAAAGAAGGTGCCGGCTGGAATGCCTTACGCAAACTGGATCTGCAAACAGGTGAATACAGCAATGTGATTTTAAATGGTACTGATAATCGTGTAAGCGTATATGATGCCATTACCCAGAAAGAATTAAAGCAGCAACCTGATGCCCGCTATGGCACTTTGCTGGAAACACCATTTGGTACAGGGGTAGCAGCTGCGGCATTCGACCGTAAGCACAACCGCCTGTATTTCACTCCTATGTTCGTCGACCAGCTACGGTATATTGATCTGAAGTCCATGAAGGTGTATTATGTTACCGGGCAGCCGTTCAGCAATAGCGGGGACATGCACAATGACCAGGCAAAGGTGATCACCCGTATGGTGATAGCACCTGACGGAAATGGCTATGCGATCAGTAATGATGGCAACACGTTTATCAGGTTTACTACCGGCAAAAAGCCATTTATTGAGCAGTTGGGTTCACTGGTTGATGACGCTTCTAATAATACTGTTTCCATTCACAATAGCTGCTCATCCTACGGTGGTGATATGATAGCAGATGACAATGGCAATTTGTACATTCTTTCGGCTCGCAACTCTGTCTTTAAAGTGAACACAGAAACCAAGGTGGCCACTTACATGGGAGGTATTAAAAACCTGCCACCTACATTCACAGTGAATGGAGCCGTAGTAGATCCTGATGGTTCACTATTGGTAAGCAGTGCTGTGGATGCCAGCGCTTATTATGTAGTAAATCCAAAGAACTGGACAGCCATGGCTTACCAGGGTACCAACAGTGTTTACAGGAGTTCAGACCTTGCCAATAGCAATTACCTGAGAAGCAATAAGCCTGTAAGACCTGAACTGGTAAATGTTCAACTGACAAGGTTTGCCCCAACAGACAAATTTGCCAAACTCATCGCAGTGTATCCTAATCCTGTGATCAATGATAATGTCACGGTTCAATTCAATAAGGTTCCCGATGGAGAATATACTATTGAATTAACGGATGTCCTGGGCCGCAGTGTCATTCAAAGAAAGGTTACAGTGAACCAGGAAGACCAGGTGGAATCCATGGGCATCAGCAGGAGCCATGCAAGAGGAACCTATCTTGTTAAAGTATTCGATAAACAGAAATTATCTGTGTTTACACAAAAAGTGCTGGTTCAGTAAACCCTGAACCCTCTGACGAAACGCTGGCCCGTAAGCCGGCGTTTTTTTATTGCTATCTATCATCCTTCCACACCAGTTTAACCAATTGTGCACTATCCTTGAAGTCCGGGCATTTCTGGTCACCCTTGCCGGTAAGTCCTCCACTCGGTGCACATATTTGATTGCATTGTTCATCTACCACAGTATTGTACTGATCGCAGCAATTACTGGAGAAGTAATAAACCTTCTTTCCCTTATAGTTGTATTCAAATACTTCGGCAGGCGGGTTCCACTTTTCCTGCTTTTTGATGGCTTCGATTCTCTGTTCGATGCAGGCAGGTAATGCGGTGGACGGGGACTTTTTACAATTCTTGCCGGCAGTGGCCAGCACAATCAGAGAAGTTAATAAAATCGATTTCATATGGCAATGATAGATGGACCGGTATCTTTGTAAAACAGCAAAAATAGATACCTCTTGGAGAAAAGCAATTTTGTAGACCAGATCAGGGTCTTTTGTAAAAGCGGACATGGTGGTGCGGGCATCAAACATTTCAGGCGCGATAAACTAACTGCCATGGGCGGCCCTGATGGTGGTGATGGCGGCCGTGGTGGCCATATCGTACTAAGAGGTAACAGCAACTTATGGACATTATTACACCTTCGTTATTACAAAAATGTTCTGGCAGAAGATGGCGAAAGAGGCAGTGACAACAACAGGACCGGCCGTAATGGCAAGGATATCATATTGGAAGTGCCCCTGGGTACCATTGCCCGCGATGAAGAAACAGGTGAAAAGGAAGTAGAGATACTGGCAGATGGTGAAGAGCAGGTATGGCTTCCGGGCGGTAAAGGAGGATTGGGTAATACCAATTTTAAAACCCCAACCAACCAGGCCCCCGAACATGCCCAGCCAGGATTACCCGGCCAGGAAGGATGGAAAGTGTTGGAACTGAAAGTCTTGGCCGATGTAGGCCTTGTAGGTTTTCCCAATGCCGGCAAGTCCACGCTATTATCCGTAATGACAGCCGCCAGACCTAAAATTGCAGATTACGCTTTTACCACGCTTACCCCACAATTGGGTATGGTGGAATACAGGGATGGCAAAAGTTTTTGCATCGCCGACCTTCCCGGTATCATTGAAGGAGCTGCTGAAGGAAAAGGCCTGGGTCATCGCTTCCTGCGCCATATTGAGCGCAATTCGGTGCTATTGTTCCTGATTCCTGCAGACAGCAAGAATCATAAAGAAGAATTTGATATACTTGTAAACGAACTGGAAGAATACAACCCTGAATTACTACATAAGCAATTCATTATCGCCATCAGCAAAAGCGATATGCTGGATGAAGAGTTGAAAAGAGATATCGAAAAAGAATTGCCTGAAGAAATACCCCATATTTTTATTTCTTCGGTTACCAACTATAATATCCAGGAAATGAAGGACCTGCTATGGAAGATACTCAACACCCCGGCCTCCTGATAAAAGTATGGTAGAATGATTAAGGCAGCATAGAAGATATGCTGCCTTTTTTTGTACATGGTCAGCGTGCTACATTACCTGAAGCAGGATGTATTATTAACATTAATAATAACAACCATGGTCCCATGCGCACTATCTATGTATAGAGATTGGGTATTCTCAGGCCAGGCTATTCCCTACCTTCTCCCTATCTACTCCCTATTTACGGTATAGATACTGCGTGATGATCACGCAGTATCTATACTCCAGGTAGGGCGTTGATAGGGAGTAACTATACCGGAGGCTCCCAGGAAATAAGCTTTAGACTAACAGTTGCGCAAAATCATAAATAGTTAAGTAGGCCAAACGGGGTGGCACATGGCATTTTTAAGTAGGTTTGCCATCCGCCAGCTTGCGGCGTTTCACAAAAAACAAACATGATGAAAAAATTTTTAATTGTCTTAACCCTTAGCATCTCCGTAGTTTTTAAAGCTGCGGCCGATGAGGGAATGTGGCTGCCCCTGTTATTGGGCCAGCAGGTGTATAATGACATGGTGAAAAAAGGATTGAAGCTCACCAAAGATCAATTGTATAACATCAACAAGGCTTCCCTGAAAGATGCCATCGTTATTTTTGGCGGCGGTTGTACTGGTGAACTGGTCAGCCCCCAGGGTTTGATCTTTACCAACCACCACTGTGGCTACAGTGTAATAGCTGGTGCAAGTACTATGGAACATAATTACCTCCGTGATGGGTTTTATGCCAAAAACAATGGCGAAGAGATCCCTGGTGGCAATTTGTCTGTTCAATTCCTGGTACGCATCAATGATGTGACCAAAGAAGTGGAAGATTCACTGAAAGGACTTACTGGTGCCGACAGGGCTGCCAGGCAGTCTTCCGTGCTGGCTTCCATCAACAAAAGGCTGTCTGATACAGCTAAGAACATCGAGACCAGGATCAGCCCCTTATTTAAAGGCAACCAGTTTTTGGCTTTTGTGTACCAGCGCTATACCGATGTTCGCCTGGTGGGTGCCCCGCCGGAGGCTGTAGGAAAGTTTGGTGGTGATACAGACAACTGGGAATGGCCCCGTCATACCGGAGACTATTCTATTTTCCGTGTGTATGGTACAAAAGATGGCCAGCCTGCACGTTTTAGTGCATCCAATGTGCCCCTGAAACCAAAATGGTACTTGCCTGTTTCAATGAAAGGTGTAAAAGAAGGTGACTTCACCATGATCTGGGGATATCCCGGTGGTACCAACCGCTACGAATCTTCACTGGGTGTGCAACTCTCCACTGATATCAATAACCCTACACTGGTAAAGCTGCGTGACATGCGCCTGAAATACATGTTTGAGCAGATGAAAACAGATCCTGCCATTAAACTGCAGTTGGCATCTGACTACGCCAGCATAGCCAACTACTGGAAGTTCTTTGATGGGGAGACCAAGCAGCTACTGAAATATGATGTGTATGGCCAAAAGAAAAAACAGGAACAGGAATTTTTAAAATGGGCAGCCAACAAGCCTGAGTACAAAAACATTTTTGCTGACCTGGAAACTGCCTATAATGCCTGGAGGCCTTATGCCGCTCACCGTATGTTTATCAACGAAGGTATTTTGGGATCACCATTATTAGCCTTTGCCGCCAGCCTGCAGCAGGTAGAAAATATTATGGTTAAACCAGGTGCTTCTTCTGAGGCTATTCGCAAAGCCATCGATGCTGCCAATAACTCCAGGAAAAATTTCCTGGCAAGTGAAAACAAGGCTTCTGATCAGAATATTATAGGAACAGTATTACAGATGTATTACAAGGAGGTTCCAAAAGACCAGCAGCCACAGGCCCTATTCCCTGCAATTAAAAATGAATACGGCTCACTGGATAATGCTTCTACCTACCAGAAATATGCAGAGTCCATCTTCAAGAATACCATGATCCTGGACGATAGCAAATGGAATGATTTTGTGAAAAACCCGGATGCCAATACCCTGCAACAGGATATGGCTTATAACCTGGTGAATACCATTTTGCGTAACTGGCAGGGGAAATACCTTCCGCTGTACCAGCAGTTTGTGACCAAAAACAATGAATGGGGTAGGTTATACCTGAAAGGTGTAAGGGAAATGAACCCTACCAAAGTAATGTATCCTGATGCCACTTTCACCATGAGGGTTTCTTATGGCAAGGTAGCTGCCTACAATCCAAGGGATGCCGTGCATTATGATTATGTGACCACTTCAAAAGGCATACTGGAGAAATATGTGCCGGGAGACTATGAGTTTGACCTGCCGGCCAAAGAGATCGAATTGCTGAAAGCAAAAGATTACGGACCGTATAAGGATGCCCGCACCAATAACCTGGTTGTTGGATTTATTACCACCAATGATATCACAGGCGGTAACTCAGGTTCTCCTGTTATCAATGGCAATGGTGAATTACTGGGACTTGCTTTTGACGGCAACTACGAAGCACTAAGTCACAAGATGGCATTTGATAAAGACCTGAACCGCACCATTTGTGTGGATATACGCTATGTATTATGGTGTATTGATAAACTGGGCGGAGCGCCACAGATCGTGAAAGAGCTGACATTAAGAAAATAAGTTACAAGAATCTATAAATAAAAAGGAGCAACCCATATGGATTGCTCCTTTTTATTTGTCAAACTTTTAATTATAAAAAAAGTCCCGCGGCTGCGGGACTTTTCCTTCAATAGCAAGCAACATTAGAAGCCCTGTTGCAGTGTGTCGCCTTCTTCATGGTGCATTTGCCTGCGTCCTTCGCTGGTTTTCTGTGAGTAGTAGTGAGCACTGTTGCCGTAACCGCTGCGGTTGTAAGCAATGCTACTCCTGCCACTAATAATTTCTTTTTCATCCGTAAACATTTAAGTGATTGTCCTGGCAGTGATGGCGGGATCTTCTTCTGACCATGGCCATCAGGAATTTGTCAACATAAGTTAGGACAATTTTTTAAAATTACCATCTGCCCAATACAGTAACACCACCTTTTACCTTCTGGTTGATCTTAACCTCAACCTTGGTATCAAGGGGCAATAAAAGATCTACCCTTGATCCGAATTTGATAAAGCCCATTTCAGCGCCCTGCTGCACTTTATCGCCTGCCTTTAAATAGTTGACGATCCTTTTGGCCAATGCGCCCGCAATTTGTTTTACCAGCATTTCCTTGCCGCCCTGCTTGTAAACCACGGAATGCCTTTCATTATCAGTTGATGACTTAGGATGCCATGCCACCAGGTATTTGCCGGGGTGGTATTGACTGTACAGCACCTCACCGCTTACGGGATTTCGGTTTACATGCACATTAAGAGGGCTCATGAAAATAGAAAGCTGCAAACGCTTATCCTTGAAATATTCGTCCGCCTGCACCTCTTCTATCACCACTACAGTCCCATCGCAGGGGGCTACAATAATATCCTCACCTTCGGTATGGGTCCTGTTGGGAATGCGGAAAAAGGACAGGATAAAGATCAACAGCCCTGTAATGCCCACTGCAATGATCCAACCCAGGATAGGGTAACGGGGCATCACCAGTAAAACGGTCAGCAAAACTACAACGGCCACTATCACGGTACTGATCACAATAGTTTGAAAACCTTCTTTGTGTATTTTCATTTATAAGATTGAAGGGGCAAAATTAGGAAGAAGGGCACAGAGAATTATCAAGTTTCCTGCAAGAGGGGCCCTGCTCTAAAATCTAACCGGATTTGATGCCCGATAGAGTACTTTTAAACTATGGTAGGCCAACCTTCAATCACCGCACAACCAGGGCAATTAGCTGCTTACTTTCAAACAGGTGTCACCAGGCCCTATGCTTTTCGGAAAGAACAATTGGTAAAGCTTAAAAAAGCCGTGTTGAAGTATGAGCAAGAATTTTATGAAGCCTTGTACACTGACCTGAAGAAAAGCCCCGAGGAAACCTGGGTTACAGAAATAGGCTTCCTGGTGGCCGAGATCAACCACACCTTGAAGCACCTGCACCAATGGATGCAAAGAGAAAAAGTTGCTACCAACCTGCTGAACCTTCCCAGCAGGAGCTATGTGTATAAAGAACCCCTGGGCACTGTTTTGATCATTGGACCCTGGAATTATCCCCTTCAATTATTGTTCACGCCTTTAACCGGTGCAATTGCGGCAGGGAACTGCGTAGTTTTAAAACCCAGTGAATTTGCGCCTGCCACTGCGGCCGTTATGCAAAAACTGGTAGGGGAAACTTTCCCTCCCAACTATATCATGTTTGCAGAAGGCGATGGAGCCATAGTGGTTCCTCAACTAATGGAGTCTTTCCGTTTTGACCATGTATTTTATACGGGCAGCACGCAGGTGGGTAAACTGGTGTACCAAATGGCAGCCAGCAAGCTGGTACCTGTTACGTTGGAACTGGGAGGCAAAAGTCCCTGCATTGTGGAGGCAGATGCCAACCTTAGGGTGGCGGCGCGGCGCATTGCTATGACCAAATTTTCCAACGCAGGACAGATGTGCGTAGCACCTGACTATGTGTTGGTACATGCATCTGTAAAAGACGCCTTGATCAAAGAACTCATTCATTGCCTCCGGCAATTCTTTTCCGACGATCCTTCTTCCAGTTATAATTACGGGAAGATCATCAACGAAAAACAATTTTACCGCTTGCAGCATTACCTTGAACAAGGCACCATCATTTATGGTGGCGCACATGATGCTGGTACGCTTTATATACAACCCACTTTGATAGAGGAGGTACCACTTAATACTTCAATGATGGGTGATGAGATCTTTGGCCCTGTACTCCCTATAATTCCTTTTAAAAACTTTGAAGAAGCGAGGGATATCGTAAACCTCAATCCGAACCCATTGGCCCTGTATGTATTTACCAGCAGTGAAGCCATGGAAAAGAAATGGACAGAGGAAGTTCCGTTTGGAGGAGGCTGTATCAATAATGCCAGCTGGCACCTTACTAATTTCAACCTTCCATTTGGAGGCAGGGGCAACAGTGGTATGGGCAAGTACCATGGCCGTTATTCATTTGATGTTTTCAGTCATAGCAAGGCTATTATGAAAACTCCCACCTGGTTTGATCCTGGGATCAAATACCCTCCATTCAAAGGCAAGCTAAACCTGTTCAAAAAGATCATTAGGTAATGCCTGGTTCATTTACCAGTGTTTCTCTTCGCTCTCCCACCTGTTGTCGCCACATAGCATAATACAAACCTTTTTGTAGTAGCAGCTCATCATGGTTGCCTGTTTCCACGATCTTTCCTTTTTCCAATACATAGATCACATCGGCATGCATGATAGTGGACAGGCGGTGTGCGATCAATATAGATATTTGCTCCTGGCTTTTGGAGACATCACGAATGGTATTGGTGATCTCTTCTTCTGTCAGTGAATCGAGTGCTGATGTGGCTTCATCAAAAATGAGTAATCGCGGGTGACGTAACAAGGCCCTGGCAATGGATATGCGCTGCTTCTCACCACCCGACAATTTCATGCCTCCTTCGCCCAACACAGTTTCTATTCCTTTCGATGACCGGTTTAACAGTTGTTCGCAGGAAGCTTTGTGTAGTGCTTCTTTGATATCCTCATCAGTAGCATCAGCTTTCACAAACAAAAGATTTTCCCTGATAGTACCGGCAAAGAGCTGTGTATCCTGTGTCACAAATCCTATCTGCCTGCGCAATTCATTATATCGTATTTGCTGGGCAGAGTGGTCATTGAAATAGATATCGCCTTGTACCGGCTTATATAATCCAACCAGCAGCTTTACCAGGGTTGATTTACCCGAGCCTGATGGTCCCACAAAAGCAATGGTCTCACCAGTTTTCACTGCAAAGGAAATTCCATCTACTGCATTGTGTCCAGCGGTTTTGTGCCGAAACACTACATCTTCAAAACGAATAGTCTCCAACTCCCCAATATTAACCGCATTTTCCGGCCGCAGTTCAATGGGCTTGTGCATCAGGTTGTCAAAGCTGTGAATGGATGCTTCGACTTCGCGATAACTTAAAATGATATTTCCGAGGTCCTGCAAGGGGCCGAAAATGGAAGTAGAGATGAATTGCATGGTAATGAGTTCACCCGTTGTCAATACTTTACGGAAGATCAACCAGAGAAGAATAAACAAAATGGATTGCTTCAGCAGGCTTAACGTGGTGCCCTGCATGAAGGTAAGTGTGCGTACCTTTTTCACCTTCACCATTTCCAGTTCAAAGATCTTCAGGGTTTGATCTTTAAGCCGCCGTATTTCGGGGAAGGTCAGTCCAAGGCTTTTTACCAATTCTATGTTGCGTAATGATTCAGTGATAACGCCAGACATTTTATTGGTCTCACGATTGATGGACCGTTGCGTGGTCTTGATCTTCTTGCTTAACAAACCTGTGAGTGAGCCCAGGACCAAAATGCCGATAACAAAAACAGGGATCAGCATCCAGTTTTTAGTGATGCTGTACCAGATGAGGAAACCAATACCTACAACCGAAGAAAACAAAATATTGATGAAGGCATTAATGAATTGCTGCGTATCCGTACGCACCTTTTGCAATACGGAGAGTGTTTCACCACTTCTTTGTTCTTCAAACTCCTGGAAGGACAATCGAAGCGTTTGTTTCAACCCGTCATTGAATATTTGCATACCAAACTTCTGCACGGCAAGGCGGGTAAAATAATCCTGGAATGATTTGGCGATCCTGGCCACCAGTGCCACTACGATGGCTATTCCCAGCCACCAAAGAATTCCATTTACCAGTTCATGCTCTGTACGATTACCAGGTTTGGAAGCATATTCGTCGATAATCTTACCAAAAATGACGGGATCTACAAGGCTGAGGAGCTGGCTAATACCTGCCAGCGCAAGAGACAATACGATAAGCCAGCGCTGGGGATGGAGATACTTCCATAAAATTGCCATTAGATAGTTAAAGCAAAAAACAGGCCTTTCAATTCCTTTGCAGCATCAAATGAATTTACGCATCAACCAATCCCTTTGCAGATCCCTGCCTAAAAGAAAATCTGTTTCATCAAATTTCTCAAAGCCCCATTTGGTATAAAAATCAATGGCACGCTGGTTCTTTTCCCATACGCCAAGCCACACGGCATCGGCTCCTATTTGCTTTGACCAGTCAAGGGATGCCTGCATCAATAGCTTACCCACTCCTTTACCAATTTTATCAACCTGGGAATAAAGCCTTGCGATCTCGATGGCATTTAAAGTTCCTAATGACTTAGGTGGTCTTGATTCGCGAAGCTTTACATAGCCTGCAACCTGATCGCCCTCTTGTGCCAACAAAAAAGTATTACCAAAAGAACCGACTTCCATAATAAGTTTTCCCCTTGTGAACTGGGTGGACAGGAACAGGTCCATGTTTTCTTTAGTATTATCAGCAGCAAAAGTGTCATAAAACGTTTGCCTGCTGATATCTGCTATCAGAACAGCATCTTCCCTGGTGGCCAAACGAATCGTAAGACTCATATTGCAATTTACTGGCAAAATATTTTGTTTAGTGATGAGTGACAGGTGTTTGGTTTAAAAGTACAGTCAAAGCTTCGGGAAAACCTTTTTGAAACATCGACAGGTGTCCTTCACCATTGCGGTAATGCATAATGGCGGATGGCAATTGTTTTTCTACAGTTTCCGCGTGAATAGCCGACACACTGCTGTCCAGGGTTCCCCACCAGTAATGGACTGTTTGCTGAATGTCTGAAATGGAAAACCCAAATTCCGTACAATACAAGCGGGCCTCGTGCACCGCCCCTTCGGCTCCATTTCGACAGGCTTCCTTAAAACTAAGGTCTGCAAGCGCATTCAGATATGTCACATCCCTGATCAGTTCATAATCAACATAGGCAAGACCTGTTAGCCTTTGCGGTATGGGAGACTTGAGTTTTTTATTACGTAATACATTCATAATATTTTTTAAGGCCCAGGGACTGTATTTGGCCATGCGGAAATACCACCGGTTGGCACCCATCTGCCGGAATACGGATGCATCAAAATGATGGCTGATGCCACATAGTATTCCAACATTCCTGATCAGTGCCGGGTATCGCCTTGCTATTGCCAGCGCATAGGGTCCGCCACCCGACCAGCATAATACGGGACAGGAGCTAATGAAAAGCTGGTGAGCCAGCAGAGCTACATCATCTGCAAAAGAAAGAAAAGTCCCACCTGGGTTAAATGTAGAAAGACCCATGCCCGGGCGGTCAACAGCTATCAACCTGGTATTGGTTTGGAGCAGTAATGCTTCCAGGTCAAGACCAAACTCATTTAGTAACAGCGGCTCCAGCCTTGAGCTGGGAGAACCATGAAAATACAGCAGGGGAAGTCCTGAAGGAGGGCCGTACAGGGCAAAGCCCAGCTTACGTTGATCAGGTAATGTAATAGCCTGGTGGTACATGCAAAAATGTAATAAAGATGTGCCAGCTCTGAAACAAAGTTGGTCATTGGTTTTGATAAAGGCATGCTTTATTTTTAGGAAAAAGAATCCATGTGTGCCTATCACAGAAAAAGCTGGGAAGAAAAACTGAATGTTGACCGCAGCCCCGAAATAGAAAAAGTGGAGAAAGACTTTGGTGGTGTGAAGGCCGGGCAAATGATGCTGATACCAACACCCAGGCTGGTAGATGCATATATCAGGCAGATTCCAAAAGGCAGGCAGGTTGATAGCCTCACGCTTCGCAAAGACCTTGCATCGGAATACCATGCGGAAATAACCTGCCCGCTGACAACAGGGATCTTCATACGTATAGCTGCAGAAGCGGCCTACGAGGCTTACCAGAAAGGAACTCCCCTGGAAAAGATCACTCCATTCTGGAGAGTGATCGATGAATCATCACCAACTGCAAAGAAACTGACCTTCGGCACGGCCTTACTAAAACAACAACGCAAAAAGGAAGGGCTGGAACCCATGCCTAAGTTACACGCCACCCATTAACCAGGTGTTGAAAGTTCAATTAAAAAAATTACGCTGCAACTCCTTTACAAATAAATAATTTCGAAGGGATGGATGATGAATATTACATGCGCCAGGCATTGGTACAGGCACAGCAGGCTTTTACCGAAGAAGAAGTGCCTGTAGGTGCCGTTATCGTGATCAATAATAAGATCATTGCAAGAGGTTACAACCAGGTGGAAAAATTAAATGATCCAACTGCACATGCAGAGATCATTGCCATGACTTCTGCCTTTAATTTTTTGGGGAGTAAATATTTACCTGAAGCAACGATTTATATTACAGTGGAACCCTGCCTGATGTGTGCAGGCGCCTTGTACTGGAGCAAGATCGGCAAGATTGTTTATGGTGCTTCCGATGAAAAAAATGGTTACCTGCATATTACCGGAAACACCTCTCCATTTCATCCAAAAACAGAACTGGTAAAAGGCGTATTGCAGAAAGAGTGTGCAACACTGATGAAATCATTTTTCAAAATGAGAAGATGAATGGAATCGGGAGATTGAACCACGGAGACCCTGGGACACAGAGAGGCACAGGGTAATATGTATATTGGCCTCACTTCTCTCCCTTAAACGTTTTGGTAGGAATTCCAATATGACCGAATAATTAAAAAACTATAATATACCTCTGTGTTATTCCTGTATTAACACCCTGTGATTTTTTCCATCTCATTTTTAAACTGGGAACTGTTACATACTACGTTCACCAAACTTACATCAATCTGTATTTGACCTAATGAATGAATTCATACCATAGTTCTCTTTGACCTAACAACAAGAAACAATAAACGAAAAACCAGAAACTCAAGCTAATTGACAATTGACCATATACAATTGCCAATAAAAAGAGCCACCCGAAGGCAGCTCTTTTCTAAACATTGACTAAGGCTATTAAGGTTGGTCAAACCAAAGCTTATCTGTTAAAGTAACAACAGGAACATTTCCAGCATTACGGTCTGTTTCCGTGGAAGGATAATTAGACCTCCTGATAAAGGTGGTCAACAAAGCATTGACCGGCAATGTAAAATCCTTGTACTGGTAATCAAATCTCCTGGCATCTACCCATGCTTCTGGCTGCAGGAACATAGCAATATACTTTTCTTTGAAAATAAGGTCTTTGGTAAAGTTGGCTACTCCCACTGCTACTGCAGGATTAGTCAGGTACGCATTCTTTTCAGCTGTCAGAACACCCAATTTATCCATATTGGCAGCAATACCATCCAGGTAAGCCTGGTAAGATCTTGCTTTGTCAGTGGCAAAGGTGGCTTCGGCTTCAATGAACTTCATTTCTGAATATGTGACCAGCAATAATGGTGCTCCGGGCTTAGAATAAAACCCTGTCAAGGACAGGTAACTTTCTTCATGTGCTGTTCCTGTTCCTATACGTCCCTTACCGTTAGGCGTGCCACGGAAATCACCAAATTTGGTTGTATCGGCTATGTATTTCAGCCTTGGATCTACGACACCAAATGTAGTACCATCCATTGCATCAACAGATTGCTCACTCATCCAGCCATCCAATAATAAATTCTTATTATTAACAGCTACCTGGTTCCAGGGACTGGCTCCGTTGAACGTAGTTATTTGTGCATCATCTGCATTTGAAGTGTACGCCTTGGATAATGCATCAAGGATAGCTGTAGGATTGTATGAAGCTTTTTTACTCAGGCGGTTCAACAATCTTGCTTTTAAAGCATAGGCTGTCTTGATCCAGTTACTGATATTTCCTTTATGAATCAGGTCACTTGCAGCATCAAGCTTGATGGTGGGGTCCGTTTTATTGAATTCCACCACTGCATCATCCAGGAGCTTAATACTGGCATTGAATATATCCTGTTCCTTATCATAGCCCGGGGTAAATTTTGTAGCATCAAAGGCCTGTGAATAGGGAGCGTCGCCGAAAATGCTGATCAGCAAACTCATATTCATGGATTCCATTACATCCGCCACACCAATATGCTGGTATCCATTCTTGGCTGTAGCTTGTGCTTTCATCACCCTGCCATCCTGGATGGTATTATAGATATTATACCATAGCGAACTGCGATCCACATTATCATAAATATCCGACCCGCTTGATGCATTCGGCGAAGCCAGTTGTTGGGTATAGTACGCCGTGATATTTGCTGCCCTGAAATAGTTCAGGCCTGTTTGATAGGTTACCTGTGCCAGTAATCCGTTAATAGGAGGATTTTGCGTCTGGTTTGGATTTACCTCGTTCACATCGAGGTAGTTTTTAGAACAACTGCCCATAGCGAAAGCGGACAGTAATAATATATAAGTGAGTGTATTTTTCATGCAAGTGTTTTTAGAATTGAATGTTTACAGATGCCATAAAAGTCCTTACGCCCGGATAAGTGAATCCTGAGAATCCTTCAGAGCTATTTGTTCCTGAGCTGAATGAACTGGACTCAGGGTCAAAACCGGTATAATCGGTTTTGAGCCACAGGTTATTGCCTGTCAGGCTAACAGAAGCACCTTTTAACACTTTCGTGTGGTTTAAGATACTTCCTGGAAGATTGTAAGTCAGGGAAAGTGAACGCAGCCTGATCCAGGATGCATCTTCCACAAAATTCTCAGTAATACCACGGTAAACATTCCTGTAATATCCATTACCATAATCAACGCCATCAGGACCTTTAGCCTGTCCTAAATAAACAGCCTTGGTATTTGGAGTACCATCGGCCAGTACGCCCGGAAATACAATGGTCTCAGTCCTGTTCTCTGTCTTTTTTGAAACACCAAAGGCTGCCATGAAATTGGCAAACTGGTTGTACTTCATTTGACCCTGCCTGGTGTCCAGTAAAGCAGATATAGCGAATTGTTTGTAACGGAAGGTTTGTAAAGTGCTGGCAATATAATCAGGCTGGGAACTGCCCAGGTATTTTTGCTTGGTATCTATTTGAGGGAAACCATTGGCGCCAATTAATAACGGAGCATCATAGTCGATCCTTAAAGGATCTTCCGTCTTGGTACCATAATAACGCTTGAATGTTCTGCCGAATAAAGCACCATATTCAAAACCAGGTATCAGCTTCATGTTGGCATTGGAAGAAAGATAACCAAACTGGGTTTCCAGCAGGATTTCGTTCAGACCCTGGTTCAGTTTTACAACTTCGTTCTTATTGGAAGAAAAGTTGATAGTGAAATCCCAGGAGAAATCGTTGTTTCTCACCGGCATTGCATTCAGGCTGATCTCTATACCCTTGTTCTTGATCTCTCCTGCATTGATATAGGCCTCATCAAAACCTGTCGTGTTGGAGATCTTTACGGGCAGTAAAAGATCTTTACTGTTAGCCTTGTATCCTGTTACCTCCAAACCTAAACGGTTGTTCAGGAAACGCAATTCAAAGCCTGCTTCCGCCGTCGTTGTAAATTCTGGCTTCAACAATGGGTTACCTAACCTGTCAACATTGGTCCAGGGAAGGACGCTTCCGATAGGACCGCCAGGAACAAAACCGGTTGTTGTTCCATAAGGATTACCATCTTTACCCACTTTGGCATAGGAAGCCTTTAACTTACCATAGCTCCACCAGGTAGGAAGATGCAGCATGTCGCTGAATATATAACTCAGGCTATAGGAAGGATAAAAATAACTGCGGGTATCTTTTGACAATGTTGAAGTAAAGTCATTACGGCCTGTTACTTCAAGGAAAAGATAATTTCTGAAACCCAGGGTAAGATCACCAAAAACACCATAGTTGCGGTAATCTTCTATCAGGTTAGAAGCCAGTATTTTCTTAGTATTCTGCAAAAGGAAAAGATCTGGTACCACCAGGGTATCACCTGTAGTACTTACTCTTCTCAGTTTGGCATCTTTAAGGTCATGGCCTAATTTCAGGTCAATGGAAAAATCATTGCCGATGTTATGATTAAGGTTGGCAATAAAAGTGGAAGTAATGATCCTGTTCCTGATATTATGTTCCTGGTAAAAACCCATTCCATTATCAGAATTGATTAATTCACCTACAACACCTTTTGGTCCTGGAGCATAACGCGTCCTGCCATCAGTATAAAAATCATTACCAAAACGGTAGGTAAAGTTCAACCAGCTTGTTGGCGCGTAATTAATATTCGTGCTTCCAATGATCCTGTTCACATTATCAAAGAAACGGTTGGTGGCCAGGGTGTACACAGGATTGTCATTGTCAGTACCATAATTCTTCTGTGTACCATCAGGTTTGATATAATCCATCACATCCCATCTTGGAGACCAGTAGATCAATTGTTCACCATAACGGTCGGAGTTGACACGGGAACCACCGGAATTGATAAAGTTCATAGAGGCGCCTATCTTCACTTTACTGCTTACGTTCAGGTTACCATTCACCCTGGCATTATAGCTTTTATAATCACTGAAAGGAATAACACCATTCTGATTAGAATAGGAAAAAGAAGCACCGAGTTGCATCAGTTCAGATCCGCCACCCAGGTTGATGCTGTGACGTGTCTGGTTTCCCTGCCTGTAGGCTCTTTTAAAATTATTGAAGATCTGGTCAGGGTGCGTGGGATCAAGCGCTTTGGCCGCTTCAACAGTTGGTCCCCATGAAGGCCAGAAGCTGGTCTTATCATAAACACCCAGGTATCCCTGTGTAAACTTTGTTTGTACATCCGGGGTCTTATTGACATTGTCAAAGCCGTAACTACCGGTATAGCTTACCTGTATTTTTCCTGCACGGGCAGACTTAGTGGTGATCAACACAGCGCCATTGGCGGCACGTATACCATATAAGGCTGTGGCAGCACCACCTCTTAATACAGAGATGCTTTCAATATCGTCAGGGTTGATATCTGCAGCCCTGTTGGTCATACCCCTGGTATCACCGCCACCCGTTACAAAAGTGCTGTTGTCAACTTCCACACCATCCACTATAAAGATGGGCTGGTTATTCCTGCCTGCATCAAGGGAGTTGATACCCCTGATCTGTATCCTTGCACCTTGTCCCGGTGCACCACCTGTACTGGAAATGGTAACACCTGCAACCTTACCCTGCAGCGCATTGACAACATTGGACTGGTGGTTCACTGTGAGGTCCTCAGCATTTACACTTTGAACCGTATATCCCAGGGAGCGTTTTTCTTTACGGATGCCCAGGGCAGTTACTATTACCTCCGACATGGCCCCCGAAGAACCCAGGCTTACATTGTAGATAGCCCCGGTACCTACGGCCATTTCCTGTGATTGTCTTCCTGCATAGGAAAATACCAGGACAGGACTTACACCGGTAACGGTCAGGGTATAACTTCCCCTGTCATCCGTACTCGTTCCATTGGTTGTCCCTTTTTGCAAAACAGAAGCGCCTGAAAGGGGAGCACCCTTTTCATCGCTGACGATACCTGTAATTTGCCGGGATTGGGACAGCGCCCAGAATGGCATGGATATAAATAGCAGTATCCATGCAGATAGCAGTGTTTTCTTCATAAAAGCGAATGTTGATTATTATTGGTCTTAATTAGCAATTAGTATCCGTTTCCCACAAGGGGCAACATTGTTAGAATCCTGCACAACCCTGCAAAGATTCCGCATAGTGTCAATTTCCAATGGGAAGTTATCAAAAAAATTGAATTGTTAAGATTTTTATAATGACTAAACCTCATCAACACCGCAAAACACGCAAACTAAAACAGCAGAAAGAATTCGGGGATTGCAGCCGTCATTCCATCGATCCTTAATAAATTTGTGTCTCCTTAATCAAGAAGATTTATAATTAATAGAAAAATTTAAAAACAATTGTTATGGCTTTTACTCTTCCTCCCTTACCGTATGCGTTTGACGCCCTGGAACCTCATATTGATGCGCAAACCATGCAGATCCACCACGATAAACACCACCAGGCATATGTAGATAACCTGAATAAGGCTATCGCCGGCAGTCCCAATGAAAATAAAAGTCTTGAAGAACTGGTTCGTAATGCAGGCACCATTTCACCTGCAGTTCGTAATAATGGCGGCGGCCATTGGAACCATAGTTTCTTTTGGGAAATATTGGCACCCAATGCAGGTGGACAACCATCAGGCAAACTGGCTGATGCCATCAATCAAACCTTTGGATCTTTGGATGCCCTGAAAGAGAAAGTAAACACTGCAGGCGCTACACGCTTTGGAAGCGGCTGGGCCTGGCTGATAATAAAAGAGGGTAAACTGGAAGTGTCTTCCACTCCCAACCAGGACAATCCATTAATGGATGTGGCTGAAGTAAAAGGAACGCCTATTCTTGGTATAGATGTATGGGAACATGCCTATTACCTGAAATATCAGAACAGGAGGCCCGAATACCTCACCAATATCTGGAATGTGATCAACTGGAACAAGGTTGCTCAGCATTTTGATAATGCCGGTAAGTAAAAAAATCAAGTATAATAAAAAGGGCTCTCATGAGCTCTTTTTTTATGCCCCTTATTTTAAATTGAAAATTACGGAACGGGGTCATAACCATGCCCGCCCCAGGGATGGCAACGGCTGATACGCCGGACAGTAAGCCAGAAGCCTTTAAACACGCCGTGCTTTTGAAAAGCTTCCACTGCATAATGTGAGCAGGTAGGCGTAAACCGGCACTTAGGTCCCAGCCAGGGAGAGATCACCCATTGGTAGATCCTGATCAGGCCAATAAAAGGAAGGGCTAATATTTTAAGTAGTGTCTTCATGAACCGTCTCCAGTTTATGTTGCAGTTTTCTCAGGCAGGAAGACATGGCTGTTTTAAAAACGTTGAAAGAAGCAATGGTCTTATCCGTATAAATAAAAAAAAGATAAGCTTTCAATTTTGACTGCTTCAGCTGCAAGGCGAGTTCTGGTTTTTGAAGACGATAAGCCTCCCGCAATAATCTTTTAACCCTGTTTCGGTCAACAGCTTTCTTAAAATACCGCTTGCTCACCGTCACCCCTATTTGCGCCAGCGGCTCTTCTTCAGTGGGCAAAAACCTGTAGGTGACCCTGATGGGGAAAACCGTAAAGCTTTTCCCGGTAGCAAACAGCGTATCTATTTGCTTGCGGCTTTTGAGCTTTTCTTTTTTACCTAGTCCAAAGGGCTTGGCCATGCTGTAAAATAAAACAAAATAGCCTCTTAAAAGAGGCTAATGATGTAAACGATCTATGCCCTTGGGCAGAGTTCAATTATTTTAATTTCTTCTCATCGCTGATGGTCAGCTTATGACGTCCTTTAGCACGACGGCTTGCCAACACTTTCCTACCATTAGCTGTCTGCATGCGCTTTCTGAATCCATGAACTGTTTTCCTGCGGCGGCGATGCGGTTGAAATGTACGTTTCATTGTTTAATCAGTTTTTTCACGTTACTAAATGCCTGTGGAGAGCCAGGCTGGTTTCAGTTACCTACAGGTCACCACACCCGTTGGTTTTGTGAAAGGACGGCAAAGGTAGGGGAGAATTGGGAGATTTGAGATCGCAAATTCAAAGATTTTGACTGGAATGCTGTTAAAATAGCCCCTTGCAGTTTAACAAGATGGGCTTTCTGACCCCTTAATTGGCAACGGGGTAAATTAATTAATACCTACATGGCTGGAACTCACGGCCTCGCCAAAGAACAGGCTAGCCCTGGTATCAAAATCCCCGGGGGCATCAGTAGTATAAAAACTTCGCTGACCGTGCCGGGAAAGACGTGCCTCCATACCCGGGTGACGTTGCAGGTAATCTTCAAGACTAAGCGCTACGATCTCCCCTTGTGATAACAATTTTATATGATCCGGGAGAAATTTCCGGATCTTATCCTTCAATAAAGGGTAATGCGTGCAGGCCAATAAAATGGCGTCAATATCCGGGTCGCGGCCTAAAAGGTTGTCTATATTCTTTTTAATAAAATAGTCTGCCCCCTCTGACTGGTGTTCATTATTCTCCACCAGGGGCACCCACATGGGACAAGCCTCCTGTTCCACCCTGATATGTGGAAAGAACTTTTCTATCTCTATCGGGTACGATTCTGATTGAACGGTTCCGGAAGTGGCCAGTATACCTATATTATTGGTGCTGGTGTAATTTCCAATAACCTCGGTGGTTGGCCGTATCACGCCTAATACCCTCGCATCAGGGTTGAGTCCCTGAAGGTCATGTTGCTGGATAGTTCTTAATGCTTTGGCAGAAGCAGTATTACAGGCCAGGATAATAAGCGGACAATCCTGGTCCAGTAACCACTTCACACATTGCAGCGTGTACCTGTATACGGTATCAAAACTACGGGTACCATAGGGTGAGCGTGCATTATCTCCCAGGTATACATAATCGTATTGAGGTAATTGATCGACAAATGCTCTCAAAACCGTTAATCCACCATAACCTGAATCAAAAACACCGATTGGACCCATGTAGTAAAGTATAAGTTACGAAGATAGGGGGATGAATGGAAAGGGGTTAACAGGTTAACAAGTTGAAATGTTGACAAGGGAATAAGCTATTATGTAAAATAAAGATTAACCGTTAGTTATAAAAAGAAATCCCGCTTCGAAGGGAAGCGGGATGACTATATGAAATTGAATGAATTATTGTTTTTTACCTGCCGCAGGTGTAGTTGGTCTGCTTGCAGCTGCTTTTGCACCTCCGGGAATGGTCAGGTTTAGTTTTTTAGCCACCAAGGGTAAAAGATCATCTGATTCTGGCGCTACCAGTAAAGCATCTTTGGTATACACATAAGTATAACCGCTTTCTTTGGCTACTGTTTGAATAGCTGTTACAGCTTTAGCATAAATAGGCTCTAATAATTGCTCCTGTTTGTTTTGAACTAATTGCTGTGACAACTGTTGCCAGTTTTGCAATTCGTACATATCCTGTTGCATTTCTTCACGCATTTTAGCACGTGCAGCAGCAGGTGTTTTTAACGAGTCCTTGCCATTTACTATGCTATCCTTGCGTTGAAATTCTGATAATGTATAATTGAACCTTGGTTGTAACGAATCAGCCTGGAATTTTTCCAGGGTAGTTTGCACCTTGGCAGTTTCAGGCATTAATCTTACTACATCATCCACCCTGATGTATCCAGTCTTCTGTGCTGCAGCGCTGCCTGCGATAGTGAAAATAGTTGCTGCAACTAAAAATAATTTGATTTTGTTCATGAGATTGATTTGTGATGTTTAGTTATGATTCGTTTTTTTGATTTATGGTTGTATTAAAAAAATCGTTTTAGAAAATATTTATTATTTCACACCCAGTTCTTTCAGCACATCATCGCTTTTTTCCAGTTTAGGGTCGGCAAATATAACCGTAATTCCCTCACTTTTATCCAGTATAAAGTCATATCCACGTGCTACCGCTAATTTTTGCACTGCGTTATAAACCTTGTCCTGCACGGGTTTTATCAATTCCTGCCTTTTCTTGAAAAGTTCTCCCTCAAAGCCAAAACGCTGGCGCTGCAGATCCCTTAAATTCTTCTCCTTTACAAACAACTGGTCTTCTCTTTTCTTCTTCAATTCATCACTAAGCATTACCTGTTCGGCATCAAAGTCTTTATACATCTTATCCAGTTCCTGCTGCATGCCGTCTATTTCTTTCTGCCATCCTGCCGCTACGTCATCCAGGTTTTTTTGCGCCGTTTTATATTCCGGCATTTTATCCAGGATGTACTTGGTATCAATCACCGCATAACGCTGAGCGTTGGCAAAACCAATAATACATAAGCAGAAGGCTGCAAGAAGGAATACCTTTTTCATATAGTTTGATTTAATGCAATCAAGTTAATAAATATGCTGACACCTTTTTTTATTCTGGTTCAAATCCAAGCATAAAGGTGAAGCGCGTCGCATTCTTAAAGCGGTTAGCTCCAGGCTGCAAACGGTCAAGTCCTACCCCATAGTCAAATCCTAACAAACCAAACATAGGCAGGAAGAAACGCATACCCACACCCACACTGCGACGTAAACGGAAAGGATTGTACTCCTTGAAATTGTACCAGCCATTGGCTGCATCAAAGAAGGTCAGTCCGTATATGGTACTACCGGGGTTTGTTACCAATGGATAACGCAACTCCAGGGAATATTTATTGAAAATGGTAAAGAACTTATTGGTGCTGGTCTGGTCTGGATTATTGATTGAAGGATCAGAGGTTTCAAAAACAGGATACCCTCTTAATGAAACAACATCATATCCCAACAAACCATAACTGTTTGTCAAACCATCGCCACCCAGCTGGAAACGCTCAAATGGTGATACTTCCAGCTTGTTGTTATAGCGACCCATGAAACCAAACTTCGCAGCTAACTTCAATACAAACTGGCGGTTCTTATCGGCACCTGTTGGTTTTCCAATTGGTACAAACCACTCTGATGTAAAGCGCCATTTATGGTATTCAGGATTCTTATACGGATTGCCTGAAGTAACCAGGTCTGGATTCAGCAATGAATAAGGAGGTGTCAGCTGCACACTGGCCACAAAGTTAGATCCGCTTCTCGGGAAGGTAGGATCATACACTGAGGAGCGCTGAAGGGCTAACTTGAAACTCACGTTATTGGAAGTTCCATTGTCAAACCCTGAGAAAATAGGATAGTTGCGCATGCTATACTTTGTATAGTTCAAAGAATAGACAAGGCTGAAAAAGTCATCCGGCCATTTCAATTGCTTACCTAAGGAAACAGAAGCTCCAAAAGTTTTTAAATAGTTGGTATCTGATTTGGCTTTATCAAACATCCCCGTACTATAATTGTAAGCATTGGAAAACTTACTACGGTATAAAGCCACTGTGAAAGAATTTCTCTTCTTTCCTCCCAGCCATGGCTCGGTAAAGGAGAAGTTATAGGAATTATACGCCCGGCCATTTGACTGGTACCGCAGGCTTAACTTCTGGCCATCACCCTGTGGCAATGGGTCCCATGAATCTTTCTTAAAGATATTCTTGATAGAGAAGTTATTGAAAGTAACACCCAGGGTTCCTGTCAAACCAACACCTCCTCCCCAACCGGCAGATAGTTCCAACTGGTCGGAAGACTTCTCTTCCAGTTCCCAGTTAATATCCACCGTACCATCATCCTGGTTAGGCACCACGTTAGGGTTGATCTTTTCCTGGTTGAAATATTGCAGGTTTGCCAGTTCTCTTTGTGAACGTATCAGGTCAGCACGGCTGAATAATTCACCCGGCATAGTTCTCAATTCACGGCGAATCACATAATCTTTTGTTTTTTCATTACCACTAATGGTAATGTTCCTGTAGCGGGCCTGCGGTCCTTCCACTACCCTGATCTCGTAATCAATAGTGTCATTATATACAGAGGTCTCAACCGGGTCGGCACGGAAGAACAGGTATCCATCATCCTGGTACAAGCTTCCAATATCACCACCTTCTGCGCTTAGCTGCTTGCCCAGTCGTTTATTAAGTATGTCAACATTATAAACATCGCCCTTGTTGATACCAAGAATTGTATTTAATAATGAATCGGGATATTTCGTATTACCTCTCCAGGCTATGTTGCCGAAATAATATTTATTGCCTTCAGCCACCTTGATGTCAACCTGCAGGTTGCCGTCTTTATTATAATACAAGGCAGTATCCAACACCTGTGCATCACGGTAACCCTGTGAATTGTAATAATTCACTACGCTTTGAAGATCTTCTTCAAATTTCTTGCGGTCGAATTTAGCACTGCTGAATAATTTAAAGCGGAAGTAAGGATCCAACAGGGCCTTTGTTTTAGAAAGAGATAAAAAGCCATAATCCTTAACGTAATCCCCGAAGGTCAAAGAGTTGTTCTCACCAAAAGGACTTGGTGTTTTTGTAGGATTGAGCGTAAACTTGGTTCTTTCCTTTGTACCCTTAAGTTGCTTTTTCAATTGCAGATCGCCAACAGTTTCATTACCATAGAAATTGATCTCATTGACCTTTACCTTGTTTCCTTTGTTGATATGAAAAGTCAGTGAATTGGAATTAACAAATGCAGGATCGGGTTTTTCTTCAATATCTACCTGCACGTTCATAAACCCTTTCTCAGTATAAAATTTCCTGATTGCTTCTATAGCATTACGACGTGTATTCTCTGTAATAATGGTCTGGCGCACCAAACCTGCCTTACCCTGGATCTCTTCGGCTTCGGATTTTTTAATACCTGTGAACTTGATATTACCCAGCTTAGGTCTTTCCTGCACATTGATCTCAAGGTCGATATGATCTTCATGAACACCTGTAATGAATATCTCCACGTTGCTGAAAAAACGCTGGCGCCATAAATTGGTAATGGCTTTAGAAAAAGCGTCTCCACCAGGTATCATAACCTTATCACCTCTTTGGATGCCTGAAATAGAAAGAACAATGGCTGAATCCAGTGTAGTTAAACCGGTTACCTTGACTGAATTAATGATGTATTCTTTTGGTACCCTGGAATTTTGAAGTGCAAGCAGGTCGGGGTCAACTGAAGTAACCTTTGTAGTATCCTGGCCATATGAAATAGAAGCAATGAGCGTGCACAAGCTTAAAGTAAGAATTCCGGATAAAAATCGTCGCATATAATAAGTTCAGTCGGTAATGCAATTAGGCAAATCGCAGTTTGGCAGGCAAATTAAAGGTAAATTTCAATCGGTTTTGTTAAAACAGATGCCCGTAACGGGCCTTTTCCCGACCTCTTCCAAAGGAGGTGACCATCTTCGTACAGACCCATTTAGTTTTACATTCTTTACATACATAAATAAGCGCTCACGACCAGGAGATGTTTGAAGTTTTTTGTGTGGTTGAATAAATTAGCCTGTGTGCTGGCTGTTTCCCTTTTTGGGAGGGTTGGGGAGGCCTTCTACTCCTTGGAGGGTCTATGGGAGACTATACGGTTTCAACCTGCTCACTGGTTTTCCCAAAACGACGCTCCCTGTTCTGGTAATCAATAAGCGCCTCATAAAGGTTTTCCTTTCTGAAATCAGGCCAGCGAACATTAGTAAAATACAATTCAGCGTAGGCCAGTTGGTATAAAAGGAAGTTACTGATGCGGTATTCACCACTGGTGCGTATCATTAATTCAGGGTCTGGAAAATTACTGGTGCAGAGGTATTGCTGGAGTGTTTCATGATCTATCTCCTCAATATTGATCCTTCCTTTCTTCACTTCCCAGGCAATGTTCTTCACAGCGTTCAACAATTCCCAGCGGCCACTGTAGCTCAATGCCATGACCAGGTTGAGGCCTGTATTATTTTTTGTGATCTCCAGTGCTTCATTTAATTCCTTGCGGGCATATTCGGGGAGCATGTTCATATCACCTATAACATGCAGGCGTATGTTATTCTTATCCAGGCTTTCCACTTCATTACGGATGGTTGTTACCAACAGTTCCATCAGTCCAATCACTTCATACTGGGGGCGGTCCCAGTTTTCAGTGGAAAAAGCATATAAGGTCAGGTATTTGATACCCAGTTCAGCACAACCTTCCACTATGTCCCGCACGCTTTCCACACCCTGGTAATGTCCAAAAAGGCGGTCCTGTCCCTGTTCCTTGGCCCAACGCCCGTTGCCATCCATGATGATAGCTATGTGTTGAGGTAAACGGTTTTTATCTACTTGTGCTAAAAGCTCAGACATGATTTCTGGTTAAGATCTCCCGGTAATTATTGACCTTCCGGGCAGGTTTAGTAATACAAAAATAATCAGCTATACCGAGCATAGTGTTATTAAAATGGAAAAGCACGGCGTAAACCGTACTTTTTACCTAAGAATATAGAAAGTATGATTAATTAGCTGAAGGACATCTATAACTCTGGAGGTTAAAGCTTACATATAATATTGCCGTTGCAAACTGGTCCTTATTCTGGCTATTGCCTCTTTGCCTCCCCTTGGCTCCTATCCTAGGCCCAGTTTCATATGATCTGTCTGATAACAGGTAAGCAGGATTAGGCGTTCCGTCCGGGTTGGGAGGAAATACGGATGGATCTACATAGGTTTTGCTCACATCATCTATATAATCAGTATTCGTAAACCGGTGAACGATCTCGAAGCCAATATTCATCCTGTCATTCAGGGAATATTTTACACCCACGCCAAAAGGAACGGCAAAGGCCATAGTGCCATAAGGTTTGTTATTAGTGGTTGTCGGGTCATTTTGCCCTTCAGTGCCTAGCTGGCGCAGGTTGTATTTCTGTCCATCCAGGTATGCATACGGATCATAGTTAAAGGCACTGACACCCAAGGTTATATAAGGTGTAAAACGGAAATCAGGATCTCCGGGCATAAACCGGAAGAAATTAAAATCTCCCTGCAGTCCCAGTTCCCAGATATTGGTATTAAAACTCAGGTTACGCCTTCTCATGTATTCATTATGCGTATTGTACACATCAGAATAACCCAATTGGGCAAAGGTTCCTTCCACCCTGAGACCTATATAATTACCGAAATTCTTTCGAAAGAAAATACTGGCAGCCAGTTTGGGCCGGTTCAATTTCGCTTTGGTATTCAAGTCACCAAAATAATGTGCGGCGCCAACACCCACACCAAATTCCCCTTCCTGCACTATGGAATTCTGGGCAAAAACTCCCAGGGGCAGGCAATACATAACCAGGGCCAGAAATTTTCTCATATCTGCAAAATAAGATTTTAGCTTCGAGATTTAACGCAATTTAGTGTCGTTTGGTATTGAAGAGGGAAAAAATCAGGAGACTGAATGAAAATAAAAAGCTTCTCTCTTCAGAATGCCTAATTTCTTTTATCAAGACCCCAGGAAAGCTTGTTGCGAAGGGTTTGCAGGAAATTGTTTTCGTTCAGGCGTACCAGGTTCAGCATGAAATTCTCCTTTCTTACTGCCAGTAAAACATTCTTACTCACTATTTCCCTGCGTGAATCCAGGGCGCAGATAATATCATCCGCACGACTTTCCACTTCAAAAGATATGATGGTATTGTCAGGTATCACGATTGGCCGAACATTCAGGTTATGGGGTGCAATAGGGGTCAAAACCAGGCTGCAGGCATCGGGAAATACCACGGGACCATCACAACTTAAAGAATAACCGGTTGAACCTGTGGGTGTTGCCAGTATCAAACCATCCGCCCAGTAAGTATTCAGCAACTCTCCATTCAGGTAGGTATGGATCTTCACCATAGGTGAGGTATCTCTTTTATGAATGGCAAATTCATTCAGTGCATAGGGCACATCACTGAACATTGGCACATTGGAATCAAGGTGTATCAATGTTCTGCGGTCAATGATATAGGACCGCCGGGCAAGCGCTTTTATAGCTTCCACCATCTCCTCCCGCCCAATGCTGGCCAGGAAACCCAGCCTGCCGAAATTGATACCAACCACCGGGATATTCTTATCCCTTACCAGGGTAACGGTATCCAGCAGGGTACCATCACCTCCAAGGCTGATGACAAAATCAATCTGGTCGTTCAGGTCCACATGCGAAGAAAAGGTCTCTGTAGTTTCAGGAAGAGAAAGTTTGGTTTTGATCTCGTTGAAGAAAGGCAGGAAAATAACAGGTACAATGCCCTCCTTCTGAAGTTCATCAAAAAACAATTGTATGTACTGTTGCTGGGCTTCATCCAACACCCTGCTATATATCGCTACCTTCAAAACGTATCCTTTTAGCTAAAATTCCTTGAATCAATTGGCGTACCGTGACTGTAAATATAGATTGTTTTACCCGTTGCGGCAATCAGCTAACAGGCATGATGAGGGATTTATATTCTTTGGATTCCTTGTTTGGGATTCAAACAATGGCAGCTTCAAAAACATTATATGTGCAAGAAAAAAAATTTTGAATATTATACCTTATCGCCAAAAGCAGAAAGCATGCTAAGCTATTTTCTAAGAAACAGTAAATCGTAAAATGAAATTCAATTAGTGTTGCTCTTGAATCAAAAGCAAGCCCGAATGGCATAAGGTATCATTAACCTGAAGAACCAGAAACCAAAAACAATAAACCAGAAACACTTATATTTTCAAATAGTTCATCAGGTTATCATAGTTCGTCCTGAGTTCATTTTCAAACAACTCTTCGCCAAAATAATATTTCACATTGTACTCGTAACGCTGGAAGGTGCCAATGATATCAGATACCTCCAGCTTACTGACTCGAATGGTGATCTGGCTCATGCCCGTCTCGGGATCGGTGAAAGTATTTAACTGCGTGATCTGCGCATCGTTGGATTCAACAATACGGTTGATCTCGTTAAAAGAATAGTTCTTACTGTCCATCTCCAGCACGATCAGGGCACCGGGCTCGTTCAGGCTCATAAAATTGGAAGCATTGCGCAGCAGGTCATTATAGGTAACAATCCCCAGGAGTTGCTTTTCTTCTACCACGGGAACTACGCTGAGCTTGTTGACAACAGCGGTTTGAATGGCTTTCAGAAAGTGATCATTAGCCTGAACGGATGTCGTTCCATCCGTAATATTCAATTCATCCAGTGTGTCGTCGTCATCGCTTTGCAGTAATTGTTCTTCGCTGATGATGCCCAAGTAGCTATCATTTTCCACAACGGGAAGATGAGCTACATGGTAATCATTCATAAGCTGCAGTGCATGATGCACTTTATCTTCTTTATGGAGATAAGGTATTGAGTTCGATATGAGTTCGCGGGTTAACATAGCTAACGGTTTCAATAATAAAGACAAGCGATATTATACAACTGTTGCAGGCTGGCTGAGCTTTTTCAAAAATTTATCTAAAATAGCATTGAACTCCGCCGGTTGTTCCATCATGGGTGCATGCCCGCACTGATCAATGAAATGCAGCTCGCTGTTTGGTATAAGCCTGTTAAATTCCCGTGCCACAAAAGGAGGGGTAATCGTATCGTTATTGCCCCAGACCAATAAGGTAGGCTGTTTGATATTATTGAGCTCTTCACCCAGGTTATTCCTGATGGCGCTTTTAGCCAGTGCTATGATCTTTATGACTTTTAAACGGTTACGGGTGATCTCGAATACCTCGTCCACCAATTCATTGGTAGCCATTTTAGGATCATAAAAAGTCACTTCGGTCTTTTTCCTGATGTATTCATAATCTCCTCGACGGGGATAAGTATCCCCCATACCATTTTCAAAAAGTCCGGAACTGCCGGTCAATATCAGCGACTTGATCCTCTCGGGGTTTTTCAATACATGAACAAGGCCAACATGGCCACCCAGTGAATTACCCAACAGGTTCACATTCTTATAATCCCTTGTTTCAAGGAACTTGTTTACGTGTTTTGCTAGGCCACCAACACTGGTGTGCAAAATATCCAGGTCAAACAAAGGCAGCATGGGAACTACCACCTTGTATTGCAAACGGAAATGTTCAATGAGATCTTTGAAATTACTTAGGGCACCAAACAATCCATGCAACAACACCAAAGGTTCACCTTCTCCTTCCTCGATATATTTAAACTTGCCTTGCTCTTTAATGGAATATTGCATCGGCTTAATCAATCTAATTTTTGCTAAAATAAACGTTTTACCTCAAATGCCTAAGCTATCGCAACAATACAAAACACAATATCATGCCTACGGTTTCTTACCAGAAACGTTTTGAAAGAATTGTAATAGTTGATCAAACATATCCTTAAAAAATGGTATAACCGCTCCCATTGTACTCATTATTTTAGGGGCAATAGGTTGTATCCATGGATAACTTACTGATGCCTCAATGGTTTCAGGCTTTAATACATGCAGTTGTTGCGCATAAAACAGCAATATGCTGAATATAAAAAAGTAGATCAGTATGTAGAAAATTATCCCACCCAGCCTGTTCAACCAGCCCAGCATGGCCAGCTTCACAACACCTTCCAGCATTTTTGCTCCCAGGCGTATGGAAAGTGCCACTATTAAAAAAACCACCAGGAAGGCAATAACCGGCAACCATCGCTGGGAGATATTCACAGTATTGCCAATATAGCTGGCTGCCAGTGCTGAAAGCTTTAATGCGGCTGCCAGGCCAATAATAAAAGCCAGGAATGAAAAAAGGGCTACAATAAAACCTTTTGTAAAACCTTTAAATACTGAAATAACCAATAAAACAAGGGCAACCGTATCTATGAACATTCTGTTATTATTTAGCCAGCAGCTCTTTTACCGTTGCAGAAATAGCTTTACCATCTGCACGGCCGGCCAGCTTTTTCGTTGCCACCCCCATCACTTTTCCCATGTCTGCCGCAGAAGCTGCACCGGTTTCAGTAATGATCTGTTGCAATTCAGCTTTCAATTCCTCACCACTTAACTGTTGGGGAAGGAATTTTTCGATCACCGCCATTTCTTCCTGTTCTTTTTGCGCCAGGTCAGTACGGCTTTGTTGCTGGTAAATTTCCAGTGAGTCCCTCCGTTGCTTCATCATCTTCTGCAACATACTCACTTCCTTTTCCTCATTGATCTCACCATGTGCTCCCGGTTCTGTCTTTGCTTTGATGATCTCGGCTTTTATAGCTCTTAACGCTCTTAATGTTGCTTCATTTTTCGACTTCATGGCTTCCTTCATCTCGCCCATGATCTTTTGTTCTAAAGACATATATAAAGTTTATAGTTTGTGGTTTGTAGTTTCTAGTTCTTTAAGTTGAAGAGGCTTTGTTTATTTCAATCTTTTCTCTCCCTCGAACATTGAAAATTGAACATTGAGCATTGCTCATGCTTCACTTTCAACACAAGTAATGACTGCAAGAAAATTGTCTTTCCGACCTAAACCACTTCTTCCTTCGACATTCCTTTTTCGATATTCGACATTCGACTTCTTCCTCAAAAATCCTATCCAATCATAAAAATCTTAGTTCTTTCTCTCCCTTGAATATTGAACATTGAGCATAGCTCATTGAGCATTTTTTTCTTCGACTTAACACTGACTGCAATAATTATTTCTATCCGACCTAATCCACTTCTTCAATCGAAATTCCTTGTTCGATATTCTGCGGTTCAAATCCTCCGTGTATCTCCCTGTCTGTGTGTCACCGTGGTTCTCCTCTTTCCCTTCTTCATTCAACATTCCTTGTTCGATATTCGATATTCCTTACTTTCCTGTCTCCAGCTTATTTGCTTTCATCTGTTGGTCCTGGAATTTGGCGTAGAACAATTTAGCGAAGTTTTTCATGTCTGTAACCAGTTCGGTATTCCTGGTAGCCCGGTCAAAGCTATCCGCCATGGTCATCAGGGTCTGGTAATAAAAATCTGCCATTTCATCCACCATCATCTTTTGCGTCCACAGGTCTATGCGAAGGGCTGTTTTATCGGCACCATCCCAGAGCGAAAGCAAAAAGGCCTTGGCCTGTTGGGGTCTTTCAGCGGTGCTTTCAGATGCCTTCCATTCAATGCTGCTGGGAACCCTTCCTTCGTCCAGTTCCACATCGATTACTATACTTGATTTTGCCATTTTTGAATTTTGAAACGCGAAGATAGGAAGGAGTCGGGAGTCATGATTAGGGAGTCGAGAGTCAATAGTCAGGAGTCGGGAGGGAACTACGGAAGCATTACGTCACAGAGATGCACGGTGGGAAAAATTAAAAGGCACGGGGTTGAAGATGATTAGACCTTTTTCACCCCCCAATGCCTAGTGAATAATTTACGAGCGTGCATTTCCTTAGAAATCCTTCCCCATCTCATAAATCTTAGTTCACTTTCATAGCCTCAATAATGCATGCCCACAGCAGCTCCGCACTCTTCTTCCAGGTATATTTCCTGGCCACCGTCTTTCCTTTTTGGATCAGTGATTGGCGAAGGTCCTCATCTTTATATACCAGCATCAGCTTTTCTGCCATATCAGTATGGCTGGACGCATCAAAATACAGGGCTGCATCCCCTCCTATTTCCTGCATGGAAGTACCAGCGGAAGTAAGGACCGGCACTTCGCATTTCATGGCTTCCACCACCGGAACGCCAAAACCTTCAAAAACCGAAGGATACACCAATGCATAGGCGGAAGCCATCAACAGGACCAGTTCTTTCTGCTCCAGGTAGCCTGTGAGCACCACATCTTCGCGGTATTTATAGGTTTTTAATAATTCCAGGAATTCGTCATTCTTCCAGGCCAGTCTCCCTGCCAGCACCAGTTTCATTTCACTCCGCTGGCGTTTCTTGAATATGGAAAAAGCCTTCAACAGGTTCACCAGGTTTTTTCTTGGCTGTATGGCACCGGCATACAGGAAATACTCGCTGCCACCGGCATATTGTTCTTTGACAGTTTCCTTTTTGTCAAAGGATGCAGGCTTGAAATCCTCTTTTACCCCGTTGTACACAACATCAATCTTTCCGGGAGGGGTTTTATAATGAGTGATGATATCCTGCCTGCTGAATTCAGAAACCGTTGCTATGGTGTTAGCTTTCTTTATGAACCTGGGAGTAAAATGACGGTAAAAGCGGAAATGTGTCTTTTTATAGGTATCAGGATAATGGAGAAATCCCAGGTCGTGCACCACCAGGCACTGTGGAACCTTTGTGGTCAGTGAACAAAAGCCATCGGGTGATACGAATACATCCGCCTTGATCTTACGAAGCACCGGGGGTATTTTTATATCAAACCAGTATTTCCATAATAAGGGATGGCGGGCCGGCGGAGAGATCACCTGCATGGTGACATTGGAAGGGAAATCATTGTCGCCTGAATAGGGCCGGTCCAGCAAAAAGCAAAACTGGTGCTCCGGGTGTTGGCGGGCCATCATTCCAAATATTTCCGCTGTAAAATTTCCAAAACCTTCCAGGCCTCCATTTAGCAGGAAGCGTGTATTAACCGCGATCACCATAGGCTGGCAAAGGTATTCAATGAGAGGTTCTGAAATAAAAGGCCCTTCGTCGCGGCTCTCCTTGTTTATGTGCATGGAAATACCAGGGAAAAGGCAGGATGCCCGGCACATGATGGAATTTGACATAAGTTGGCAAGGGCCGAAAGCAGTTCGAAGGTTGCCTGAGTTATTTACATTCCTTGTCCTTAGGTAGTATTAAATGGAGTTCAACTACCATCTACCTGAGATGATCTTCCAGGGTTCTCATAAATGTCTTTTGAGGAAATTCAACAGGTGAATGAAAACAAATTGGGGAAGGTGTTGTCTTAATTCAACAATAATTACAAAAATCCTGTAGAAAAGGCTTTGTTTTTACGCTGATAATGAATTGGTATATAGTTTGTACCACTATTTACAGAAGTAATTGTTTCACCCTTAACCATTTTTTTAAAGAAAGAATTATTTCACCCTTAACCCTTACGATTGACTGACGCAAATGCGTCTTTTTATAAATGACCTCTTAGGTGGAAGAGGATGGTGGCTTGTAAAAGGGGCCTTGGTTCGGGGCCCCTTTCTTTTTTACCGCGTTGAGCGGTTTTTTTTATGTCCCCGAAAGTCTAAAAATCCTGTCGGGGACCATAAGGCTCTCACTATCCTATTCAATTTAATTAAGCAGTTTCCCTTGAGATTATCCTTTAAACTTCCCGGTTATTCTAAATTTGCCCGGTATGATCATTCACCTTGAAGAACTAAAGCCGGCAGAAAAGCAATATTACCTGCAGCACGTAATCGGCCCCCGACCCATTTGTTTCGCCTCCACCATTGATAAGGAAGGGAATGTGAACCTGAGCCCTTTTAGTTTTTTCAATATGTTCTCCTCCAACCCTCCGATTGTAATTTTTTCCCCTGCCCGTAGGGTTAGGGACAATACAACCAAGCATTCTCTCCAAAATGTAATTGAAGTGCCCGAGGTGGTCATCAACATAGTGACCTACGACATGGTGCAGCAAACCTCCCTGGCCAGTTGCGAATACCCCAAAGAAGTGGATGAATTTGTAAAAGCAGGTTTCACAAAACAAGCTGCGACACTCGTTAAGCCACCCATGGTAAAGGAAAGCAAGGTAAACCTGGAGTGCAGGGTGCTGGAAGTGAAACCATTGGGCCTGGAAGGAGGTGCGGGCAACCTGGTGATCTGCGAGGTACTACTCCTCCATATTGATGACAGCCTGTTTACCGAAGACAAAAAGCTGGATCAAGCCAAACTGGAACTGGTGGCCCGTCTTGGTGGCGACTGGTATTGCCATGTATCGAAGGACAACCTGTTTACTGTTCCCAAACCCAATGTGCAACTGGGCATAGGTATGGATGCACTGCCGGAAAACATACGCAACAGTCATATCCTTACTGGCAATCACCTCGGACAATTAGCCAACGTCAACGAGATGCCGGTGGTAGAACCTTCATTTGATGATGAGCACCTGAAAAATATCGTCCAGTACTTTTCGGTCAGTCCTGAAGAAATGGAAAAAGAAACACACCGCTATGCTGCCCGCCTTTTAGACGAAGGTAAAGTCTACGAAGCCTGGCAGGTGTTGTTATTATAAGCTGCAACAGGAGAACTGGAAGCCAAATAAAGCATTGTTATCCCAGGCTAAATTTAATAGAGCATGATGCGGAATTATCCTACATTACATGTGAACCGGTAAGTGTCGCAACCAATACTACTTTTTGTTGCTTTACCTGAACACCTGCATAGCACACCATTTAAAACATTTTCTTGAATTTATGCAATAAGCTCCTTTACGGGAGCTTATTGCATTAGCTAAACCCAACAATAACAAGCAATAACCAGTAAGGTCTTTGAATCTATGAGCACGTAAGCATGCCAGTGGTAATAATAATTTGAAATATTCTGTATAGTTAGTAACTTATAAAAGCAAACCAAAACATTATATGTACCAGGAGCTGTTGGGTAAAACCAATCAGCAGATCATTTCTCCTGGCTTCCCGGATAAATCATTGCCAAACAATTATCACGCAAAGTAAATGACCTTGTAATGAATTATGTACCTGTAACTGTTCCATATTAAATAGAAAGTATGCAAGTCTGCCTTCGACATATCATCTTAAGTACAGGTATTTTGCTTTTAGGCCTGGCCGTGAACGGACAGGTAAGAATCGGGGCCAAACTCGGGCTCACCTTCCCCCATATCACCTATACACAACCAGATGGACAAAACTTCTCTCACTCGAAAGTCAGTTTCCTGGCAGGAGGTTTTTTATCAGTGCCCCTGGCAAAGCAAATTGAATTAAGACCAGGAGCTGAGCTTACCATGGGATATGCAAATAGTAATTACAACTTCGGAAACCTATATGGTTCTTACAAGGATGACCTGGCATACCTTGATATACCATTATACCTATTGTTTACACCTCAAACAAAGAATGGGAAGATCATGATCGGCGCAGGCCCGGCCATGAAAAACATGCTCGATTCTGATCCGCTGAATAGCTATAAAACCATCGATTGGGCTGTCAATGGTACGGCAGGCTATGAATCACACATCGGTTTTTCAACCAATCTGAATTACCAGAAAAGTTTAACGAATATCAATAAGGATGGCACCCATTCATCAAGGCATTATTTCGGATTTACGATAGGCTATCTTTTTTAAGCTGTTCGATCTATTCTTTACCCTCTGAATTTAAAACTGTAATCTATTGTCAGGTAGGTGAACACATTAAACCGCTATATATGGCATATATACCAAAACTCAGAACATTGCTTATACCATTGTTGGTACTGGCAATCAGCACCAGCTGTCATAATTATTATCAGGCCACAACCAAGACAAAAGATCCCGCTGTCATTGATTCACTGAATATAGCCAATAGGGATTTTATACTTCGCAACGGCAACAAGGCCTACTACATGAAAATTGGGGCAATGAGTGAAGACCGTAAGACAGTAAAAGTCACCCTGGATTCTCTTTCCTTTATCCACCAGGTATATGTCAATAACGGACCTAAACGGAATCTGAAATACAAAAAGACTTCCCAGCAGGGCGTACTGAATGAAGTGCATTTTTATATTCCTTATGACAGCACCATTCAAATCCCATCCAGCTATACCCTTGCCTTGGATAAAGTGCAGAAAATTGAAGTGATTGAAAAAGACAAAAAACGTACAACCAATAGTTATGTGATCGGCGCTATAGGATACATAATCGGTGCCATAGTTGTTGCAGCCATCATTATAGCCGCCACCAAAAGTTCCTGTCCTTTTGTTAGTGCAGATGATGGCAACAGCTTTTCCTTGCAGGGCGAGATCTATGGAGGGGCCATCTACCCCCAACTGGCCAGGCATGATTACCTCCCGCTCAAACTGGCACCTTCTGGCAGGGGAAGCTACCGCATCAAGATCAGCAACGAACTCAAAGAGATCCAATACACTGACATGGCTGAACTATGGGTGGTAACACATAAGCCCGGAACAAAAGTGCTGGCCGGAGCCAATGGAAATTTGTATAGCATCGCTGAACCGCAGGCGCCTTTAGAGGCCACCTTCCGTCATCGTAATGATGCCTTGAAAAATATATCTGAAGCAAATGACCTCCGGCTTCAATATTTTGATGATACGGCTTCCAGGGATGGACTCAATGAATTGAATGTAACTTTCAAAAAGCCCCGGGAGGCGCAAAAAGCCAAACTTCTGCTTACAGTGAAGAATTCTTATTTCCTGGATTATCTATATGGAGAACTGGCCAAAGGCTTTGGAAGTTATTATGCTACCTACATGAGGAAACAACATAAAAAGACCGCGGCCGAATTACTAAAATGGGTTAGGGAACAAAAGCTCCCTTTAGAAATATCCATTAAAACAGCCGGTAGCTGGAAAAAGGTCTCTGAACTAACCACAATTGGCCCATTGACAACACGTGAAGTAGTGGTGCCACTGGATCTTTCCGGTATCAATTCAAAAGAGGTAGAGCTTCGTTTAAGCAGCGGCTTTATGTTCTGGGAGATAGATGCCATGGCCATTGATTACAGCAGTAATACTGATTTTACAGTGGACAAATTGCCATTGAGCCAGGCAACGGATGAAACAGGCAAAGACATCATATCCCTTTTGAATAGAGAAGATGGCCAATACCTGGAGCAACCCGAAATAGGGAACGTAGCAACACTTGAATACAAGGCTGGCAGGCAACAGGAAGGCATGTCTTACTCCTTTATCTTTCACACAAAAGGTTACTACCAGCACATACGCAATTTTACCGGCAAGGCGGATGTCAAATTCCTGAAACAATTCACTAAACCCAATGCCTTTCCGCTATATGGTATGGAACGTTATAAACAACAGCACCAGGCCAATCCCTTACTTTTTGCCTCCAATTAAACACTTAAAAGAACAGTCATGCAAACAACCATAAGCTTAAACGATTACCTGTACCAGGAGGAAAATACTATCGAACAAGGAAGCATGTCCACCCGGCAGGTAAGTGGCATATACAGAACATTTATTTGGTGGATGATCAAGCTTCGTATATTTTATTTTAGCTGCATCATTTTGCGCCAGCCCAAAAAGATCCTTGACATATACAAAAGAATGCTTTCGCTCCGCACCAATGTTTGGGGTGGTGACCTCAAAAAGCTATACAGCGTGGGCAATAAGTTTTACTTCAACCAGTACACGCCGGGCTGGCCTTCCAAAGCCTACGATGATCTTATCAAAAGCGAATTGCGCAGGCAGGCCTCCCCATTGGATACCAAGGAACGGTTGTCTTTTGTATTCCTCGCCATCACCCGTAAATGCCCCATGCGTTGCGAGCATTGCTTTGAATGGGACAACCTTAATCTAAGCGAATCCTTTACGCTGGATGATTTGTATAAAGTGGTTGACCTCTATCAAAAAGAAGGTGTATTGCAAATACATTTCAGTGGGGGTGAACCCATGGTGCGGTATAAAGACCTGGTAAAGCTGGTTCGCCATACCTCTAAAAAAACAGAATGCTGGGTTTTGTCTTCAGGTTTTAATGTAACACCGCAAACTGCCCGTGAATTAAAAGAAGCGGGCTGCAAAGGCATGGTAATAAGTATTGATCATTACCTGCCCAACAGGCACAATGCCTTCCGTGGCAAAGAAGGCTCATTTGTACAAGCCGTAAAAGCAGTGAAATATGCACAGGAGGCAGGCATGGTTACTTCCATAAGCGTATGTGCCACCAAAGAATTCCTGGATGGCAATCACCTAATGCCCTATATGGACTTTGCCCGGGACCTGGGTGTGCAGTTTGTGCAGGTGCTGGAGCCAAGACAGGTTGGTCATTATGCGGACAAGGAAGTTCACCTTGAGGACGCACATATTGAACTGCTGGAAAAAGCTTTCACCACTATCAATCATCATCCTTCCTACAGCCAGTATCCCACAATGCTCTATCATGGTTACCACCAGCGTCGTGTAGGTTGCTTTTCAGGCAGCCGCAGTGTATATGTTGATTCCGCGGGCGATGTACATGCCTGTCCATTTTGTCATACCAAATCCTATAATATCATTGAGCTGGTACGGGGCAACGGAAATGCCTTGCCACAAAAAGAAAACGCCTGCCCAAGGTTTGGAAAGATCGCTTAAGAGATAGAAGGCAAATGAGATCATATAACGGGAATAAATAACCGCATAAACAAAAAAGGGAGACTATCGTCTCCCTTTCCATTAACTTCATTTCTTTTAACCCCTCGCTGCCCAGCCAAACACTTTTTTCAGTATGTCTGTTGTCCGTGCCATAGGATTGGCCCTGATATTGGCTTCTTCCTGCGCTACCTGGTCAAACAGGGCACTCACTGCCTTATCTACCACATAAGAAGGAAGATCAGGATTTAGCTTATTCATGGTTGTAGGAAACCTGTTATAGGTATTGATCATATCACCATAATACTTTGTGGCACTGAACTTATCCAGCGATCCTTTTATGATAGGTGTAAAAGCTGCTATGAGTTTACTGGTGGTCTTGTCTTTGAAGTATTGCGTAGCTGCATCCTTAGGACCTTTGATGATGTTGATGGCGTCTGCGATGGTCATTTCCTTGATTGCATCTAAAAAGATAGGCCTTGCATATCCAACGGCGTCTTCGGCAGAACGGTTGATCTGGAGGATTGCCTTGTCCACCAATGAACCCATACCGATTTGGCGTAACGTATTTTCTATTTTTACTGCCTCCTGCGGCAGAAAGAGCTTATAAGCCTGGTTTCCAAAAAAACCATCCTCCTTGTTCAGCAGGTTTATACCACGGCCAACGCCCTGGTCCAGCGCATCACGTATTCCCTGTGCCGCTTCGGCCTGGGTGATGGTAGTTGACATGGGTAAATTGGAAAGTGTTTCACAGGATAATAGCCCCAGTGTAAGACTAAAGGCAATAAGGTAGCGTTTCAACATAATTTGATTTATTCGATGGATTCAAATTTACTGCCAGAAATTGGTAAGGAGGTAAATAGATTACACCTTCAGGGTTTGCTTGCGGTTAGCTATCTTCTGGCGAAGGAATTTAAAAAAGCGTGTGCGCTCCCGCTCACTAACGTTGCTAATCAGGGTAGATTTCTTCATCAGGTTTTGTATATAACTATACATATTATCACAAAAGGCCACATCCCTTGTAATAAGGATATTGATCACATTATGCACCAGGAAAGCTGTTTTGGTCCCATTCAAAATTGCAAGCAGTGAGTTTTCCAGTATGACGATCTCGTTGAAATACATTTCATATTTACCCAGTCGCTGGCTTACATTTCCATCCAGGGCAAACTTATAGCCACTGGTTGCCTGCCGCTCCAGGTGGTCAATTAATTTACCCACTGCTTCATACACCTGGTAGATCTCTTCTTCACTGGTGAACACATTGGTATCATGGTAATATTCCACCTGCCTGATGGTGCTGTTGATGCTTTCAATATTCCAGATCTCTATTGTGTGCAAGTTGTTGTAACAATCAAGGGCTTTCTTTCCTATCTCGTAAAAGTCTTCGGGAAAATCACTCACCTTGAATTTCATGGTGGCAAAATCGGGATGGTGCAGGATATTGCGCATCCAGAAATAATGCTTGAATGCTGCCAGCTCCCTGGTATGAAAATGATGAAATAAGGGAATGTCCTTGGCCAGGTAGATCAGTTCCCGGTTCTCAAATCCTGTCATATATTTTACCTGTTGGTAAATATTGGTCAGGAATTCCTTATAACTGAATGATTCTGTCTTTACAAAATTGCCGGTAAAAACATAAGAGTTGGAAACAGGGTTAGCGAGGTTATCCAGGGAGAACCCATACCGCTGGCACAATGTATAGCCTTCTTCCAGGCTTAGTACTTTTTCACCTCTTATCCTCCTGTAAGCACTATCTGTACTCACTCCCAGCGCAACAGCAATTTCGTCCACCAGCGACACCTGTGCCGGCAACCTGCTCTTGATCTCACTGAATATTCTATCCTGGAGGTTAGTGCCGCTCATTTCAATTGCAGTTTTTGACGGTTTGGAATTTTGTTCCGCAGGGAGTTAAAGAAAAGGTGCCGTTGCTTTTCGCTCACACCACTGAGGATGGTGGAAGTTCTTTGCAGTTTCTGCAACCTGCCATAGACCGAATCACAAAGCTTTTCATTCTGTGTGTACATATAATTCAGCCCCTCATAATTCAGGTACAGGGTTTTGCGTCCATTAATGAGCGCCATAATAGTATTGTCTGCCAGGCCTTCACGGTTGTAAAAGAACTGGAAGTTGTTTTTCTTTAACTGGGGATTTTCACCGGGAAGGAACTTGCAGCTCTTCTCACACTGCAATTGTAAATGAGCAAGCATTTCGCGCAGGCCGGCATAAATAATTTCTGCATCCTGGCTGGAACGGAATAAACCTGCATCCCTGTAATACTCTATTTGTGAAATGGTATTATTGATGCATTCCAGGTTCCATATTTCAATAGAAGGAATGGAATTATACACAGACAGTATCTCTTTGCCGATGGCTTCAATATCAGGCTTTAGCAGGTCAAAAGAAAATTGAAGGGGCACAGTGTCTGACCGAAGGGTCGATTTCATCCAGAAATAATACTGGAAAGCAAAAAGAGCCGGGTGCATAAAAAAATGAAAGACCACGATCTCCTTGCTCAGGTAGATCAGTTCTTTCTGGTTGGCACTGGCAACCATCTGCAACCGGTGGAGCATTTCCTGCAAAAAAAGTTTGAAACTTCCATTGGCATCTTCCACCCGCACAACGGAGAAAAGCACGGAATCATCCTTTGATTGCAATAGCTGGTCCATCGAGATGGAATGTGCATCACACAATAGCTTCACTTCTTCCAGCACCAGGGGTGTTTCTCCCCTGATACGCCTGTAGGCGCTGTCAGGGCTCAGGCACAACAGCTCAGAAATATGCTCTGCAAGGGAAACTCCCGGTGAAAGCTTTTCCCTGATCCTTTGAAAAAGAAGTCCCTGGATCGAACTGTTACCCATAAAGTTGGTTTTGGTAATAATTGGACGAACCAATCTTCTTTTAAGTTAGCAAAATTCGATCAACTGGCAAAGGGTGATATTGTGGCTGCCAGGTAAAAAAATAAAACGCCGGTTAACGATATAAGTATGGCTTCATTACTGACAGTTGCAAAAAATGCCAAAACTCATTTTCCGGGAGCATAATTCAATTAGAAATCGCCTTTACAGGAAGGTAGCTTCATTGCCTAAAACTATTGGTTATGAAAAAGAATTTACTACATGCAGTTGCAGCCATTCCCGCCATATTTTTTATTTCCTGTGCTACGGTAGCACCCGTAAACACCAGTTATGAACGGGCAGCAACTTTGGGCAAGGGCGGCCTGGAGCTTTCCGGCAGTTACACCCATTATAGTTTCAGTGGTGACGGCGAATCCGCTGCTACCAACAACAATTATGGAGGTAAAGTGGGCTATGGCATCAATGACAAAATGGACATCAAACTGCGCTACGAAAAACTGGTACCGGTTGGCATGGAGGACAGTAAGTTCAAAGCCAATTATATCAGTGTTATCCCCAAGTTTAGCCTTAAGGATAAAAAATTTGCTGTCCTGGTCCCCATCAGCCGGTACAATTTCAAGGAAGAATCAGAGGCTGGTGAAACCTTCAAAGACCATAATTATTCCATCGCCCCACAGTTCATAGGCACATTTACCACAAAGAGCAACCAGGCAGACCTTTCCTTTTCTCTAAAAGGAGATTATATCATCGGCTCAGAAGGAGATAATGAATTTTTAATGGGCTTTTCAGGTGGCGCAGGATTCAGCAGCAACCTGGATAAATGGGCCATCCGTCCTGAGGTTGGCTACCTGTTCAAGCCAGGTGAACCCGGTGGTTTCTGGAATATGGGAATTGGCCTGCAGGTGATCCTGCCAACAAATAAAAAACACTAAAAACCCCTTATAAAATACGTTTTTGAAAAAGCATGCTTTTCATTGTTTTCCCGAAAACCAATGGAACAAACAAATCCAAAGGATTATGAAAAAAATATTCATTATAACGGTATTGATAAGCACCGCCTGCAGCTTAGGTGCACAAAAATCAAAAGGCATCCCGCAAAAACTTACCGGTAAAGATTTGTCGCAGCATTACCTGCAAAAGAGCCGCGATCAAAAAGCGGGCGCCTTTGTTTTGATGGCTGGAGGGGTAGCACTGGGAATATTTGGCGGATTAGGCACTATGCACCTTATGGAAGGCGACAAAAACAATTCAGGAGCTTACACAATGATAGCTTTAGGAGCAGTGTCTTTCGTGGCCAGCATACCGCTGTTTATTAGTGCTTCGAAATATAAATTAAGGGCCATGATGGTGATAAGAACACAGCAAATCAATATCCCCTCTTCAACAAGCCTGCGGCAAACCGGTATTGGCCTGCTCATTCCGCTGGACCGATAGCAGGGTTATTGTCTTCGTATCTGTACATTTGCACCACTTTAGAAACCGTGGTGTACATGCAAACTCAACATTTATCAGAACAGGAAATTGTTCGTAGAGAAAAACTGGCAGAACTGCAGAAACTGGGCATCGATCCCTACCCTGCTGCCCTATATCCCGTAAATAATTATTCAGTCGCCATCAAATCTTCCTTCACGGATGAAAACAAAGATGCCCTGTCTGATGTATGCCTCGCTGGCCGCATCATGAGTGTCCGTGATATGGGCAAGGCCTCCTTTGCCGTATTGCAGGATTCGCAGGGAAGAATCCAGGTCTACCTGCGTAAGGACGACCTGGCCAAAGATGGTGACACTACCCTTTATGATATTGTATGGAAAAAGCTGGTAGATATTGGTGATTTCATTGGTATAAAGGGTTTTGTATTCCGTACCAAGACAGGAGAGATCTCTGTACATGTGAAAGAGCTCACCTTCCTGGGCAAATCACTGCGTCCCCTTCCCATAGTAAAAGAAGCCGAAGGACAAACTTTTGACGCGGTAACCGATCCGGAATTCAAATACCGCCAGCGCTATGCAGACCTGGTGATCAATCCTTCCATCAAGGAAACCTTTTTAAAAAGAACAAAACTGATCAACTCCATTCGTGAGTTTTTAAACGAGCATGGAGCCCTTGAAGTAGATACGCCGGTATTGCAAAGCATCCCCGGTGGTGCCGCTGCCAGGCCATTTATTACCCATCATAATGCGCTGGATGCGCCTTTCTACCTGCGCGTGGCCAATGAATTATACCTCAAACGCCTGATCGTTGGAGGCTTTGACTGGGTGTATGAGTTCAGCCGCAACTTCCGCAATGAGGGTATGGATCGCACCCACAATCCCGAGTTTACCATCCTGGAATTCTATACAGCTTATAAAGACTACCTGTGGATGATGAATGTGACCGAGCGATTGCTGGAAAAAGCGGCTATAGATGTTTGTGGACAAGCTGAAGTGCCGGTGGGTGATAAGACCATTTCTTTTAAAGCACCTTTCAAACGCATCAGCATCTATGATGCCATCCAGGAACATACAGGTATTGATGTGAGCGAAATGGACGAGGAAGGACTGCGAGCGGTCTGTCGCCAATTGCATATAGATGTAGAACCAAGCAGTGGAAAGGGAAAACTGATCGACGAGATCTTTGGTGGGAAATGTGAGGAGCACTATGTGCAGCCCACCTTCATCATTGACTATCCTGTCGAGATGAGTCCACTGACCAAGAAGCACCGCACCAAGCATGGATTAGTGGAACGCTTTGAGCTGATCATCAACGGCAAGGAAATAGCCAACGCCTACAGCGAGCTGAATGACCCTATTGACCAGCGTGAGCGCTTTGAAGAACAGGTGAAGCTGATGGAGAGAGGAGATGAAGAGGCCATGTATATTGACTATGATTTCCTGCGTGCACTGGAATATGGCATGCCTCCTACCTCAGGTATCGGCTTTGGTATTGACAGGCTTTGCATGTTGCTGACCAACCAGCCCTCTATCCAGGACGTATTGCTGTTCCCGCAAATGCGCCCGGAAAAATGGGTAGTGGAAGCCAACGAAGAAAACATCGAACAACAATAATAGCCCATTGTCAGGGGAGGAGAGGAAGGGATCATACCTGCTCCTTTTCTCCTTTGCTATTTACAGCAAATGAAAGTAACCGGCTTTTCATTCATCAAGAATGCCATAAAGTACCAATACCCCATCGTAGAGGCGCTGCAGTCCATACTGCCCCTCTGTGACGAGGTGGTAGTGGCAGTGGGTGATTCCGAAGATGGTACCCGCGATGTAGTTGCCGGTATTGACCCCCAAAAGATCAGGATCATTGATACGGTATGGGATGATAACCTGAGGGAGGGTGGCCGGGTGCTGGCTGTGGAAACTGAAAAAGCGTATCGTGCCATTGCCAGGGATACTGACTGGTGTTTTTACATCCAGGGTGATGAAGTCTTGCACGAAGATGGCTATGATGAGATCCGCAAAGCCATGCATACCTGGAAGGATAAAAAGGAAGTGGATGGATTACTCTTCAAGTACCGCCATTTTTATGGATCCTTTGATTACATTGGCGTGTCTTCCAAATGGTACAAACGAGAGATACGCATCATCCGAAATGATCCCAACATCTTTTCTTACCGTGATGCACAGGGTTTTCGCAAGGGTGATAATGAAAAGTTGCGGGTGAAGCCATTGAATGCCTGGATACACCATTATGGCTGGGTGCGTCCGCCCGAGACCATGCATGAGAAGCAGTATAATTTCAGCAAGCACTGGAGCGGCGACAACTGGCAGCCACAAAAAGTGTATGAGGCCTATGATTACCAGTCACATATCGATGCCCTGGAAAAGTTCAAAGGCACGCATCCCAGGGTAATGCAACAACGCATTGCTGCCATGAACTGGAAGTTCGATTACGACCTTTCCTACAACCGCCTACCTGTAAAGGAAAAATTCAAGAACCTGGTAGAGAAGATCACCGGCCAGCGGCCCTTTGATCATAATAACTATAGGATTGTTTAGTTGGAAAGTTAACAAGTTGACAGGGTTGACAAGTTGACAAGGAGGGAGCTGAGTCATGAGTCCGGAGTCAGTAGTCGGGAGTCTGTGGATCTCCTCAATAATCCCTTTTTATCCTGCCAATCTTAGTTCTCCCATTCCCTCCCTTAAAAATTGAGCATTGAGCATTGAGCATTGAAAATTTCTACGTGCCTGAATAAGGTTGACTTTTTTAAAGTACTAATATTTATAACTCAGAACTTGTTTACCTACTTCTATTATTTGTTTCTCAACGTGTTTATAAATCTTAAGCTTAGGTCTATCAGAGGCATTCATATTATTAATTTCCATTTCAAAAGCTACAGGACTTTTCTTACAAAGGCTTGAGTGGCTTCTTTTATGGTTATAATGATATACAGCCTGCTTAAGCCTTTTAGTTAAGCTATTATAGCTATTAATTTCCCAACCATTAAGATATTCTTCCTTTATGGTTCTGTTGATCCTTTCTGTATAGGCATTCTCCCAGGCTGCCTTGCACATGCTCGGAGTGA